>CAZZVO010000190.1:4792-8138 GCA_964657505.1 uncultured Mucilaginibacter sp.
ACCAAAGATACCGGCTGGTTTTCTTTAATTGTGCCACGGGCAACGCGGCCAATAGCGATACGGCCAACAAAAGAAGAATAATCCAACGAAGTGATTTGCATTTGCAATGTACCTTCGCTAATGGGTGCCGGAGGAATATTGGCCAGGATAGCATCCATCAAAGGGAAAATATCTTCTGTTGGTTTTTTCCAATCGGTACTCATCCAACCTTGTTTAGATGAACCGTAAATTACCGGAAAATCCAGTTGGTCTTCTGTTGCATCTAAATTATAGAAAAGCTCAAAAATCTGTTCGTAAACTTCTTCGGGGCGGCAATTTTCTTTATCAACTTTATTTACGACCACAATCGGTTTTAAACCTAAAGCCAAAGCTTTTTGCGTTACAAAACGCGTTTGAGGCATAGCACCTTCAAAAGCATCGCATAAAAGAAGCACGCCATCGGCCATTTTTAACACACGTTCTACTTCACCGCCAAAATCGGCGTGACCAGGTGTATCGATGATGTTAATTTTAACATCTTTATATCTAACAGAAACGTTTTTGGCAACGATGGTAATGCCACGTTCACGTTCCAAATCATTGTTGTCCAATATTAATTCACCAGTTTGTTCGTTGTCCCGAAAGATAGAGCAACTATGTAAAATTTTATCAACCAAAGTAGTTTTACCGTGGTCAACGTGCGCGATAATCGCGATGTTTCTGATCTTTTGCATGTAAATGCGTTACTTAAAATTTGGCGCGAAGATAGGCTTAATATATGGTATTTTAAAGAGATAGCAAGAGGTTAGCGAATTTTAACCAAATTCTTACTGTAACAGATTTATGTTGTAAGAATTGAAATGCTGATCTGCAGAAATTAAAGTGAGGTTTTCAGTAATTGCCTGCGCAATTAAAAGACGATCAAAAGGGTCTTTGTGATGAAAGGGAAGTGTTAAAAGTATATCGAGATGAGCAACATTAACAGGTAGCAATTCAATATCATTATCAGTCAAAAAATGATTGATTTCTTTAAAAGATTGTTTAAGCTCAATTTTATTCAAGCTTGATTTAATTACAATCTCCCATAAAGAAACGATACTTACAAAGCGTTGATTACATAAATTTTCAATTGTTGTTTTCGCTTTTGGATATAGTTTATCTATTCCTTCTGCAAACTATATCAGAATATGGGTATCAAGCAATATTCGCATTACATATAATCGTTCATGGCATCTAAAGGTTTGTCAAAATCATCAGCAATTTTACCAAAAATACCTTTACCGCTCCCAAAAACTGGTTTAGAGGCCAGCTTTTTAACTTTTAATGAATTTTCTACATACTGATAAGAAGAATCTTCTTCTTGAACATGATGAATATTATCTAGTCCATTATTTTTAAAAATCAAAAAGTCAACAAAATCCTCAACTTCCTTTTTTAAGTCATTTGGAAGTGTTTCTACCTTTTTAATTAAAATATCGGTTTCCATAACACTAATTTACAAAACTATATTTACCGCCCAAACGCCCAGCTCAGAAATTTAGGCATTGCCTTGGCCCAGGTTTCTACATTGTGTTTGCCGTTGATCATTTCAAGGTATTGAATGTCTTTATATCGATTGTAACCGGTGTTTACCAACGTTTTGATTAAGTCAACCGTATCATCAATAGAATCAATAATACCGTTTTGGTTACGATCTGCCGTTTCATCATTTGTGCCTGTTTGAAACCAAAATTTCAAGCCCGGCTGATGCTGTTTTTGCTGTATAATTTTATGCATAATCCGGTGTTGCTCATCGCTGTAACCGTCCTTCAAATCTTTGCTTCTCCACCAAAAAGAACCCGAAAAAGCACCAACTTTATCAAATAGTTGCGGGTTGTTCCAAGCGATATCCAAAGCAGATAATCCGCCTAAAGAAAAACCGGCAAAAGCAATTGTTCCAAAAGCTTTCATGCCAATCAGTTCCTGTAATTTGGGCAACAATTCTTGGGTGATAAAAGAAGTATAATCAGCGGCTTTGCTTCCGCGGCTTTTAAAATCGAAAATTCCGGCAGTACCATATTCGTGAATCCTTTCTCCGGCGTTGATGGCGGCAACGAGCGTTGGCTCAATTTTTTGATAAGTATATAAATTTTCTAAAGTTGATTTTAACTGCAGGTTTTCGGCTTCCTGGCCATCGTTCAACAGCAGCAAGTTGATTTTTTCCAGCCCTTCAAATCCTTCAGGAACTAAAAGTGAGCAGATGACTTCTCGTTTTAAAAAAACTGATTCGATTGCTAAAACTTCTTCTGTTACGGTCATTTCTTGCTTTAATACGTTGCAATACATGTAATGTTATTTGATTTAAAAATAGTAGAAATAAAAGGTTTGAGGTAACAAAAGCAGTACCAAGGATTTTAATTTTGATTTTTTATTACAAAGAAACTATCTTACAACCGCATCAATTGAATTAGCATGACCGAAAAACACATCCGCTGGTATTCTTACAACTTGGGCTTTGAACTGGATATGCTCGTTTTTGGCGACCGTGGTCGGCCGGTAATTTTATTCCCAACATCCAACGGAAGATATTATCAGAACAAAGATTTTGGTTTGATTGATGCGGTTTCCTGGTTTGTGAACGAAGGTTTGATCAAGGTTTATTGTCCTGATTCCTTCGACTGGCTTTGCTGGTATAACAAAGGCGTACAACCGGCAGAACGTGCCAGAAACTATGTTTGGTACGATAAAATGCTAAACGAAGAATTAGTACCTTGGGCAACTTTAGAAACAGGTGTAAGCAAAGCGGTAATGGCCGGTTGCAGTTTTGGCGGATATCATGCGGCCAACTTCGCGTTTAAACACCCGGAAAAAACAAGCCATTTATTTTCGATGAGCGGTGCTTTTGATATCCGCGCACAAACAGATGGCTTTTACAATGATGACGTTTATTTTAACAATCCGGTTGATTATTTACCAGGTAGTAATTTGCACGATCTGTGGAATTTAAACATTATTTTAGGCACTTCCGATCATGATATTTGTTTAGGATCCAACCAAATATTATCACAAATTCTAGCCAACAAAAATATTAACCATTGGTTAGATATTAGACCAAATGCCGTACACGACTGGCCGATTTGGAAAGAAATGTTCCCTCATTATTTATCAACCTTATAATAAAATTTATCATTCCCCATGAAAAAAATAGGAATCTTGTTTGGCAAGGAAAATAGTTTTCCGCAAGCTTTTGTTGATCGTATCAACAGTAAAAACGAAAAAGACATTACCGCAGAATTTGTTAAGATCGATAAGGTTTTTCAAGGCGAAGAATTGGATTATGCGGTTATCGTAGACCGGATTTCTCAGGACGTGCCTTTTTATCGTTCCA
>CAZZVO010000191.1:0-8128 GCA_964657505.1 uncultured Mucilaginibacter sp.
ATAAACAAGTACATTAAGTTTGGTTTAAGCACGCAAACCACGATCAGGGCAATTAACGCCGGAGGCGGGGACCAATTGCAAAATGCAAGATACCTTAGCCCGCTAACTTATCCTTACAATCCTGATGGTTCTCTAAATATACTTCCTCAGTTTGACCAGATTGATGCCACGACCATCAATCCACTAATTCCAAGCCGCAGTCCAAACCAATATTATAACTACACCGGTGGGTTTGTAAATAATGATATTTTGTATGGGGAAATTACGCCAGTTGATCACTTAAAGTACCGCTATTCTGTGAATTACAACTATTCGCAGTCTTTGGCCGGGACTTACAATGGTATCAACGGGGCTGATATTACAAGTATTGCTAAAACTAACGCAAGCACTAACAACAATTACCAATATCGCTTAGCTCAGGAGCACTTATTGAGTTACGACAATACATTTGCGGGTAAACATACTGTTAATTTTGTAGCTGGCTTTACAACCGAGTTACAGCACAATGAAAGCTCTAGTATTGCCGCCACAGGCATCCCTTCTGATGCAAACAGGAACGAAAACTTGGGTTTGGCCAGCACTATTACTTCTGTTAGTGGCGGCTATTCTGAACAAGGCTTAATTTCTTATGTTGGCCGCTTAAATTACGCTTTTGACCGAAGGTATGACCTAACTGCAACCATACGTTCTGATGCCAACTCAGCATTAGCTCAGGGTCACCAACGGACTACCTATCCGTCTTTAGGTTTAGGTTGGGTGATCAGCAATGAAGCCTTTATGAAACAATTTACTTTTATTGATAACCTGAAACTTCGCGGGGGTTACGGGCAAACTTCTACCATAGCTACAATTAACCCTTACAATACATTAGGTCAATTAAACGCTTCAAAATATCAGTATGGCGGCTCATCTGCAGGTGATGCCCAGGGTGTGCGGGTAACAACGCTTGTTAATACAAACTTGACATGGCAACGCACCAGCGAATACAACCTCGCTTTAGATTTTTCTGTATTGAAAAGCCGTATCACTGGTTCGGTCGAAGTTTACAGTCAAAAAACTACGGGGATTATCCTACCCAACCAATTGCCTGTTACTAACGGGGCATATTCCCAGGTTTCAAACTTAGGTACTTCTGCTGATAAGGGTTTGGAAATTACTTTAAGCAGCATCAATTTACAGAATGTTGGCGGCTTCACTTGGTCGACCGACTACAATATGGCCTTTAACCGTGAGCGCATTGTAGCCTTACCAAACGGTGCACAGGTCAATATTCCTACAGGGGAGTTTGTTGGGCAGCCATTAAACGTTATTTACGATCTAAAGAAAATAGGTATCTGGCAAACCAGTGAAGCTGTGCAAGCTGCTGTTTATGGGGAGAAACCAGGCCAGATCAAAATCCAGGACTTGAATGGTGATGGGAAGATCAACGCCAGTGATGACCAGATCATAGGCAATTTTCAGCCGCAATATACATTGGGCATGACCAATCGGTTCAGTTACAAGAACTTTGATCTAAGCTTTGTAATACAAGGCCGGATGAAGTTTACAACCGTTGTGCCTTATGTTTCCTCATCAAACTCAGGTTTAGGTGGCTGGCAATTTTTAAACTTAGGCCGTCATAACCAACCTGTTTTAGATTATTGGACGCCTACAAACCCAACCAATGCATTTCCTGAACCAAATGCCCAAAACCAAGGCAACTACTATTCCACATTACAATATTACGATGGTTCTTTTATCAGGGCAAAAAGTATCAATTTGGGTTACAACGTGCCAAGTAAACTGGTAAAGCAGGTAGGTATGAGTTCACTGCGGGTTTATGTTAACGTAACCAATCCGTTTATCATTTACGCTCCAATTATGCACCATGGATTCTCTGTTCCTGATCCAGAATCTATTTACAACACTACTGCGTCTTATGCAGTTGCTCCGGCAAACGTATCAGCAAGTGGTAGCATTGGGGGTTATGATCCTAACAATATTTACGGTGCACCTTACCGCGGTGTAGGTATCAGTCCGGGGTTACAAACGCGTGATTTTATTATTGGTATTAATGCAAGATTTTAATTTAGAAAGTAAATATGAAAATATTCAATAAAACCGTTTTTACCGTTGTTGTTGCGGCAGTATTAACGGCAGCAACAGGCTGCAAAAAATTATTGGTAGAAACACCCCGCGCCCAGCTATACCCTAATTATTTTGGTACGGCTGGTGGTGTACAGGCCGCAGTTACCGGAGTGTATAGCGACTTGAGAGGTTCTTTTTCAGGCGAAGGAATTGTGTTCTTTTATGATGGAACTGATGAAAACATTTCAGGAGGTAGTGCAGGGACCGGTGGCGCAATATTAAATTCCTACAATGGCCTTACCTCATCAAGCGGGCCTGATATAACCGGTTTATACGTAGACATCAACACCCTTAACGGTGTTTTACAATACGCATCATCGATTACAGATGCTACTGCAAGAACACAATATGTTGCCCAAGCAAAATTCCTTAGAGGTTTTATCTACTTCTACTTGGTGCAAACCTACGGCGGGCTTACAGCTACACAAAAAAGTGGCATCCCGTTGCATACTACCTTTATTACCCAGGCTACTACAGCGGATGCTCCTGCCCAGCTTGCCGACATTTATAACCTAATTATACAAGATTTTACTGATGCAGCCGCAGCATTACCAAATACAATTACCAGTTCAAACCCATTTTCAGCGGGAGGGATCGGTAAAACTGCTACAGTGGCTGTGGCGGATGCTTATCTATCTAAAACCTATTTAACCCGCGGGTACACAGAAGCTAAACAAGCGGGTGATTTTCAAAAGGCAGCAGACCTTACCGCAGCCTTAATCAACAACAAGGGCACTTATGGGTTAGATTTGTGGCAAGATTACAACGATGTGCACAAAGCAGCAAATGATTACGGCAGGGAAAACATGTTCAATATCGATTATGGTATCACAGACCCTCAGTATTCAAATTATACCCAACAAGGATCAGGAGGCTACGGTATCAACCAGCTTTATAACCTGGCACGTTTCAACTATGTAGGCCCAGGTATAGATGATATACCAGGAATTGATGCAGTCCCGCAAAAGCTTAGTACTAAAACAGGTATGCTTCGTGATGTGTACAACGGACGCCCTTACATTCGGCTTGCACCTAACGTACCTTATACGATGAACGTAGCTTTTGCCGATCAGATACATGATGCGCGCTATGACGCAACTTTCCAAACCTTTTGGATTTGTGATAAAGCTACGGTCGCAGGCACAACCAGTACCGGAGGCTTAAAAGGTGTACTCGTACCTGCCTCCAACGTTTCCTTGACGGCTTACAATGTACCTTTAGATGGCGATACGGCTATCCTCATGCCGAGCGCAGACGTTACCATGGCTCGTAGGGATGCTTTTAAAGGGCTAATTGTTACTCCAAAACAGTTCAACAACACCATTTTTCCAACCGTTAAAAAGTTTGATGACCCTGCACGGACTGGCATTCTTGATTTTTCCAGCAGACCTATCGTTATGATGCGTTTTTCTGAAGTTTATTTAATGAATGCAGAAGCGAATTACATGTTAGGCAATGTTAATGCCGCCGCTACTTCGTTAAATGTAATTAGGCGCCGGGCCGCTTATCGCACTCCTGCAGATGCGCAATTAGTTGCTAAAAACCAGTTTAGTGTAACAACTGCCACCATGGGTGCTGCCAATGCTACAAACGCTGATGCTATGCTTTTAACCGGTGCCCAGTTAGCGCAGTTGGCTATACCTAATAGCACAACAGTTGGCTCCGCACCTTGCGGTATGGATTTGATTTTGGAGGAATACTCCCGCGAACTTTACGGCGATCCGCGCCGCTGGTACGACCTGGTAAGGACACAGCAATTGGTACGACGTGCAAAATTATACAATTCTACCGCTGCACAATATATTCAGGATTACCACACACGCCGGCCAATTCCACAGAGTTTGATAAACAACGTACTATCCGGTCCTAAATATCCTCAAAATAACGGTTACTGATTTTTCGAAGAACCAAATAAAAGGCTGTCTTAGAAAGGGCAGCCTTTTATTTACGGTAAAAGCTTGCTTCATAATTCTGTAATTTACTACATGCTTCTTTTACCACCTAAAAACTGGAGGCTTTTGTAGTAATCAGCAAACATCAAATTTGATAGGATAAAAGAAGCAATGCCCTCCCCTAATATTGTAAACATCAATACCCTCGACATGCGTAATAAACCAACTCCATTTTACAATAATTTCCAACTTATTGGCCGCCTGTTTTTAATGCCACCAGCATCAAGTTTTTTGTTATCCGTGTTCATCCTGATGTGTTCCTACAACCTTGGATACTCAAAAGAAATACCGGCCAAGGCAAAAATATGGGTAGGCACATGGGGTACTGCCCGTCAGCTTGTCGAACCAAACAATATGCCACCAGCCCCGGGTTTAACCAATAATACTTTGCGGCAGGTAGTATGTGTTTCCATCGGTGGAAAAAAATTGCGCTTAAAATTCTCCAATGAGTTTAGCAAAAGCACGGTGACAATGAAAACGGTACAAATAGCTGTTTCAAAGGGCGGAAGTGCAATCGACAGAACCACAATTAAAACCTTAAAATTTAATGGCAAGTCCGAAATTAACATGGAACCAGGTAGCGAGATTACTTCCGATACTGTTTCTTTCGATCTAAAACCGAGAATGGAGGTTGCAATCACCATTGCTTTTAGAGAAACGTCACCCACCGTGACTGGCCATCCCGGTTCCCGCACCACGTCGTATCTGCTTGCAGGGAACAATTTAGATTTAGATGCTGATTTTACAAATGCTGTAAAAACAGACCATTGGTACGTTATAAATGGGATCGAAGTAGAAGCTACTAAACCTGCCGCTGCTGTGGTTGTTTTGGGCGATTCCATTACCGACGGCCGGGGTTCAGGAACGAATAAGCAGGACAGATGGCCTGATATATTTGCAATGGCACTCCAAAAAAATAGTCATACCAGCCAGGTTGCTGTCCTTAACATGGGTATTGGTGGCAACACGGTGCTTAAAGGAGGGCTTGGGCCTACCGCGCTTAACCGGTTTGACCACGATGTGCTCAAGCAAAACGGTGTTAAGTGGCTGGTTATAATGGAAGGCGTTAACGACTTTGGCGGGAAAAAAGACAGTAGTGCAGCAGTCGGCATTGCTAAAACCCTCATCGACGCGTTTGATAAAATGATAACCGAAGCACATGCTAAGGGAATCAAGGTTTATGGTGCTACCATTACCCCTATTAAAAAATCTTTTTATTATACAGATTATAGTGAAGCTGCACGCCATACAGTAAACAACTGGATCCGGAGCAGCGGCCATTTTGATGCCGTTATTGATTTTGACAAAGCTATCCGGGATCCATCTGATCCATTGTGTATTTTGCCTGCTGCGCAATCCGGCGATTATCTCCACCCAAACGAATCCGGGTACAAAATGATGGGCGAATCCATAGACCTGTCCTTATTTAGATAAACGTTTTAACCGCTATCCCACTAAAATTTTACATGCCTCTTTTATGCTTGTATTTTTTGTTTTTATGTCGATAAAAAAATATCAAACACCAAATTTTTAGGTGGTAAAAGAAGCATCCAAGGCAGGCCGTATAGAAATAAATCTTCCAATATCATCAGCAAGAAACTTCTTTAATAACAAAATAATGAAAGGGTTTTTTAACACGTTAGGTTTTATAACGATACTACTTTTAGCACCATTTTTAATGAAAGCGCAAAACGCGCGTAACCCAATCATTTATGCTGATGTGCCGGATATGTCCATGATCTGCGTTGGCGATACTTATTACATGAGCAGCACCACGATGCACATGAGTCCGGGTTTGCCCATCATGAAATCAAAAGATCTGGTAAACTGGCAATTGGTCAGTTATGCCTATAATACTTTAGATGATACAGATGAACTAAACCTTGCCAACGGAAAAAGCGCTTACGGAAGAGGTTCCTGGGCGAGCAGTTTGCGTTATCACAATAACACTTTTTACGTTTCCACGTTTTCGGGCACTACGGGCAAAACGTATATCTACTCAACCAAAAACATAGAAAAAGGACTGTGGAAAGCAGTTTCTTTTAAGCCTTCGCTGCACGATCATTCTTTGTTTTTTGATGATGACGGCAAAGTTTATATGATTTTTGGCAGCGGTCGCATTATGCTTGCTGAATTGAGCGATGATCTTTCCGGAATAAAACCAGGCACAAAACCACAGGTAATTATTGAAAATGCCAGTATTGCTGCCGGGCCAAATGTAGGTTTGCCAGCCGAAGGTTCACAAATATTTAAAATCAACGGAAAATATTATCTTTTTAATATCTCCTGGCCAAAAGGTGGAATGCGTACGGTTTTAATCCATCGTGCAGATAAATTAACCGGACCGTACGAAGGCCGGATTGCTTTGCAGGATAAAGGTGTTGCGCAAGGCGGCTTAATTAATACGCCTAAAGGAGATTGGTACGCTTACCTTTTCCGCGATTATGGTGCTGTTGGCCGTGTGCCCTATTTGATGCCGGTTAAATGGGAAAACGGCTGGCCTGTTATCGGCACAAATGGCAAAGTCCCTGATAATTTGGATTTGCCAGCGAGCAAAGGATTAATTCCCGGAATTGTAGCATCTGATGAATTTACCCGTCGGCGCGGAGAACCAGCTTTGCCTTTAGTTTGGCAATGGAACCATAATCCGAATAATCAATTATGGTCGGTTATGAAAGGCCTGGGCTATTTGCGGCTTACCACCGGCCGCATAGATTCTACGCTGATACTTGCCCGTAACACGTTAACGCAAAGAACTATAGGTCCTCAATGTTCCGGCATTACCTCGATTGATGTTTCCGCGATGAAAAACGGCGATTTTGCCGGACTGCTATTGCTGCAAAAAAAATACGGCTGGATTGGTGTGAAAGATGTTAACGGCACCAAATCAATTGTAATGATTAATGCCGAGTCCGGCACACCTGTTGAAGTTGAATCAGTTGCGTTAAATCAAAAAATAGTGTATTTGAAAGCCGACTGCAATTTTACAAACCGCACTGATAAAAGTTATTTCTATTATAGTTTGGATGGAAAAACCTGGACTGCTTTAGGTTCTGTGCTGAAAATGGCTTATACCATTCCGCATTTTATGGGTTATCGTTTTGGCTTGTTCAACTACGCTACAAAAAATATTGGCGGATTTGCAGATTTCGATTTCTTCCATATCAGCCAAAATATTGAACCTAAAAGCGTTGGATCTGATAAATAAATGAACCTGAATTTTTATGCGATAAAAGAAGCATCAATATATCAACAACAAAAAAAGTTGCGTAAAGGAAGCATGAAAATTAATAGATATTCCGATCTGGCTTTTGCGGGATGCTTTTTTTACCAAATAATTATTACAACTTGAACTAACAAATATGATCGCTAATTTCCAAAAACTGCTGTTGTTTACAGGTCTTCTAACGGCGTGTTTTTCATCAGTTAAAGCACAAAAAACAAAAGCAACAGATACGGCTTCGTTTTATCAATCCGTACAAACTTATACCAATCCGGTGCTGCCAGGAGACCATCCCGACCCAACTTTACTAAAAGTTGGAGACGATTTTTATTACTGCGGATCAACGTTTCATTTCAATCCGTACTTGCCCATTTACCATTCAAAAGATTTGATTCACTGGGAAGTAATCAGCCGGGTTTTACCAGCCGCAAAAGCGAAATGGGTAACAGACCGGCCTTCCGCCGGAATTTGGCAGGGTGCTATTACTTATTTCTATGGCTCTTACTGGATTTATTTTTCCGCCGGCGGCCAATGGTTTAGCAAAGCAAGCTCGCCTGCTGGCCCGTGGTCTGATCCGGTAAAAGTAAATACCAATGCTAAAACTGGTGATTTAGGCTACGATAATTCGATTTTTGTAGATGATGGCAAACCGTATATAGTCATTAAAAACATGCAAAAAGTTAACCGTTTGCAAGCTTTGGACAAAGATGGCCAGCTTACGGATAGCGTAATTAATTTGGATTGGATCAACGCAAAACTGCAATACAGTTGGGCGGAAGGGCCGGTAATGTGCAAGCGCAACGGTTACTATTATTATTTCCCGGCG
>CAZZVO010000192.1:0-7739 GCA_964657505.1 uncultured Mucilaginibacter sp.
AAACATAAATAATATCGTTGTTCTGCAGGTTCAATTCCGGATTGGCAAGCGTGCGGATGTTATTTAAATCGGCAACTATAATCTGCGGGTGTGCTTTATCGCCACGGATAATTTGTACGTTTTTTTCGTTTGCCCTTTCAGATAATCCGCCTGCTTCTCCAATCATATCCACCAGATTAGTTTTCTCTTTTAACAACAAGTAATTTCCCTGTGTACGTACTTCCCCCAAAACAGTTACCTTTAAATTAAGAATTTTAAGGTCTATTATTGGGTCTTTTAACAAGTTTTTCTTATATAACTCTTCAATTTTCCTTGCTGCTTGTAACCTGGTTAAACCTACAACTTCTATCCTGCCAATAACGGGCAAGGCAACAGTGCCATCATCTTCCACCTGGTAAGTAGGAGCTTGTGTGCTGCCGGAAGCAAGCGGTTGTTCGTCCGTTAGGTATTTGGTGTTTTGAAGGTTTCGCATTTGCAATACATCTCCCGCACCAATTTTATAAACTGCGTATGTTGAAACCGGCACAGCAGTATCTGGCAGCGGGGCATTGGTTCTAAATAAAGCATGCTGCTGTTTGTAGGAACAGGAGCACATAAAAAACAATGCTAAAAGAAGCATCGGGCCAAAATAATAACTAAATATTTTTTTCATTAATAAAGATGTTTCATTGTTGTAATAAGGTATCGAATACCGCTTGCATTTATTTATCTGATGCAATGCCTTCAACGTAAAGCAAAATAGCGGGTTAAACTATTAGTTAAAATTAATAATATCAAACTTTTTTAAATTATATTCTTTTTGTTGCCGTATCATTATGTATGAAGGTTTCTATCATCACCGTTTGCTTTAACACTGTTTCTACTATAGAATCTTCCATATTGTCACTCATCAACCAGGATTACGAAGATGTAGAATATATTGTTATTGATGGCGGCTCTTCTGATGGTACAATTCAGGTTATTGAGCGGCACTTGCCTCATATTTCTTTTTTTATTTCCGAACCTGACCGCGGAATTTATGATGCCATAAACAAAGGCATTAAACACGCTACCGGTGATGTGATCGGTTTGCTGCATGCTAACGACTGCTTTGCATCAACCCAAATACTAAGCAAAGTTGCACAAAGCTTTCAGGATAAAAATGTTGATGCTGTTTACGGAAACCTTGTTTTTTTAAACCCTGAAGGACGGATCGTACGGCAATGGAAATCGCGCCCATCTAACCGGTTACTGCTCGAATTGGGCTGGATGCCGCCGCACCCTGCATTATTCATCAAAAAAGAAATTTATAATCGGTATGGCGGCTATCGCTTAGATTTTGGTACTGCAGCAGATTATGAACTAATACTTAGGTTTTTTTATTTATACCGAATTAAAACGGCCTATGTTGATCAGGTTTTTGTAAAAATGTTAACTGGCGGATTAAGTAACAAAAGCCTATTGAACCACGTAACAGGAAACAGAAGTGATTTTAAAGCAATGAAACTGCATGGTTTGCATGCTCCTTTTATCGCTGTTTTTTTAAAACCACTTCAAAAATTAATACAATATCTATAATTATATTTTAATTATTAATTAAAATATTATACTTTAGATAAATTTAATTTAAAGCGTGATGTTTCCTATTTTCTATTATTTTCTTGTCACCGTAGTTTCGGTATTGTTGGTGTTGATTATTTTGCCGTCGGTTATCCATGTTGCGCAGCAAAATAATTTATTTGATGACTATTCTGATCTGCGGAAAGAACATCGTTACGGCATACCCAGGTTGGGAGGTGTAGCGTTTTACCTCAGTATTATTTTAACTTCTTTGTTGATTAAGCAAAACGGTTCGGATTTGCCCATGTATAATTTGTACGCGGCAGGGATAATTTTATTTGTGATTGGGATTAAAGACGATTTGGCCGGGGTACATTGTCATACCAAATTGATCGTGCAGGCTGTTGTTGCTATCATCATTACCGTTCCCGGCGATATCCGCATCACTAATTTACACGGCATCCTCAACATTTACGAAATGGATTATGCCACAAGCATTTTTGTTTCTTCCTTCACAATAATGTTTGTTGTTAATTCTTTTAACCTGATTGACGGCATTGATGGCCTGGCTGGCACATTAGGCTTAATTGCCTGCTGCACATTTGGCTGTTACTTTATGCTGACTGGCCAAACTGCTTTAACCGCTTTGGCTTTATCCACAGCAGGGTCGCTGGTTGCTTTTTTAGCTTACAACTATTCGCCTGCAAGGATTTTTATGGGCGATGCCGGTTCGTTAATTATCGGGATGACTTGTGCTATTTTTGCCATCAAATTTATATCGATAAACGAAGCATCATCGGTTTACAGCCTAAAAGATGCCCCCGCTTTTGCTGTAGCAGTGCTTATCGTTCCCGCATTTGATACTTGTTGCGTTGTAGTTACCCGTATCTACAATAAAATATCGCCGTTTAAACCAGACCGAAACCACATCCACCACCGGATGCTGCGTTTGGGTTTTACACACACACAAACTACATTGATACTTAGCAGTGTAACGATACTATTTATCGGTTTGGCACTGCTTTTAAAAAATGCTGATAATCAGGTATTACTGTCGCTTTTCGCCGGGATATTACTCGTGCTAAACGGCGTTGTAAACCACTTGTTAAGTTTAAAATCCAAACAGGTATTCCAGGCGGCAGTTTAATTGGTTAGGGTTTCGTCTAAGGTTTAATAACTTTGTTCCCTAACTAATAGAACATGAAACTTGCTGTTAATGGGTTTGGCCGCATTGGCCGGATTTTTTTAAGAAACATCCTCCAACAGCCAGATGTAGAAGTTGTAGCCATTAATGACCTGGCCGATACCAAAACCCTGGCGCATTTATTTAAATATGATTCCGTTCACCGCGGTTTTAAAGGTGAAGTAAGTTGGGATGAAGATCACCTCATTATCAACAACAAAAAAATCAAAATTTTTAGGGAGGCAGACCCTTTGCAATTGCCCTGGAAAGAACTGGATATCGATTTAGTAATCGAATCAACCGGAAAATTTATCAACGAAAGCAAAGCTTCCCTGCATTTGCTGGCTGGTGCAAGGCAGGTGATTATTTCTGCTCCATCGCCTGATAAAAATATCCCAACCGTAATTCTGGGTATCAATGATGATTTGGTCGATCTTGAATCGCCCATCTTGTCCAACGCTTCCTGCACCACCAACAATGTGGCACCAATGGTTAAGGTTTTGGATGATAACTGGGGGATTCAAGACGGCTACATCACAACAGTACACTCTATGACCAGCGACCAGAACCTGCACGATGCGCCGCACAAAGATTTACGGCGTGCGCGCGCGGCTTCCAGTTCTATCATTCCCACAACAACCGGTGCGGCGAAAGCTATTACTTCAGTTTTTCCGCATTTGGAAGGAAGGTTGGGCGGCGCTGGCATCCGTGTGCCGGTTTTAAATGGTTCGCTCACAGATTTTACCTGTACTTTAAAAAAGCCTGCAACTGTAAAAGAAATCAACGCTGCATTTTTAAAGGCTTCGCAGGGGTTTTTGAAAAATATCCTCCAATACACCGAAGACCCAATTGTCTCTGTTGATATTTTAGACAATCCGCACAGTTGTATTTTCGATTCGGAGCTAACTTCTGTAGTGGGCAGTTTGGTTAAAGTTGTGGGCTGGTACGATAACGAAATGGGTTACTCCAGTCGGTTAGCAGATTTAGTCGAAAGAATTGCATCGGTAAAAGAAGCATCAATCCACAAAACCGTAAACGCATAAAAACCAAAAAGGCGGAATTAACCGCCCTTCTGGAAATCACTGCAAGAAAAAATTAAACTACTGTTTTTGGTTTTAGGTTTATAATTGGTTTTATCGTACAATACTTAGCGTGTTGTTTTGTCTGGTTGTGTAATTTGGAGTTGTATCCAGTTTGATAACAGTTTGCATTTGAGGTTTGGCCGGTTGCATGTGTAATTTATAATAAGCCATCCCTTTTGGGGTGATCGAAGCAGCAATACTCAAATATTTGGTGTCGCTTGCCTTCTTTGCCTTGATAAAAAGATCAACATCTCCATGCAATTGAATAAGTCCTTTATAATAAAGTTCATCCAAAATAACAGATTTGTACTTGCTGAAAAAGAAGGTGATACTCAAAATCAGGTAAGGGTTAATAATATCTGTATTGCGGTAAGGGATCGGGTTGTTCAAGATCAACTTGATGATTTTTTCGCGTAAAGGTGTCGGGTTGAAAAACATAGCTTTATTTATTATTTGTTTGATAAGACATAGCCAATAAAAATGCCAACGGAAGTTGTAGAACACTTACATGCTTCTTTTATCAGGTAAAATTTGGTGGAAGATTGCGCTTGTTTAACCTTTCATATTTCGTCTCAAGCAATAAGAAAAAAGGTGTTTGAAGATGAAATTTCACCTATAAAAACAGCATTTTTGAAGATGTTTTTCGATGATTTAAGCTGATTTTAAAAAGAAATAAAATAAAACACATGATCAAATTTGTTGCGGTAGAAGAAATATTAGCAGTACGGAACGAAGTGCTCCGGGAAGGAAAATTAAGTTTAAACGAGTGCCGTTTCCCATCCGATTTAATAGAAGGCGCGTTCCATGTGGGGAATTTTGAGGAAAATATACTCGTTTCTATCGCTTCGTTTCATCCACAAAACGTGGATGGGCATATCGGGAAAGGTTACCAACTGCGCGGCATGGCCACAATCCCGGGTTTCCAGGGAAAAGGCAAAGGCAACCAACTGCTAAATTTTGCCATCGTTTATCTACGCGGGCAGCAAATTGATTATTTATGGTGCAACGCCCGCAAAAAAGCTTTAAACTTTTATGCAGGAATGGGTTTCGAAATTATTTCTGACGAGTTTGATGTTCCCGGCATCGGCCCGCATTACGTAATGTATGTCAAAATCCGCTGATGCTGTTTTTATCGGTATAAAAACAGCATCAGCAAAAAGGCGTTGTTATCAGCATAACAAAAACTTAACAGCATTTTTGTACATTTCCGCCCTGAAACTTTCGATATGAAAACAATAGACCAGGCTAACTTTGCCAACAAAAAAGTTTTGATCCGCGTAGATTTTAATGTCCCGTTGGATAAAGATTTTAATATAACTGATGATAACCGCATTACCGCTGCGTTGCCAACCATCAAAAAGATTTTGAAAGATGGCGGTGCCGTAATTTTAATGTCGCATTTAGGAAGGCCGAAAAACGGTCCGACGGACGAATTTTCTTTAAGGCACATCGTTCCGCATTTATCGGATTTGCTGGGTCAACAAGTAGAATTTGCGGATGATTGCATCGGCCAGGAAGCAACCGACAAAGCAAAAGCCTTGCAAGGCGGTGAGGTTCTATTGTTAGAAAACCTGCGTTTTTATAAAGAAGAAGAAAAAGGTGATGTAGAATTTGCCAAAAAATTAGCTGCGTTGGGAAATGTTTATGTAAACGATGCCTTCGGAACAGCGCATCGTGCACATGCTTCTACCTCAGTCATTGCGCAGTTTTTCCCGGATGCCAAATACTTCGGTTATTTAATGGCTTCGGAATTGGAAAACGCAGAAAAAGTGTTGAATAATCCAACCCGTCCGTTTACCGCAATCATGGGCGGCTCAAAAGTTTCCGACAAAATAAAACTGATTGAGCGTTTGCTGGATAAAGTTGACAATTTGATTATCGGCGGCGGCATGGCTTACACTTTTGCAAAAGCCGATGGCGGCAATATCGGTACTTCTTTGGTGGAGCTGGATAAGTTAGATTTAGCAACCAGTTTGCAGCAAAAAGCAAAAGAAAAAGGCGTTAAGCTTTTTTTACCGGTTGATAATATTGTTGCAGATGCTTTTGCCAACGATGCCAACACAAAAATTGCTAAAACCGGCGAAATTGAAGATAATTGGATGGGTTTAGATATTGGCCCGGATTCTGTGGAAGCATTTTCCAAAGTAATTGAAGAAAGCAAAACCATTTTATGGAACGGGCCAATGGGCGTTTTCGAAATGGATAATTTTGAAAAAGGGACTAAAGCCGTGGCCGAAGCAATTGTAAAAGCCACCGAAAACGGCGCGTTCTCTTTAATTGGCGGCGGCGATTCGGCAGCGGCAATTTCTAAATTCAACCTCACTTCGCAAGTAAGTTATGTTTCAACCGGCGGCGGCGCTTTGCTGGAATATATGGAAGGCAAGGAGTTGCCCGGCGTAAAAGCGATTAATGAATGATGCTGTTTTTATCGGTATAAAAAATAGTGTTTAAGAGCCTTTGCCTTTATGGTGAAGGCTTTTTTGTTTAATTAAGATGGTCGTTTTTTCTTATCTTCATAAAAAAATGTAGTTATGCCAGAAGTTATTATCAAGTATGAAAATCCTGAAAATTTGAAAGTTTTGGAGGATTTATCAAAGACAATGGATTTTGAGATTGAGCTTTCTAATAAAGAAAATTTAGAACGGCAAAAGGCAATTGCTGCTATTACAGTTCCAGGAGAGAAAAAAGCTAATATAAGTCAATCAGTTTCACCGGATCAGAAATCTGAGAAAGAATATTCCATTAACGGGGTTACATTGACAGCGGGCGATCCTAGTGTCGATATTTCTGAACTTAGAGAAGTATTTACCGGTCTGAATTTAGATGCTAAAAAGTTGAGAGAAGCATGGAAACGGCCAAGGTAATTTGTGATACAGATGTAATGATTGACTATTTTAATAATACTAGTGAAAGGCACTTCTGTACAAAAAATTTGTTTGTATTTATAGCATTAAAGGGGGTTTGCTGCAGGTGAATTTCGGACAAGTATAATATACTGTATATAATTAGTCGTTGGCTTATCAGAGTGCAAGTCGTCCACAAACAAGTGATGCTTTGCAAACGGCGATCCTGTATTGTTAAGTTTAAATAGCGTAAGATTATCTATTGCTTCTTCTTTTAATATTCCTATAAACTTTTGATATTCTAACGGTTTATCGTTGCTTCGCCAAGTTGTTTTAATGTATCTGGCGTTTCCCCATAAAAAGCGTATTGGCTTCGGAATATAGAAAGTTGGCACAAGAGTCGCGCAATTGATGTACAACATAATTATGGAGGTAGTATGAAATGTACTTTTAGGGATAAAAGATGCGAAGTACCGTTTCTTTGTGTCCCCATCCTGGTAGCAATGGTCAATTCCCATAAAGCCAAATACCTTACCCTGCTGCAGGTTGAATTCCTTGCACCTTGTTTTGAAGTTCTCGTACATCAAACTATCACGGGCTAAATCTTTTTTATCTCCATTAGCTAAAAATTTATAATTGACGTTTCTGATTAGATAGCTGATAGTATCATATCGCAGTGTAAGTTTTTGTTTGAGCAGCAACGAGTCTTTGGCGAGTGCTTGCCAATATTTGAAGTAAGCATCTTTATAACTACCGTTTTTTTCCGGGTCAAGCTTATAAAATAGTTTAATAAAACTACAAGTATCTTTGGTTTTTTCTAAATAACGTGTTAAAATATCGGATAACAGAACATGGGTAAACTTGTACTGATGTTCAACATCAATGCTTATAAAATGGATGCGATCTTGAACAGGAAGCGTTTGATTGTAAGCATATACCTTCCGGTAATATTCAAAAAAAGATTGATTGCCATAAAAAGTGCCTTTGGCTTCACCGAAAGCTTTTTTTAGATACCTTTCTTCTCCGGTTTCCATATACTTGTTTAAGTACATCTCCCAGTAAAAAGGCGCTTCCAAAAGGTAATATTTAAAA
>CAZZVO010000192.1:7749-8047 GCA_964657505.1 uncultured Mucilaginibacter sp.
CTCCTACAAGGATGACCTTACTTTGATAAAAATCGGCATTAAAAATTTGTTCCCAAGCTGGATGACGATCATCTAAACTAATTCGGTTATTTCTTAAATAAGGAACTAACTCTTTCCTAACTTGGGCATAGGCTATTTCTTTATATATAGCCGCAGTAATTAGCAAAGTAAAGAGGACCAATAAAACTGATTTACGTGATAACAAAGGTTGATTAATGATTCTCATGAAGCTTGGATATCGATGGGAGAGCGTACACTTGCAAGATGCGTTAAAACATCAAAAGGTTGCATCAGATAA
>CAZZVO010000193.1:0-8044 GCA_964657505.1 uncultured Mucilaginibacter sp.
CAAACATTGGCAATTTCGGCACCGGCAAAACCAGGAGTTTGGGCAGATAATTTTTTGGCATCTACATCGGCTGCTGTTTTTATTGGCAATAAATGTACTTTGAAAATTTGTTCGCGGCCATTTAAATCAGGTTTATCAATAGAAACCTGGCGATCAAAACGTCCTGGCCGCATCAAAGCAGAGTCCAATACATCCGGACGATTAGTAGCAGCCAGAATAATGATGCCAGAATCTGTACCGAAACCATCCATTTCTACCAGTAACTGGTTCAATGTATTTTCCCGTTCATCGTTCCCGCCAACAATATTGTTTTTACCACGTGCACGGCCGATAGCATCAATTTCATCAATAAAAATGATACAAGGAGCTTTATCTTTTGCCTGCTTAAACAAATCGCGGACACGAGATGCACCAACACCAACAAACATCTCCACAAAATCAGAACCGGAAAGTGAGAAGAAAGGTACTTGTGCTTCGCCGGCTACTGCTTTTGCCAGCAAAGTTTTGCCTGTTCCCGGCGCACCAATCAGTAAGGCACCTTTTGGTATTTTACCACCGAGATTGGTATATTTTTGAGGATTTTTCAAAAAATCCACAATTTCCATAACCTCTTGTTTGGCTTCTTCCAAGCCTGCAACATCATTAAAAGTAACGCTAACCTGAGATTCTTTATCAAACAAAGTAGCTTTAGATTTACCAATGTTAAAGATTTGTCCGCCCGGTCCGCCTCCGGAGCCGCCGCCCATTCTGCGCATGATCAACATCCACATCCCGGCAAATAAAGCAACCATGATGATGGTTTGCACCAACCAACTGGAGAAAATGCTTTCGTGCTGCTCATAAGTAATCGATACTTTTTGAGCGTCTGGCAAATCTTTTTGCACATTCTGTACCGATTGTTTTAAGCTTTCGTAAGATGCATCAGTAAAATAATACTGTGCATTATCGTTAGCCATATTAAATGAGCGTTTTTCGCGCACATCGGCATATTGCTGCTTGCCTATACTATCTTTTTTAATATAAACTTCGGCAACAACTAAATCACCGTTTTTATAGGCAACAATTTTATCAACGTCGCCTTTTCTAAGCATGCTACTTTCAAAAGTTTGAAAGTTAATCAGCTTGCCTCCACTGCCGCCAAAAAAATAAGGTATAACCAGCAATCCGATAACCGCGATTGCATAAAGCCACATAAAATTAAATTTAGGTGGTTTTGGTGTTGTTTTTTTATTGGGTATCCGGCGGATGGTTTTCTGATTTTCAGAGTTTTTTTCTTTCATTTTCTACAAACACATATTATATAAACACAGTACAGGATCAGAAACAACAATTAAGCACTTTTGTAAGATTTAGATTCGGCATCGCCCCACAATTCTTCAATCCCATAAAACTCGCGTTTATCTGTTTTAAATATGTGTACCACAACGTCAATGTAATCTAATAAAATCCACTCTCCGTATTCATAGCCTTCTTTTTTCCAGGGGTCTTGCTTTAAAGCTTTATAAACTTCTTCTTCCACACTGCCCGCGATGGCCTTTACCTGGGTTGTAGATTCTGCATGGCAAATTACAAAATAATCTGACACCGAACTGCGGATATTTCTGAGGTCTAATCTGACAATATCATTGCCTTTTTTTTCCTGAATTCCATTGATAATGATTTCTGAAATTAAGGCCGATTCTAATTTATTCTTGTTTATTACCATTAAAAACACTTAGTTTTGAAAACGGATTTACACACGTTTTATTCTACTTTGCAAAATAACATAATTCCGGGTTCATTTTTTGGAGAAAATATCCTGACTTTTAAGGAGATAACATCCACCAATAACCTGACGAAAGATAGGATGGCAAAATCTACGCCATTGCCAGAAGGAACAGTCATTATGGCAGAATATCAAACGGCGGGCAAAGGCCAGCAGCAAAATGTATGGCACAGCGAAGCTGGTAAAAACCTAACTTTCAGTTTGCTTTTGTTGCCCCAATTTTTACAGCCCAAAAACTCTTTTGATTTGGTTACCACCATCAGCTTAGGTGTAATTAAACCGCTGCAAAAAATTTTAGGCAATCTAGTGCGGATCAAGTGGCCAAACGATATTTATTACGGGCAAAAGAAGCTTGGCGGGATTTTGATAGAAAATGTATGGGCTGGCCAAAGCATAAAGTATTCGGTAGTTGGCATTGGCCTCAACGTTAACCAGGAGGTTTTTCCTGATTATTTGCCAAATGCGGTTTCATTGCAACAAATCCTTCAAAAAAAAAGTGCCATAAAAGAAGTATTGTTGCAAATTTGCGCCGGGATAGAATTTTATTATTTAAAGTTGAAAGCCGGAGAATCAGCAGAAATTAAAGAAGAATACTTAGCTAATTTATACGGGTTTAGGCAGCAGTTGGAATTTGCATCAAACGATGAAATTTTTGAGGGAGAAATTTTTACAGTAAACCATTCCGGTCTGCTGGGTATCAAAAAACAAAAAGAGACTGCTTTTTTTGATTTAAAGCAAGTCAAATTTATTTTTAACTAAAAACATGAAAAAATTAACATTACTAATTGCCACAACTTTATTCGGGTCAAGTTTATTTGCGCAAATTCTAACACCAGTCAAATGGTCATACGCGGCAAAAAAAACCAGTAAAACCGAAGCTGTATTATTAATTAAAGCAACGATTGATAACGGCTGGCACATTTACTCAACCCAGCAAAAAGATGGCGGGCCTGTAAAAACTGCCATCAACTTTACGCCTGCAAAAGATTATGCCATAAACGGAGCATTGGCAGAACCAAAGCCGGTTACCAAATTCGAGCAATCTTTTAAAATGAATGTGAGTTACTTTGAAAAAAGCGTCATCTTCCAACAAAAAATAAAATTGAAAAAAGACGAAACCAGCATTAAAGGCAAATTAGAATACATGGTTTGCAACGATAAGCAATGTTTGCCTCCGGAAGATGTGGAATTTAGTATCCCGGTTAAATAATTTTAAAAGCATTATTTAAGCCGATTTAATTGATTTTTATTTTATGAGTACATCTATAGAAAATATTGGCGTGTTTACTTCTGGTGGTGATGCGCCGGGCATGAATGCTGCCATCCGTGCAGTAGTCCGAACTGCTTTATATTACAATATTCAGGTTACAGGAATTCGCCGTGGTTATGAAGGCATGATCAATGGCGATATGTTTTTGATGGACCGCCGCTCAGTAGCAAACATTGTACAACGCGGCGGCACCATTTTAAAAACAGCCCGATCCGATCAGTTTCGGACAGTTGAAGGCAGGAAACAAGCTTACGACCACCTCCAAAAAAACAAAGTTGATGCTTTAGTGGCTATCGGTGGCGATGGCACTTTTGCTGCGGCCAAAATTTTCGGAAAAGAGTTTAATATTCCTATCGTTGGCATGCCGGCAACAGTGGATAATGATTTGTTTGGGACGGATTTTACGATTGGTTACGATACGGCCATCAACACCGTTGTTAATGCTGTTGATAGGATCCGCGATACGGCAGAATCGCACGACCGGTTGTTTATTGTGGAAGTGATGGGCCGCGATGGCGGGTTAATTGCTTTAAGGACCGGAATTGCAACCGGCGCAGAAGCTATTTTAATACCTGGCACAACAACAGATATTGAAGCTATTTACAGCCGTTTAGAGCGCGACCGCAGGCATAAGGCATCCAAAATTATTATTGTTGCGGAAGGTGAAGAGGAGGGCGGCGCGTTTATAATCGGCGACCAGATTAAAGAAAAATACCCCAATTACGATACCCGGGTTTCTATCTTAGGCCACATTCAACGTGGCGGAAGCCCAAGTTGTATGGATCGGGTTTTAGCAAGCCGTATCGGCGTTGCAGCAGTAGAAGGATTGCTGGATGGGCACCGCAACCAAATGTTCGGCCTTGTGCATAATGATATTACTTTTACCGATTTTGATAAAACCATTAAGCATAATACCATCATCAACCCCAATTTTTTAAAGATCGTAGAGATCCTGTCTTTATAAGTTTTAGTGTGATAAAATAAGCATGCTTATTTTATCACACTAAAACTTATAAAGACAGGATCTCTACGATCTTTAAAAAATTGGGGTTGATGATGGTATTATGCTTAATGGTTTTATCAAAATCGGTAAAAGTAATATCATTATGCACAAGGCCGAACATTTGGTTGCGGTGCCCATCCAGCAATCCTTCTACTGCTGCAACGCCGATACGGCTTGCTAAAACCCGATCCATACAACTTGGGCTTCCGCCACGTTGAATGTGGCCTAAGATAGAAACCCGGGTATCGTAATTGGGGTATTTTTCTTTAATCTGGTCGCCGATTATAAACGCGCCGCCCTCCTCTTCACCTTCCGCAACAATAATAATTTTGGATGCCTTATGCCTGCGGTCGCGCTCTAAACGGCTGTAAATAGCTTCAATATCTGTTGTTGTGCCAGGTATTAAAATAGCTTCTGCGCCGGTTGCAATTCCGGTCCTTAAAGCAATTAACCCGCCATCGCGGCCCATCACTTCCACAATAAACAACCGGTCGTGCGATTCTGCCGTATCGCGGATCCTATCAACAGCATTAACAACGGTGTTGATGGCCGTATCGTAACCAATCGTAAAATCCGTCCCAAACAAATCATTATCCACTGTTGCCGGCATGCCAACGATAGGAATATTAAACTCTTTTCCGAAAATTTTGGCCGCAGCAAAAGTGCCATCGCCACCGATAGCCACTAAAGCATCAACTTTGTTTTTTTGGAGGTGGTCGTAAGCTTGTTTCCTGCCTTCAACTGTCCGAAACTGATCGGATCGGGCTGTTTTTAAAATGGTGCCGCCGCGTTGTACAATGTTTGCTACTGAGCGGCGGTCCATCAAAAACATATCGCCATTGATCATGCCTTCATAACCACGGCGAATTCCTGTAACCTGAATATTGTAATATAAAGCAGTTCGGACTACTGCACGGATGGCAGCATTCATGCCCGGCGCATCACCACCAGAAGTAAACACGCCAATATTTTCTATAGATGTACTCATAAAATAAAAATCAATTAAATCGGCTTAAATAATGCTTTTAAAATTATTTAACCGGGATACTAAATTCCACATCTTCCGGAGGCAAACATTGCTTATCGTTGCAAACCATGTATTCTAATTTGCCTTTAATGCTGGTTTCGTCTTTTTTCAATTTTATTTTTTGTTGGAAGATGACGCTTTTTTCAAAGTAACTCACATTCATTTTAAAAGATTGCTCGAATTTGGTAACCGGCTTTGGTTCTGCCAATGCTCCGTTTATGGCATAATCTTTTGCAGGCGTAAAGTTGATGGCAGTTTTTACAGGCCCGCCATCTTTTTGCTGGGTTGAGTAAATGTGCCAGCCGTTATCAATCGTTGCTTTAATTAATAATACAGCTTCGGTTTTACTGGTTTTTTTTGCCGCGTATGACCATTTGACTGGTGTTAGAATTTGCGCAAATAAACTTGACCCGAATAAAGTTGTGGCAATTAGTAATGTTAATTTTTTCATGTTTTTAGTTAAAAATAAATTTGACTTGCTTTAAATCAAAAAAAGCAGTCTCTTTTTGTTTTTTGATACCCAGCAGACCGGAATGGTTTACTGTAAAAATTTCTCCCTCAAAAATTTCATCGTTTGATGCAAATTCCAACTGCTGCCTAAACCCGTATAAATTAGCTAAGTATTCTTCTTTAATTTCTGCTGATTCTCCGGCTTTCAACTTTAAATAATAAAATTCTATCCCGGCGCAAATTTGCAACAATACTTCTTTTATGGCACTTTTTTTTTGAAGGATTTGTTGCAATGAAACCGCATTTGGCAAATAATCAGGAAAAACCTCCTGGTTAACGTTGAGGCCAATGCCAACTACCGAATACTTTATGCTTTGGCCAGCCCATACATTTTCTATCAAAATCCCGCCAAGCTTCTTTTGCCCGTAATAAATATCGTTTGGCCACTTGATCCGCACTAGATTGCCTAAAATTTTTTGCAGCGGTTTAATTACACCTAAGCTGATGGTGGTAACCAAATCAAAAGAGTTTTTGGGCTGTAAAAATTGGGGCAACAAAAGCAAACTGAAAGTTAGGTTTTTACCAGCTTCGCTGTGCCATACATTTTGCTGCTGGCCTTTGCCCGCCGTTTGATATTCTGCCATAATGACTGTTCCTTCTGGCAATGGCGTAGATTTTGCCATCCTATCTTTCGTCAGGTTATTGGTGGATGTTATCTCCTTAAAAGTCAGGATATTTTCTCCAAAAAATGAACCCGGAATTATGTTATTTTGCAAAGTAGAATAAAACGTGTGTAAATCCGTTTTCAAAACTAAGTGTTTTTAATGGTAATAAACAAGAATAAATTAGAATCGGCCTTAATTTCAGAAATCATTATCAATGGAATTCAGGAAAAAAAAGGCAATGATATTGTCAGATTAGACCTCAGAAATATCCGCAGTTCGGTGTCAGATTATTTTGTAATTTGCCATGCAGAATCTACAACCCAGGTAAAGGCCATCGCGGGCAGTGTGGAAGAAGAAGTTTATAAAGCTTTAAAGCAAGACCCCTGGAAAAAAGAAGGCTATGAATACGGAGAGTGGATTTTATTAGATTACATTGACGTTGTGGTACACATATTTAAAACAGATAAACGCGAGTTTTATGGGATTGAAGAATTGTGGGGCGATGCCGAATCTAAATCTTACAAAAGTGCTTAATTGTTGTTTCTGATCCTGTACTGTGTTTATATAATATGTGTTTGTAGAAAATGAAAGAAAAAAACTCTGAAAATCAGAAAACCATCCGCCGGATACCCAATAAAAAAACAACACCAAAACCACCTAAATTTAATTTTATGTGGCTTTATGCAATCGCGGTTATCGGATTGCTGGTTATACCTTATTTTTTTGGCGGCAGTGGAGGCAAGCTGATTAACTTTCAAACTTTTGAAAGTAGCATGCTTAGAAAAGGCGACGTTGATAAAATTGTTGCCTATAAAAACGGTGATTTAGTTGTTGCCGAAGTTTATATTAAAAAAGATAGTATAGGCAAGCAGCAATATGCCGATGTGCGCGAAAAACGCTCATTTAATATGGCTAACGATAATGCACAGTATTATTTTACTGATGCATCTTACGAAAGCTTAAAACAATCGGTACAGAATGTGCAAAAAGATTTGCCAGACGCTCAAAAAGTATCGATTACTTATGAGCAGCACGAAAGCATTTTCTCCAGTTGGTTGGTGCAAACCATCATCATGGTTGCTTTATTTGCCGGGATGTGGATGTTGATCATGCGCAGAATGGGCGGCGGCTCCGGAGGCGGACCGGGCGGACAAATCTTTAACATTGGTAAATCTAAAGCTACTTTGTTTGATAAAGAATCTCAGGTTAGCGTTACTTTTAATGATGTTGCAGGCTTGGAAGAAGCCAAACAAGAGGTTATGGAAATTGTGGATTTTTTGAAAAATCCTCAAAAATATACCAATCTCGGTGGTAAAATACCAAAAGGTGCCTTACTGATTGGTGCGCCGGGAACAGGCAAAACTTTGCTGGCAAAAGCAGTAGCCGGCGAAGCACAAGTACCTTTCTTCTCACTTTCCGGTTCTGATTTTGTGGAGATGTTTGTTGGTGTTGGTGCATCTCGTGTCCGCGATTTGTTTAAGCAGGCAAAAGATAAAGCTCCTTGTATCATTTTTATTGATGAAATTGATGCTATCGGCCGTGCACGTGGTAAAAACAATATTGTTGGCGGGAACGATGAACGGGAAAATACATTGAACCAGTTACTGGTAGAAATGGATGGTTTCGGTACAGATTCTGGCATCATTATTCTGGCTGCTACTAATCGTCCGGATGTATTGGACTCTGCTTTGATGCGGCCAGGACGTTTTGATCGCCAGGTTTCTATTGATAAACCTGATTTAAATGGCCGCGAACAAATTTTCAAAGTACATTTATTGCCAATAAAAACAGCAGCCGATGTAGATGCCAAAAAATTATCTGCCCAAACTCCTGGTTTTGCCGGTGCCGAAATTGCCAATGTTTG
>CAZZVO010000194.1:0-7962 GCA_964657505.1 uncultured Mucilaginibacter sp.
CGTTGGAGGCTTGTGCCGATGCTTCTTTTAAGCATCAATTTCATGTGCATTACGCCATGAAAGCCAACTTTAATCCGCGTGTTTTAGCTACCATTCAAAGTTTTGGTTTTGGTGCCGATTGTGTAAGCGGAAACGAAGTGCTGGCTGCGATAAAACATGGTTTTAAAAAAGAAAAAGTGGTTTTTGCCGGTGTGGGAAAATCGGATAAGGAAATAAATTTGGCTTTAGACCAGGATATTTTTTGCTTCAATGTAGAATCTGTTCAAGAACTGCAAGTGATCAACGATCTTGCTGCTGCCAAAAACAAAACGGCTCAAATTGCTATCCGTATCAACCCAAACATTGATGCACACACACACCATTTTATCACAACCGGACTGGAAGAAAACAAGTTTGGCATCAACACCTGGGAGTTGCCAGCTGTGGCCGAAAATTTACGCCAATGCCAGAACCTTCAGTTTTTAGGAATCCATTTTCACGTCGGTTCGCAAATTAACGACCTCAGCGTTTTCCAAAACCTGTGTTTAAAAGTGAACGAAATGCAATTGTGGTTTCAGGAAGAAGGTTTCGAAGTGAAGATTTTAAATGTTGGCGGCGGTTTGGGTGTGGATTATAATCAACCCGATAAAAACAGTATCGGTGATTTCGAAAGTTACTTCCAGATATTTAAAAACAATTTGCAAATTTCTGCCGGTCAGGAAGTGCATTTCGAACTTGGCCGTGCCTTGGTTGCCCAATGCGCTTCTTTAATTTCAAGGGTTTTATATGTGAAGAACGGCATCAAAAAAAACTTCCTGATCCTGGATGCAGGTATGACTGAACTTATCCGCCCAATGTTGTACCAGGCACATCATGAGATCGAGAATTTAAGTAAGTCCAAAAGTTGGGAAGACGGAAAGTTCGAGAGTCAGGAACCATCAACCATTAACCATAACCCATTTACTTCTTACGATGTAGTTGGTCCAATTTGCGAAAGCACAGACTGTTTCCGCACAGATGTTGCCCTGCCAGAATCAAAACGGGGAGATTTAATTGCCATTCGTTCCGCAGGTGCTTATGGCGAAGTAATGGCGTCGGGTTATAATTTGAGGGATTTGGTGCAATCGGTGTATTCGGAATAATACTGTTTTTACCGGACAAAAAATTGTATGGTTTTCAAAACATCAAAAAATAATATGAGCTTGTAATAATGGAAGAAGCCGAATATAAGATACTTCCAATTGCGCTTTTTGAAGAATATGGCAATCAGGTTGACGATGCAAGTTTAAATACTTACAACACGTTGAAGGATAGCGAACTATCGATAGCTACTTTTAGTTTTTATACTTCTGTTTCGGCAGTATATTCTTCAAAAATTGAAGGGGAAAATATTGAATTGGATTCATACATAAAACACAAAAGGTTTGAAATTGAGTTTTTGCCGGATTATACCCAAAAAATCGACGACTTGTACAACGCTTATGAGTTTGCAAAATCGGCCGTTCTGAACAAAGAAAACATAACAAAGGCACACCAAATACTTACGCAGCATATTTTGCCGAAAAATCACCAGGGAAAAGTTAGAATTGGTAACATGTATGTAACCACACCCGACGGAAAAATTGAATATGTGGCCGCATCTCCATTTACAGTTCAAACCGAGTTGGAAAAGTTTTATGCTGATCTTGAAACGACGCTTCAATCAAAACTTTCGTTAAAACAAATTTTTTTTTTTGCATCACTGCTGCATTTGGTTTTCGCAAAAATTCATCCTTATAATGATGGAAATGGTAGGACTTCGAGATTAATCGAAAAATGGTTTTTAGCCGAAAAGTTGGGCGAAAAAGCATGGTTAATTCAATCCGAAAAAAATTATTACAGCCAGCATCAAAGGTATTATAAAAACCTCCGGTTGTTAGGTTTGGAATATGAAATATTGGATTATTCAAAAGCATTACCATTTTTGTTGATGTTGCCTGATTGCTTGAAAATAGATTTACATCGATAAAAGAAGTATATAAATTCTTCACAAATTATGATCAAAGTTGCCCTCCATGAAGTCAAATTTTTTGCTTATCATGGTTTCTATCCGGAAGAACAAATTTTAGGAAATCATTTTTTGGTGGATGTTGAAGTTGAATTTAAAAGTGAAAACAAGGCTGCTGATGAAATTTCCAACACCATAAATTACGAGGAATTGTATTCGGTTTTGGCAGAAGAAATGAAGCAACCACGCAAGTTACTGGAAACTTTGGTGCAGGAGATGATCTCGAAAATCCAAAAAAAATATCCTTTTTTAGAAACGATAAAAGTGGGTATCAAAAAGTTAAATCCACCTTTACCGGGCGAAGTAAAATATGCGCTTGTTGAAATTACCTATATAAAAGAAGCATGAGTTTTAGTACGATAAACGAAGCTGTTTTGCAGCAAATCAAAGAAATTGCAAGTGAAGCTGCCGTTTTTACGGAACACGATGACTTGGAAAATTACAGTCATGATGAAACGGAAGACCTGCATTTTTATCCACAAGTTGTGGTAAAGCCGCAAAACCCACAACAAGTTTCAGAATTATTGAAGTTGGCCAATCAACACAATATTCCGGTTACGCCGCGTGGTGGCGGCACCGGTTTAAGCGGCGGCGCGTTGCCGGTTTGCGGTGGTTTGCTTATCGCCATGGAGAAATTCAACAAGATTATTGAAATTGATGAGCGCAACTTGCAGGCAACGGTAGAACCTGGCGTAATCACCGAAGTTTTTATGGATGCCGCCGCCGAAAAAGGTTTGTTGTACCCGGTTGATCCCGCCAGCAAAGGTTCTTGTTTTATCGGCGGAAATGTTTCGCATGGTTCCGGTGGCCCGCGTGTGGTGAAATATGGAACGATCCGCGAATATATTTTGAACCTGGAAGTGGTTCTGCCAACCGGAGAAATTATCTGGACCGGTGCCAACACGTTGAAGTTCGCTTCCGGTTATAATTTAACGCAACTGATGATCGGGTCTGAAGGTACGTTGGGTATTATCACCAAAATTGTAGTCAAATTAGTTCCAAAACCAACCCAAAGTTCGCTGCTGCTGGCTTCTTTTCAAACTGACGAGGACGCGTGTTTGGCGGTTTCTGCTATTTTTCGTGCTGGCGTTATCCCTTCCGCAGTAGAATTTATGGAACGAAAAGGTGTGGAATGGGTGATGCAGCACGATGATATTAGTTTTGATTTGAAACCGGATGTTTCGTCTTTTTTACTGGTTGAAGTGGACGGCAACAGCCAGGATATTTTATTTGCTGATTGCGAAAAGATTAACGAAGTGCTGGAGCAACACCACTGTACCGAGGTTTTATTTGCAGATTCATCGGCACAAAAAGAAGAACTTTGGCGGATGCGGCGAACGATGGCCGTGTCGGTGAAATCAAATTCGGTTTACAAAGAAGAAGATACAGTTGTGCCACGCGCAGAATTGCCCAAACTGCTGAAAGGAATTAAAGCAATCGGCACAAAATATGGGTTCGAATCTGTGTGTTACGGCCATGCCGGAGACGGCAATTTGCACGTAAACATTATTAAGGCAGAAATGAGCGATGACGATTGGAACCACCAACTAAAAAACGGGATTAAGGAAATTTTCGAACTGACGGTTTCGCTTGGCGGAACAATCTCCGGAGAACATGGCATCGGTTTGGTGCAAAAAGAATACATGCCGCTTAAATTTTCCGAAGCGCATTTGAATTTGATGCGCGGGATTAAGCAAGTTTTTGATCCGAATGGAATCCTTAATCCAAACAAAATTTTTAGTGCATAAAAACAGTATATAAGTTTTGGTGATGCTTCTTTTATGCCATAAAAACTTTCAAACTGTAGATTATTAAATTCTTCAGTAGGTAAACTCACCAAACTCAGAACGGATAGTTAGTTTTTTAACATCAGATGCTTCTACACGGCCAACAACTTGTGCGGCAATATTAAAACTTTCTGATATTTCGATAATCGGTTTAACCAAAGCTTCCGGCAAGTACAATTCTATGCGGTGGCCCATGTTAAAAACTTTGTACATTTCCTGCCAATCCGTTTGCGATTCCTGCTGAATCAATTTAAACAATGGCGGCAACGGAAAAAGGTTGTCTTTGATGATATGCATCTCGTCCACAAAGTGTAAAACTTTCGTTTGTGCGCCGCCGCTGCAGTGCACCATGCCATGAATTCGTGGCCGGAATTTTTCTAATACAGCTTTAATAACCGGAGCATAAGTTCTTGTAGGAGAGAGCATTAACTTCCCGGCAGTAACCGTTTTTCCATCACCGATATCAATTAAATCAGTGAGGTTTTTAGAACCAGAAAAAACCAAACTTTCGGGAACAGCAGGGTCAAAACTCTCGGGATATTTTGTGGCCAGGCTTTTATTAAAAACATCATGCCGGGCAGAAGTTAGTCCGTTAGAACCCATTCCGCCGTTATATTTGTTTTCGTACGAAGCTTGTCCGTCGGAAGCCAAACCAACAATTACATCTCCGGGTTGAATATTTCCGTTTGAAATCACGTCAGCTCTTTTCATGCGGCAGGTTACGGTGGAATCAACAATAATCGTTCGCACTAAATCGCCAACATCAGCCGTTTCGCCTCCGGTAGAATAAATACCGATTCCTGCTTCACGCAATTGCGCTAGTAATTCTTCTGTTCCGTTGATAATCTCCGCAATTACTTCTCCCGGAATCAAATTCTTATTTCTTCCGATGGTAGAAGAAAGCAGAATATCATCTGTCGCGCCAACGCAAAGCAGATCATCTAAATTCATAATCACCGCGTCCTGGGCAATATCTTTCCAAACCGATAAATCGCCGGTTTCCTTCCAATATAGATAAGCCAAAGACGATTTGGTACCCGCGCCATCAGCATGCATAATGTTGCAAAACGCATCATCACGACCCAAAATATCAGGAATAATTTTACAAAAAGCTTTCGAAAAAATACCTTTATTGATGGATTTTATGGCTTGGTGCACGTCTTCTTTGGAAGCAGAAACGCCCCGCAAATCGTATCTTTCGGAAGAAATCATAGGGCAAAAGTAGGAAATAGGTGTGAGGTTTGGGGTATGAGGTATGAGGTTTGAGGAGAGTTTATGGTAAATAGTTCTTGGTTCCTGGCAGTGCTGATAAGTAGCGATACTGTTTTTACCAGCATAAAAAAAGCTCCGGAGAGTTCCAGAGCTTTTCTGCGATTATTCGGGTTGCTGATACCTCAAACTTCTCAGCCCAAACCTATTTAATAAACAACAACTCCCTAAACTTAGGCAGCGGCCATTGTGCATCGTCAACCAATTGTTCCAGTTTATCTACGTGGTAACGAATTGGGTCGAAATAACTTTTCACTTTCTCATCGTAGGCGATAGATTTTTCGCGAATATCTTCAATCACATTTGCCTTTTTGCGTTCTTCCAGCATTTCATCCGCATTGGTTTTGATCTCGTTGATATGGTTAGATATTTTTCGGATCAAATCCATTTGTACTGCATACGCAGTTTCTTCCAGACCAATTTCCTTTAAACCTTTTACATTGTCAATCAGCTTGTTCTGATAAATTATCGCAGCAGGAAGGATCGCACTATTGATCAGTTCGCCAATTACGCGTGCCTCGATCTGCAATTTTTTGTAGAAGCTATCTAATAGAATTTCATGGCGGGCGTGTGCTTCGCGTTTGCTGAAAACGCCGGTTTTGTTAAACAGTTCGGCTGTTTTTTCCGACAGCAAAACATCTAATGCTTTCGGTGTGGATTTGATGTTGGCTAATCCACGTTTTGCCGCTTCTTTTTCCCATTCTTCGCTGTAACCATTGCCTTCAAAGCGGATGGATTTAGATTCTTTGATGTATCTTTTGATGATCGTCATCAAAGCCACATCTTTTTTCTCGCCTTTTTTGATGAGCCTATCTACATCGTATTTAAACTTGGTCAATTGATCGGCGACAATCAGGTTTAAAACCGTCATCGGACTGGAAGAATTGGCCGAAGAACCAACCGCGCGCAACTCGAATTTATTACCAGTAAAAGCAAAAGGCGAAGTACGGTTACGATCCGTGTTATCTCTTAGAATTTGTGGGATTTTCGGAATGCCTGACCATAAAGAGTTTTCATCTTTCATAATTCTGCTGATCCTGGCTGTTTCGATCTCATCCAAAACTTCATTCAACTGACTGCCTAGAAAAATCGAAATAATAGCTGGAGGTGCTTCGTTGGCACCGAGACGATGATCATTGGTAACCGAAGCGATAGAAGCGCGCAGTAAGTCTGCATGTTCTGAAACGGCCCGCAACGTGTTCACAAAGAAAGTTAAGAACATCAAATTATTTTTTGGCGTTTTGCCTGGCGACAGCAAATTTTTACCGGTGTTGGTAATTAACGACCAGTTGTTGTGCTTGCCCGATCCGTTGATGCCAGCATAAGGTTTTTCGTGCAGCAACACTTTGAAGTTGTGGCGCAAGGCAACTTTATCCATCAAATCCATCAACAATTGGTTATGATCGATGGCGAGGTTTATTTCTTCATAAATCGGTGCGCACTCAAACTGCGAAGGAGCAACCTCATTATGGCGGGTTTTTAAAGGAATGCCTAATTTTAATGCTTCCGTTTCAAAATCCTGCATGTAGGCATAAACCCGGTCTGGTATGGAACCAAAATAATGGTCTTCCAGTTGCTGGCTTTTGGCAGACATGTGGCCAAATAGCGTACGGCCGGTTAGCAATAAATCCGGGCGGGCGTTGAACAAAGCAATATCTACCAAAAAATATTCCTGCTCGATACCCAGAGAAGCGTTTACCTTTTCTATGCTTTTATCAAAGTAGTGGCAAACATCAACCGCTGCTTTATCTAACGCAACTAACGCTTTAAGTAAAGGCACTTTATAGTCCAGGGCTTCACCAGTATAAGAAACAAAAACTGTTGGGATACATAGTGTTTTGCTAATGATGAAAGCTGGAGAAGATGGGTCCCAGGCCGTATAACCTCTGGCTTCAAAAGTATTGCGGATCCCGCCGCTTGGAAAACTGGAAGCATCCGGTTCTTGCTGGGCCAGTGCATCGCCACTAAATTTTTCTATCCCGCTTCCATCACCGCCAGGTTCAAAAAAAGAATCATGTTTTTCGGCTGTTGTGCCGGTTAATGGTTGAAACCAGTGCGTATAATGCGTAACGCCTTTGCTAACCGCCCAGGTTTTTAAAGCCGATGCAATGTGGTCTGCAATTTCCCGCTCCACCGGTATACCTTTATCAATCGAATCTATGATGCTTTGGTAGGCTTCTTTTGATAAATATTCCTTCATGGTCTTTTTATCAAAAACATTGCATCCAAAATAATCTGAAACTTTAGCGGAAGGTACTTTTACTTCGGGAATCAATCTGGTTAAAACAGACTGCAAAGCCTGAAAACGGATATTAGACATATTTTAAGTGTGTTTTTTACTGAAAAAGATTTAATTGGTGTTACAGGCAAAACCTAATGCAATAATATTAAAAATAAGATACACGATCTGTTTTACAACAAAATAAAGTAGGATACAATATGCCAGATCTTAAAACTTCACGAGTTATGAGATGCTGTTTTTATCCCTATAAATCTTGTAGAAATACTCAACTCAGAAATATTTTTTAAAGTAACATAAAAGTTACAATAATGTATACTGAGCCGCGTTTATCCTGAAATTTAAACTCAAACTCATGTTCAAATCAAGATTTAATTTGTACAACTCCGAGTGGCTCGAACTTGTATTTTCCGACAGAAACAAAAGTTATGGTGCTTACGACCTTCGAAAGCATTACAACAGTAACATTTTGAAGGCTTTATTGATTACCGCAACGCTTTTTACAGGTGCTTTAATGGCTCTCTCTTTGTTGCTCAAGCAGCATCACGATCCAATTGCGGTGGTTAAACACGACCCGGAGATATTGATTAACCTTTCTGACCTGAAACCACCGCCAGCAGAAGTTCAGCATCAAAAACCAG
>CAZZVO010000195.1:0-7925 GCA_964657505.1 uncultured Mucilaginibacter sp.
ATACCTAATTAAAGGCAAACCTGCATTGTGGGAAAAGTGGCATACCGGATACATGTTCGACGAAAACAAGTCTACCAACATTAAATTATTTGATACTGATGAAATCCTTGCTTTAAGTAAAAAAATTAATCCGCTAATCAATGCTGATTATTTGCCTCCTGTAGACCTGATTAAAAAACTAAGCTTCCCCCTATTCTTCCAACTTTACTATCAAAACAACCCGCATCATTTTACAATTGCAGAAACAGACCATCTTTGTTTTTATAAAATGATCTCGACATATGTGAACAACAAAGTTTACCACGGTATAAACAGCATGGAAAAAGTACTGCTGCTTACCTCGTTGATGGATATGTTGGATTACCGCAACAATGTGCTATCGGTTAAAAAAATCAGGTTCAGCGACTTAATCAAAACTTATCCAAACACTTATAAAGAGCTGGTTAGTTTGGATATTATCCGCGAAGAAAACTTTAGTAAATACCTGCAATATGAAGAGCAAATTAGCTTTAGCGACAATACAATTTTGGAATATGGCTTGTCCCGAAAATTGTATAGCAGGAACGGGGAAAAGTTGGATATAACTTTAGTTGAACAACTTGAAGATACGTTAGGAAAATCGGGTATTAAAGTTGAAGTTATTAAATGGATGGTGTTTTTTATCATCAATAATAACGCTTACGAACAACTTAATTATTTAAAAGAATTTAACCTTTACCCTGCTGAAAAATTAAGGATTATACTTTTTACTTGTAAGTTGTTGCAGAAACAATTGAACGATACCGACGACCAGGAAAAACTAAAAAACTACTTTTACGAAATTGAAAAGAGCGGGACTTTTAGTTTCTTTTTAAGCTTGCAATACATTACCCCAGAGTATGAACAAGCCTTGCATACTTTGCTTAAATTCGACCTGAATAATAAAAACAAAATTTTGATTTACAGCACATTGGCTTTAATCAGCGTCTTAAATATGAATGCGGATAAAGCCGAAAAGCACATACAGAAATTGGGTACTTACAGGGATATTGATTTGGAAGATTTTATAGTAAACCCGCTGCATAGTTTAAATACTATTTATTGCTATTTCAAATATGGCATTGTTCAAAAGCAAGCTTTACAAACTATTACACACTTGTATTATAACGACCATAAGTTGTTGAAGTTGCATCCGTCTGAATACAATGATAATGAGATAATTTTAAAATTAGCGTTGTTAACTTTAAACATGAACAACAACCCTTTTAAAGAATTAAGGTTTATTAATACCGTTATGAATTCTTTTAAAACGGTGGGCATTAAAAAAAATTCCCCTTTATACATCTTTTTTTTAGGGCTGAGTGCAAATGCTTATTTAAGAACCGGAAATACCCGGAAAGCTTTGAAAGTACATATCCAATTGCTTCGGATGCAGGAAACGGAAAATAGTGCTTACACACCTTTCATGAAAATTCTTTTTAGCTTATTGTCAATCAGAAACACCGCACAAAATCAAGCTGGTAAAATTGCGTTGCTACAAACCAAATCTTTAATTTTTTTTAGCAACAAAAATGGTTTCAAACTTGCAGAAGTTTATGCCGGTATATCTTATTTAAATTCTGCACAAGCAGAAAGTGCTGATGCTATTGAACTTACAGATATTTACAATAACACTTTGAAACAAATACGATTGAGTGGGTTTAGGATGAAAAGTTTTATCAACTCGCATTTACAGCATAAAATTGAAAATTTGATTAGTAAAAGAAGTACCGGTATTTAAAGAAGCAGGCTCTGCAACTTGTTAGTTCGGGACATCCCCTTCCTTTCTACTTAAATTTGAATGAAAAGTTAAAAAGCTGAGACAGATTGTAAAAAGTCCTGAAGAAGTTAATATATCTGTAAATATTGTATCAAATTTTGTATTAATATAATCTCTACAAAAGTTTGAAGTTTTTTGTTTGGTAAAAGAAGTATATAAAATAAGCATTCAATCTATCGGACATGGTAAAATTTATCGGTTACAAGTTTTATTTGTTTTTACAACTACCTATAAAGTAATCATTAAATTGAAAACGATCTGTGTGATCGGTAATATTTTTTATAATCTCGTCAAACTCTTTTGCAGACTGATCTAAGTAATACAACAAAACCTGGTCGGGCTTCTCGTCTTCATTTTGTGATATTATATTAACCAAACCCATTATACGCGCCAAAGGTGCACGGACTAAATGCGATTGAATAAAAGCAATCTTTTGTAGTTTTTGATTTTGCTCTTCGATGGCTCTTATGTGGTTTACTTGCTCAGTGATATCCCTTGCAATTACCAACCTTGCATTCTGGCCATTAACCTTAATTGTATTACAACGTACGTCAACATCAAAAGTATTTTTTTCTTTTGTACAATGTTTGGTAATACAATGATCAGAAATTCCAACACCATTACTGTCCGGGACTAATTTTCGTAAGTTGCAAAAATCGGCTTTTTCTAATGTTCCGGTTAAAAATTCTTCTTTAGAATAACCATATTCTAAGATAGCAGCATCATTAACCCAAAGAAATTTTAAAGTTTGAGGATTGTAAACCCACATTGGAGAAGGATTTTGAACAAATAAACTTTCATAATGTCCTTCCGATTCTTGTAACTTTTCATTCAATTTGATTCTTTCAGTAGCTTCCTGTTCAAATTTAATTCTTAATTGTAACTCCTGTTTAATAGTATCTTTTAAACCGGAAATTACTTTGTTAATCAGTATCACACTCACTAAACTCAGAAAAATTAAATTAGATGAAACCGCAATCCAGAAAGGCAAATTAAATCTTTTGATTAGAATTACATCAAAAAGTTTTAAGTAACTTGTGCACGCAAAAAAAGTACAAGTTAAAAAATGTGCAGCAATTGTTAAATAAGCTGCCTTGTTTGAAAATATTAAGGCGGTAAAAACAGTAATAGCCAATAAATAGATCATACCTGGGCCAACAGACCAAGTTTTACAATTAGCACTATAGCCAAAATGTAAAGCATAACTATAATAATAAACTTTCTATATTTAAGGCTAAGTTTTTTGTTGAGAAAGACTCCAAAAATAAAGACCGCCGTTACAAGATCAAAAATAGCTAACAATGGCTGTCCGGATTTCAAGGTAGCGTAAATTCCTAGAATTAAAGCTACTAAGCTTACAGGTATCAGGTATAAAATTAAATCTGTGAAAAGCTTATTGTGCCAAAATGTGATATCGTGTTTTGATAAATAATAGCTATTTCTTGTAGCACTTTGAATATAGTTTTTATAGATATTCCACATTGTGGCAGGGGCTATCATTTAACTTTCTATTGGCTTATTTAACTATTTTAACCTGCTTTTTTAAAACATCAATTTGCTTTTGCTGTTCTTTAATCGCATTGATTAAAACTGGTACTAATTCAATATAATTCATTCCAAGTCGGCCTTTTAACTCATCACCATTTACAACTTCGGGTATAATTTTTTTTACTTCCTGGGCAATTAAGCCAAGCTGGTGATTGTTATTGGGGTTATCTTTTAAATTATAACTAACGGGCTTTAGTGCCAGTACTTCTTTTAAACCGTAATTTAACCGTTTAATGTTTGTTTTAAACCTTTTATCAGAAATGGTGATCAAACTGCCGGCATAAACAGCGCTCCAACGCAAACCAGGAGCTCCCAAACTGTAAACATTATCCGCCGTTGGCGCAACGATACCTGCAACGGTTAACTTGTAACTTGGAGAAATTGTACCAATGCCGATATTTCCAGATGTTCCGTCAATCCGCATACGCTCATTATTAGTAGCTATAGCCGTGCCAACCGTATTTCCACCTGTTAAAAAAGCCAGACTTTTACCAGAAGAAGCAGTGCCAATATAAAAATTACCTCCGCTGCCAGTACCCGCTGTGTTGTACAAGTAAGCATCATGTGGGGCACCATAAATATTCATCGAGTTACCGCTGCCGTTAATACCCATATCTACGTAGTAAGCTGTTTCAGAACCATCGTTGGCCGTAGTTACCACATCAGAACTGGCATTATTGCCACTACTTCCATTTTGAATATTTAATTGCAAGTAGTTATTGATGCTCCCTTTTCCGGTAATTACGTTAATGGATGTAGCTGATAATCCTGCATCAACCAAAAGTTGCTCGGGATTAGTATTGTTAAATGACGTGCCGCCGATACCAACATTACCTAAACTTCCCACCCGCATCCTTTCTACACCACTGGTTTTAGTAACGAAATCGACGGCATCGGTGGTTCCAATAAAATTGGTGCCGGCACTGGTTCCAGTATTCCCGGTAAGTAACCAGCTTGTTGTCGACGTAGTTATGGCTATCCAAGCCGTCCCATTCCAATAATAATAGCCAGGTGCAACACTGTAAGGCAATGTGCCGGCTGTAGCGGTGTTGTAAATTAATAACGAAGTTGCGGGAGATGCAATTGGACCGGCAGAATTGGTTGCCGTAAGCGCAACGCGCGGTATAAGTAAGCCCTTGCTGGAGTAACTAACATCTAAACCAGCGGAAGCATCCGGCGTAAAACCACTGGTTGGACTAATTCCAACATTTTGGGCTTCGGTAACCTTAAAAAATGTTGCGAAACCTATAAAAAGAATAAACTTACACAAGCACTTGCCTATTTGCGAACCAGCCAAGTTTAATTTTAAAAAAGTTTTAGGTGAATAAATTACACTTGTGTTTTGTGACTTTGATAAACTAAATATATACATGCAGCTTTAAATTAAAAAACTACTATAAAAGTTAAAAATCAAAACCTTAACTTTATAGTGGCTTGCTTAATCAAATTTAAATAAGCTTGTATTTACTTGTATTAATCAACCTGTTCATTATATTTAATGTTGTTCATTTAATTCATTCGAAAAATCAAAACTTATAATAAGAATTATCGTAATGTCGAATACTTCTTTTACCATACGAAACTTGATTTGTATTGATAGAAATTATAATTTGGATTAACAAAAGTATTGCTTCAATTATAGAAACCAATGCTATTAAATTTAATATTGATTATACTTATATTCAAATTTCTTGAAAAAAAGTGCTTTTTGTATAACCTGTTAAATAAGTTTTATTAAAAATCTAAAGTTTCTATTATACAATTAACGCAAACCATTCCGCGGATCCATATTTGTTTTTAACTGGTACTCTTTCGGTGGTTCTGCGCCTAACAGGTTTTTCACAAAATAATCCCAGCGGCGGCGCATCATGTACGGCGAATAACTGCCGTAACCGTGCGCACTGTTTGGAAATACGACTAAATCGTAATCCTTATTGGCTTTTTCCAAAGCTTCAACAACCAATAAAGTATTTTGCGGAGGAACATTATTGTCCATTAAGCCATGTGCAAGCATGAGTTTGCCTTTCAGGTTTTTGGCGTAGTTTTCGTTGGCGTGTGCTTCGTAGTCCGACATGGTTACCAAACCATCATATCTTTCGCCCCAATCGTCCTCGTAATTTCGGTTATCGTGGTTACCGGATTCTGAAATGCCGACTTTAAAGAAATCCGGATATTTAAACATGGCAGTTGCTGTAGCAAATCCGCCACCCGAATGTCCCCAAATGCCAACACGGGTTGTATCGAGATAAGTATATTTCTGTGATAATTGTCGAATTCCAGTAACCTGGTCGGGCAATGTATTTTCAGACATATCGCCATAACTCATATCATGAAAACTTTTGGAACGAAGCGGATTACTTGTTCCTTCAATTAAAACCACTACAAAACCCAATTCTGCAAGCGATTGGTTATCATTTCTAGAGGCTGCAAAAGACCAACTGCCAACGCTTCCGCCCTGCGGACCAGGATAAATATAATCGATAACCGGATACTTCTTTTGTGCATCTATTTTTGTTGGCGTAAACATCAACCCGTACAGATCCGTCTTCCCGTCGTGTGCTTTGATGGTGATTGGGGTTGGTGCATGCCATCCGGTAGCAACAAGCCTGGAAACATCCGTTTTTTCTAAATTGACGATCAGTTTTCCGTTCAAATCCCTCAAAACCGTAATCGGAGGAACGTTTGGTTTGGAATAACTGTCGATAAAATATTTGCTTCCAGGCGATAAAGCAACCTGATGGTTTCCATCTTCCGGCGTAAGCACGGTGAAATGTTTTCCATCAAAACCAATTTTACAAAGCTGACTGAAATACGGATTTTCTGCCTCGCGCCCATCTGCTGTAAAATAAATGGTACGGCTTTTTTCGTCCACTTTCAACAGTCTGGTTACTACCCAATTACCTTTGGTAATTTGGTTTTTAAGTTTTCCGGTTGAAGCATCGTACAAGTAAAGATGTCCCCAATTGTCGCGCTCAGAAAACCAAATGATTTCGTTGGATTTTGGCAAAAATTTCCAGTTGGCACTTCCCCAGCCGGATTCGTATTGCGTGGGTACGGTTTCACCAAAAACTTCGCGGACGGCTCCAGTTGCAGCATCAGCAATCCGTACTTTTTCGTTCTTGTGATCACGCGAAGTGGAAATGAAGGCTAATTGCGAAGCATCATCGCTCCAGTTTACATCTTCCATCGAAATATCATCGCTAAAAGTAGAACGGTGTGCATCCGGTGGGATTTGTAAAACAATTACTTTTGGAACATCAACATTGATGATAACGCGTTGGATAGTAGCAATTTCCTTGTCGCCGGGCAGCGGATATTTCCATGCCCGCAATGTTGGTTTACCTACATTGGTACTCACCAAATACATATCGCTCACATTCCGCTCGTCCTGTTTATTGGTAGCGATTTTTTTAGAATCTGGTGACCAAAGCAGGATCGGCCGGTCGCTGGTTTGCCAACCCGCATTATCGGTGGCGTAGGCAAAATTCTTGATGCCATCTGTAGTTAATTGCGTTTGCTGATTGGTTTTAACATCCCGCACCCACAAGTTATTTTCCTTGATAAAAGCAGCACGTTTTCCATCCGGCGATAAAACTTCATTGCCGACACCTCTTAGTCGCCTGCCGCCAAGCATAGCTTCTGAGTTTGGCGTGATGATAGAATTATCTTCCGTGCAATTGTAGGTTTGCAGGTCGCATTTCCATTGCTTGCCGTTTGCCCGAAAGATGATGGACTGATTATCAGGCGAAAAACTAAAAGTTTGGAACGGCAACATCGAGGCTTCATACGTTTTACCTGTGGCTGATGAAAGTGCCGCCGCTAATTTTTGCTGATTAAAAGCAGCACCGCGTGTTTTTTTAGCCGGATCAACCAAAATAAATTCGCTGCCGTTGGGCGTTAATGATCGGTACCAGAACTTTTCGTCCAGTAACCAGTTGGGGCGCACGCTGCCGTGATCAACATATTGGTCGGTGTTGTAACTCATAAAACGTTCTGCCTGCCGGTAATCTTCCGCAGTTAAACTTTTAACTTGCTGGGCATTTGCGGTTTGTGCTAATGCAAAAGAGATGGTTATAAACAGGAATTTATTCATTTTAAAAGGGATATTTCCAATGGCGAAAGATAACTTAATAAAAAGCAAACCAATACTTTGTAAAGAAAATGTTAGGCTGGTTTTAATTCTTCTCGACCTAATTCAGATGCTTCTTTTATCACCCCAAAACCTGCAAGCTTGATATGTTTTCTTAACAGTTTTATGCCGATAAAAGAAGCATGCTGATTTTCGCTCAACTACTATTTTTTTTCGTTTAAAGTCAGGCTATTTTTCAACCACGCCCAGGATTACGTTGATAACCAATGCCAATATCACGGTGTTAAAAACAAACGAAATGAGCGCATGCAGCAAAGCCAGCCGACGGATTTTTCTTGAACTGATCTCGACATCGGAAACCTGAAACGTCATCCCGATAACAAAAGAAAAGTAAGCGAAATCTAAATAGTCTGGCTCCGGTTCGTCTGGGAAATCAAGTCCGCCTGATGACTCATTTAGCAGAACGCCGGTTTTGCCATCATAGTAAAA
>CAZZVO010000196.1:0-7909 GCA_964657505.1 uncultured Mucilaginibacter sp.
TTCTGTGTAATCATTTTTAAATCCTGTAATCATTAAAAACAATGGCACTATTTACAGAACAAGAGCAGCAGCAGATTAGAAAAGCGGTAGAAGCTGCCGAAAAAAATACTTCGGGCGAGATACGGATTTGTGTTGAGAAAACCTGTAGCGAAGATGTGCTGGACCGTGCGGCAAACTATTTTAAACAGTTAAACATGCATAAAACCAGGCTTCGTAACGGCGTTTTAATTTATCTTTCTACCGTTGACCGTAAGTTTGCCATTATCGGTGATGCAGGAATCCACAAAGTTGTGCCCGAAAATTTTTGGGACCAAACAAAAGAAACTATGCTAAACCATTTTAAGTACGGAAATTTAACGGAAGGAATTATCAGCGGATTGGTGATGGCCGGAGAACAATTGAAAAAATATTTCCCGAGCCAGGATACAGACCAAAACGAACTGCCGGATGATATTGCTTTTATGGATGGTAAATAATTAAAAATATGTTAAGAAAGCTTTTGTTTACCTGGCTGCTTTGTTGCAGCAGTGTATTCGTTTTTGCCCAGCAATTTCCCGAAAAATCCACCACGTTGGTTACGGATTATACCAGTACTTTATCTTCCGATCAAAAGCAATCGCTTGAAAACAAGTTGGTTGCTTTTAACGATTCTACTTCAACCCAAATTGCCGTTGTTTTAATAAAATCTGTTGGTGATTATGATATTGCAGAATATGCAACCAATTTAGGCAGGAAATGGGGCATCGGCCAAAAAGGAAAAAATAACGGAATTTTAATGCTGATTGCTATTGGCGACCGCAAAGTGACTATTCAAACAGGTTACGGTGCGGAAGGTGCTGTTCCCGATATTACTACGCATGAAATTATTGAGAACGATATCAAGCCAAACTTTAAGCAAGGAAATTACTATGCCGGGATAGATGCAGGCACCAATTCGCTGATTAAATACATGAAAGGTGAGTACAAAGCACCTGCAAAAACCCAACAAATAAGCAACGGTGGCGGCGGCGGTTCTATTTTTATCATCATAATTATTGTGATTGTGGTGATTATTTTGATTCGTCGTGGCGGTGGTGGCGGTAGCCAAATTATTGGCGGCCGTGGCGGCTCAAGCCCTTTCTGGTGGTTTTTAGCCGGAAACTTGTTAGGACGTGGAAGCGGCGGCGGCGGTGGTTTCGGTGGTGGTGGAGATTCTGGCGGCGGCGGCGGTTTCGGTGGTTTTGGCGGCGGAAGTTTTGGCGGCGGCGGATCGAGCGGAAGTTGGTAATGCTTCTTTTATCGCATAAAAAATGATACGTAGAGACTTTTTACAAGCTGAAATAGCCAAATTGACGCAAGCTTTAGCGAAGATTTTAGGCTTGAAAGATGCAGGAAAAGTGATGGAAGCAGAAGATTTAATTAATAAAAGTTTGCTGCAAGATTTTGATTTGAATGTGAATGAGCTGCTTTTATTAAATGCTGATCAGCTTAAACTTCATTTATCAAGCAAAAAATATCCTGCGCAAAAATTGGATTTATTAAGTCAGTTTTTGCGGGAAAGCGTTTCTCCATTTCAACATAATCCGAAAACAATTGCTGTTTTAAATCACATTTTAACAATTTATCAATTCCTGGAACAGGAACATCACACGCAATCTTTTGAAAATTTTTCCCGTAAAAGAAGCATCATTCAATTTTTAGAACAAAACAAGTTATATGGATAACCTTAAATGGGAAAAACTTTCTTCGGAATATGTAATTAATAAACCCTGGGCAACGATGCGGAAAGATACTTGCCGGATGCCTGATGGAACCATAGTAGATGATTATTACGTTTTAGAATACTCGGATTGGGCGAATGCAGTTGCAATAACAGAAGACAATGAAGTTTTGTTGGTAAAGCAGTATCGCCACGCGGCGGATGTGGTTTTGTTAGAAATCCCAGGTGGCGTTGTGGATGCTGGTGAAGACCCGAAAACGGCAATCCGAAGAGAGTTACTGGAAGAAACCGGTTATCAGTTTGATGATATTGAGTTTATTTCGACTATTTATCCAAACCCTTCTACCGGAACAAATCAATGCCACGCATTTCTAGCGAAAGGCGGAAAGTTAGTTCAAGGCCAAAAACTGGATGCGCATGAAGAAATTATTGTAGAAAAAGTATCGATACCAAAACTGAAAGAGCTTTTGTTAAGCCAAAAATTTGGACAGGCGTTGCACGTTACTGCTATATTTTATGCTTTGTTAAAATTAGGTGAGTTAAAAGTGTAATGCTTCTTTTATGGCACAAAAAAAGTCCCGGGTAAAATGCCCGGGACTTTTTTTGTGGAAATGCTTTTCAGCTTAATTCATTTTCAGCTTTTTCTGAATATCTGCTACGTAGGTTTTAAACTTTTTATCAGTATCAATCAAATCTTCAACGGTTTGGCAAGCATAAATTACGGTTGAATGATCTCTTCCGCCAAAAAACTGCCCAATGGTTTTTAAGGAACTTTTGGTGTGTGCTTTTGATAGATACATCGAAATTTGACGGGCTTGTACGATTTCACGTTTTCGAGTAGATGATTTTACCATCTCAACCGGAACTTCAAAATATTCGCAAACTAATTTTTGGATTGATTCCATCGAAATTTCTTTGCTCGAATTTTTGATAAAGTTTTTCAGCATTTGCCGCGCCAAAGCGATATCAATTTCTTTTTTGTTCAAGGTAGATTGTGCCAGCAAAGAAACCATGGCACCTTCCAGCTCACGTACGTTGTTATCAATATTGTGCGCCACATACTCGATCACTTCCTGCGGCAATTCAATCCCGTCCTGGTAAATCTTCTTTTTCAGGATCGCCATACGGGTTTCCATATCCGGGATTTGCAAATCGGCAGAAAGTCCCCATTTGAAACGCGACAACAAACGTTCTTCCAATCCTGCTAAATCTTTTGGAGATTTGTCCGAAGTTAAAATGATTTGCTTTCCCGATTGGTGCAAATGGTTAAAGATGTGGAAGAAAATATCTTGCGTTTTATCACGGCCGGCAAAGTTGTGAACATCGTCCACAATCAATACGTCCATCGCTTGATAAAAATTCACAAAATCATTGATATTGTTATTTTTTAACGATTCTACAAACTGCGTGGTAAATTTTTCGCAGGAAACATAAAGTACCAACTTCTCGGGAAAAGATTGCTTGATTTCATTACCAATAGCTTGCGCCAGGTGCGTTTTTCCTAAGCCAACGCCGCCATAAATCATTAAGGGGTTAAAAGAAGTACCGCCAGGTTTTGCAGCTACTGCATAACCAGCAGAACGTGCCAGGCGGTTGCAGTCACCTTCTATAAAGGTTTCGAAAGTATAGTTTTGGTTTAATTGTGGGTCAACCTGCAGTTTTCTTAGTCCAGGTATTACAAAAGGGTTTTTGATGTCTTTATTAATTGAAACCGGGATGGGCATAGACTGGTTTTTTCCTTCGCTTCCGTTTCCGTTTGAGGGCATATTGGTGGTATAAGGTTTTGCAGACGATTGCTCCATCACAATATTATACTCCAGCCGCCCTTCATCACCTAATTGGTTCTTGATGGTTTTACGTAATAAACCTACATAATGTTCTTCCAGCCACTCGTAAAAAAACAAGCTTGGAACCTGGATAGTAAGAACTGTGCCTTCTTGCCTGATAGCTTTAATAGGCTCAAACCAAGTTTTGAAACTTTGGGCCGGAATATTGTCTTTAATAATGTTAAGACAGCTATTCCAGATATGCGTACCAGTTTTTTCCATGTAGTTTTTATCAAAAAGTTGATTTCCAAACAATCAGCAAGGTTTTTTATGTGCCGGTTTGTAACACCGAAGATTCGAAAAAAAGACGTGGAAAAAAACTATAATTTACGATTTTTTATAAGCTGCTCAAATGCAAGCAGATAAGAATTCCACCCCAATTGTGCAAAAAGATTTAATAAAAAAGCTTTGTTTTGATTACTATTTTTATAGGAAGTAGTTTATATAGAATTAACACTTCTAAACCTAATTTTATTTAAACAACTTTAAATCAATCACTTCTATAATAACATCATGTTAAGCACCAATTTCTCTATTAAAAAATCTTAGTTTTTAAACCATAACTATACCCATTCCGGCAATACTTATTAACATTACTATTTTGTTCACAAAATTTGGCCAGCCTCATCATGGATCAATATAGATGCAATATCATAAGGGCTGTTTTCCATCCTACTAATCTGCTCTAACACAAGTTTGCTGAGGTCTAAAGAATTTGCCTGTTGCGGAAGTGCTTTTACCGCATTATTGAACAAGGAAACCGTATCGTTTTTAACCCTTTTTACAATTTCCCATGAGGTGTTGCTCACATAAATTTGTTGGGTGATATTATGTTGATATTCATTTCTGATTTCTTTCACAACTAAATAATGCAATTCGCCGGCCGAATAATTTTGATCGTTCAACCTAACCAGTAAATTAACCGGATTAATCCTGTCAACAAACAAAGCCAAGCGTTCGTAAGCTTGCAAACGTAGCAAAAGTGTTTCTTTACTAAACGACTGTTTCAAACCGATCAGTTGATGTTTTTCAAAACGTTCCAAATATGGCCTGGCCATGTAGAAAGCACTTAATACTACTAATAATCCGGAAACTGTTAATTTTAGAATGTCAAATAGATAATTGTTCAGCATAGAAATGAGTGTTGTTGAATGGTCATAAACTTTTGGTGTAGAACTAAATTGTGCAATTTCGTTTATATTTGTTTAGAAATTAAATAATAAAAAATGAGTACTGTTATTGAAGCCGTTGCAGCACCTGTTTCTTTTACAGAAGGTGCGGTTGCAGAATTAAATAAGTTGATAGACCAACAGGAAATTAGCCCTGATTTTGGTTTACGCGTTGGTGTAGAAGGCGGAGGTTGTTCCGGGATGAACTATATTTTAGGTTTTGACCAGAAGAAAGACGGCGACCAGGAATATATCATCAATGGGATTAAAACATTTATGCATAAAGCACACGGTTTATATTTGGCCGGAATGCAAATTGATTTTCAGGATGGTTTAAATGCGCGCGGATTTACTTTTAACAACCCAAATGCTGCCAGTACTTGTGGCTGCGGTACTTCATTTTCCGTATAATACTTCTTTTATCCCTATAAAAATGCGTTGGCAAAAATACTGGCTAGCGCATTTTTGTTATAACAGCAACTGGTTTTTAAGCGGATAATCAAAAAGCAGTTTTTCTAAATACGAAGTTTTAAGCGACCTTTCTAAAGCTGCTGCGTGTTTAACGTGGTGCATATCGCTGGAAATAAAGTCTACTAAATTATGGTCAACCATCGCTTCCGCCATCGTTTTAGTTTTTGCTCCGTAGTAGCCGGTTAAAGAAATTGTATTCATCTGCAAATCACATCCAAGGCTTTTTAAATTTTCACAATTTTCTATTGTGAAATAGCCGTAACGTTCGGGATGAGCTAAAATAGGTTTGTAACCCATATCCTTCATCAATTGAACAATAGGAATTAAGTTTGGATGGACATCAATGAACGACATTTCAAAAAGCAGATAATTATCCCGCATTGGCATTACCCGGCCTTCTTCTAACAAAATCTCAAAACCTTCGTCCAATAAATGTTCTGCAGCGGCTTCTAATTCAATTTCTATATACTGTTTTTGCAGTTCCTTTTTCAAGATTTTTAGTGCTTCGCCAATTGTTTCTGGTGTGTTGCGGTAATAATCCACCATGATATGTGGCGTGGCGATGATTTTTTTGATGCCTAAATTCATCATCGCCTGAACCAATACAACAGATTCTTCCAGTGTTTGTGCGCCATCATCGATACCAGGCAAAACATGCGAGTGCATATCTACCCCAAGCGTACTTAAATCAAATGTTCTTAAATCACTATTCTTTTTCTTACTAAAAAAGCCGAACATGGTTAGCGGTTTTCATACTGATCCTGGTAATATTGCTTGTAATTACCTGATGTAATATTGTTTAGCCATTCTTCATTAGCTAAATACCAGTCAACGGTTTTTTCCAGTCCTTGCTCAAAAGTCACACTTGGTGTCCAGCCTAATTCGTCTTTTAGTTTCGACGCGTCAATGGCATAACGCAAATCATGGCCAGCACGGTCTTTAACATAAGTGATTAATTGTGCAGATTCACCTTCGGCACGGCCTAACTTCTCGTCCATAATTTTACATAATGTATGAACCAAGTCGATGTTTTTCCACTCGTTATGTCCACCAATGTTATAAGTTTTACCAGCTTTAGCCTGATGAAAAATAACATCTATGGCACGAGCGTGATCTTCCACCCAAAGCCAATCACGGATATTTTCACCTTTTCCGTAGACCGGAATTGGCTTTTTTTCCTGGATATTATGAATGGTTAAAGGAATTAATTTTTCGGGGAAGTGGTTGGAACCGTAGTTGTTGGAGCAATTAGAAATAACCGTATCCATTCCATAAGTATCCTGATAAGCGCGAACCAAATGATCTGAACCTGCTTTAGATGCGGAATATGGCGAATGCGGATCGTAAGCCGTTTCTTCGGTAAACATGCCGGTTTCTCCTAAAGTACCGTAAACCTCATCCGTAGAAACGTGGTAAAAACGGGTCTGTTCGTATTTTCCTTTCCAGCATTCTCGTGCAGCATTTAGCAGGTTTGCTGTGCCGACCACATTAGTCATTACAAATTCTAACGGATTGGTTATGGAACGGTCAACGTGCGATTCTGCAGCCAAATGGATAACGGCACCGGGTTGTTCCTGCTCAAATAAATCATAGATAAAAGAAGCATCAACAATATCACCTTTTATAAATTGATAATTGCTTTCGTGCTCTATATCCTGCAGATTAGCGAGGTTACCGGCATAAGTTAATTTATCTAAATTAATGATTTGGTATTGCGGGTAAGTTTTTACAAAACGGCGCACCACGTGCGAACCTATAAAGCCTGCCCCGCCTGTAATGATGATTTTTTTTTCCATAATATCGCTGTGCTTCTTTTAGCAGCTAAATTCTTATAAAGGGTTTTCGTTGATGTATTTCTCCCAGTTCCAGGCAGTCAGCATCATTTGCTCCACATCCAGTTCTGTTTTCCATTTCAGTTTTTCTGCTGCTTTGGAAACATCTCCCCAAACTTGTTCTACATCGCCCGGGCGGCGCGGACCGATTTCATAATTCAACTTAATGCCGGTAGTTTTTTCAAACGCATGGATCACCTCCAAAACAGAGCTTCCTTTACCGGTACCAATATTAAACATATCGTAACCGCTAAAATCAGTTTCCATGTATTTTAAAGCTGCAACATGGGCTTTTGCCAGATCAACTACGTGAATATAATCGCGCACATTACTGCCGTCTGGTGTGTTATAATCACTTCCGAAAACAGTTAACTTTTGCCGTTTGCCGATAGCGGTTTGAGTGATAAAAGGGACTAAATTTTGAGGGACACCGATTGGCAATTCTCCAATTAAAGCAGATGGATGTGCGCCAACCGGATTGAAATACCGAAGAGAAATAATATTATAAGAACTTCCGGAAGCGATAACATCTTCCAAGATCTCTTCTGCAACTTGTTTAGTGTTACCATATGGCGACTGTGCTTTTTTTACCGGTGCTTTTTCGGTAACAGGCAATTCATCCGGCTGACCGTAAACCGTGCAGCTTGAAGAAAAAACAAAATTTAATTTTTTACCAGCGTACGCATTTAACAAATTGATCAAAGAGAAAAAATTGTTTTTATAATACAGCAACGGTTTTTGTACCGATTCGCCTACTGCTTTTGATGCTGCAAAATGGATAATTCCTGCAAGTTCTGGTTCTTTCTCTACCAGTTCTGCTATTTGATGCTCGTAGCAAAGATCCAACTCATAATAGGCAGGTTTAAATCCAAGAATTTTACCGATCTGATCTAAAATTTTAGGATTTGAGTT
>CAZZVO010000197.1:0-7906 GCA_964657505.1 uncultured Mucilaginibacter sp.
TTAGGATTCGGATGGATAATGTTTTTCAACTCCACTTCAAAAACCAAAGGAGAAAAAGGGGCGATCGGGCCATAACCTTGTTCGCCGTAAGCCAAAGAAGAAGGGATGATAAAAGTAGCTTTAGAGCCTTTGTTTAAAAGTTGCAAACCTTCGTCCCAACCCGGTATTACTGCTTTTTGGCCAATTGTAATTTTAATGGGCTGGTAAGGGCGCATTTTATCATAAGTTTTATTTTTTTGTGCAACCTCTTTAATGCTGGTATCAAATACTTTTTCGGTACTGTTCATCATTTTACCAGTATAATCAACCACAGCCGTGTCGCCTGAAGCAATTTTATCACCACTTCCTGCTTGTGTAATTACATAATTTAAACCGGAAGGTGTTTGGATCGTTTTGAGGTTTTTATCGGCAATGTATTTTTTAATTTTAATTGGCTCTACTGCCCTGGCTTTATCCGCTTCTGCTTTAAAAAACTCACCAATTTTAGCCTGGAAAGCTTTATCGTCCATCGTGCCTTTTGCTAAAACTTTTTCAATTTTAAGGGTATAAACAAAGTATTTACCTTTAAAACCCGGAGGTTTAGGCTGGCCGCTTTTCTTCACCAAAGTATCTGCATCAACTTTTAAAGTGGCACTGTCGCCCTGGCTCAACATCATTAAACCAGTATATAAATCGCCTTTATACATGGGTTTGGCAACTAACAATTGAGATGCGCGGCCCATATCGTAAGAACTAAAAAGCAAAGAATCGCCTTCTGTTTTGGCAACTACATTTACACTTACAAAGTCACCAACTTTTATGTTCGTACCAGGCGCGTCTGTATAAATTTTGTATAAAAGGCCATTGTCACCTTTTTTAAATCCACCGTTACAACCTGCAAAAGCCATTGCTGCAACTGTTAAAAAAACCAAGTTTTTCTTCATTGTTATTGTGTTAAAAGATTTTTGTATTCGGGTAATAGAGTTTTAAATTGATGGACAACCTGCTCCAGCGTACTTTCTGATTGCCCGCCTGCCGCATTTCGGTGACCGCCGCCATGAAAATAATTTTTGCAGATTTCGTTAGCGGGAAAAGTGCCTGAAGAACGCAGCGAAAGTTTGATCCTATCCGGCCTTTCGATAATAAAAGCTGCCAAACGGATGCCGCTGATCGATAAAGCGTAATTTACAATGCCTTCCGTATCGCCGGTAACGATGTTGAAACGGTTCATTTCTTCTCGACTGATCGCAATCATAGCTGTGTTGTAGCCAGGCAGAATTTCTAATTTGTTGCTGAGGCAATATCCCAAAAAGCGTAAACGGTTTTCGGTCGAGTGATCATAAACTTCCTGATGGATTAAAGCATTGTCAGCACCCAGATCAATCAAATCGGCAGTAATTCTGTGCACTTTTGAAGTAGTTGTTGGAAAACGGAAAGAGCCGGAATCCGTCATAATGCCTGTATAAAAACAAGTAGCAATTGCGGCGTCGATGCTGTTTTTATCACCTAAAAGTTCGGCAATGAATTCGTAAACCAATTGTGAGGCAGAACAAGCTGTGGTATTCCAAACACGGAAATCATCAAAATTTTCCGGATCGAGGTGATGATCAATCATGATTTTTTTTGCGGATGAAACCTTCACCATTTCACCTAAATCATTGATCCGGGATAGTGAATTGAAATCGAGGCAAAAAATTAAATCTGCATTTTGAACCAATTCTGCTGCTGCATCTTTTTGTTCTGTGTAAATGATTACCTCGGCGTTTCCGGGCATCCATTGCAAAAAATATGGATAATCAGACGGCGTAACTACCTTTACCTGGTGTTGTTTCTGCTTGAGGTAATGGTATAAACCTAAGGAAGAACCCAGCGCATCACCATCTGGTTTATGGTGCGTGGTAATTACAATATTTTTTGGCTGGGCCAGTAAATCCTTCAGCTCGGCAAGGTTCAACATCTACGATTTTAAAACGGAATGCAAAGCTAAATAAATAAATGAATTACAGGTGTCCTAATTGAAACTTGATTTTTGGTTTCCTGCCGAAAAAACTACTTTTGCCCACAATCGATAAAAACAAAAATGGAAACCAACAAAACTTTTACCATGATTAAGCCAGATGCTGTTGCAAACCAACACATTGGTGCTATTTTAAATAAGATTACGCAGGCCGGTTTTAAAATTGTGGCCTTAAAATATACTTCCTTATCAGAAGAATTAGCGGGCAAATTTTATGAAGTTCATGCTGCACGTCCTTTCTATAAAGATTTGGTTGGCTTTATGTCTTCAGGCCCAATTGTAGCTGCTATTTTGGAGAAAGATGATGCTGTTGCCAGTTTTCGTAAATTGATTGGCGCAACAAATCCGGCACAAGCTGAAGAAGGCACCATCCGTAAAGAATTTGCAGAATCTATTGAAAAAAATGCTGTTCACGGTTCTGATTCTGATGAAAACGCACAAATTGAAGGCAACTTCTTTTTCTCTGCGTTTGAAAGATTTTAGGCGATAAAAGAAGTATTAAGCTTTGTCATGCAGAACTTGTTTCGGCATCTCATTAGAAAGGTTTTAAACTTGACAAGAGAGATCCTGAAACAAGTTCAGAACGACAAAATGCTTCTTTTACAGCACCAAAACTCACAACAAAATAATTTCCGTAATCAGTTCTGTTTCTGCCTGTTCGTTAATTTTTTCTATAATTTCCAAACGCATCCGCAGCAATTCGTTTTTTATAACTGAGGAATCCATCCGAATAAAAAGCTTTTTGTTTAAAATGAAGATTTCTTTGGTGCGGTTGGCCGCAGGTTTTCCTACCAAATCTGCCCAATTTGCGATTACGCCCGTTTCATCAAACTTACGCTTGATTTTGTAAGTTTTCAGCATCAGCCCTAAAACTTCTTTTAACGTTTTATCGTTCGTGCGGCCCATCCACTTGTCCTTTATGTACGTTAAAAATAGCAACTTCTACACCAATCCGGTCAAAAATTTGCTGCATCCGTTCGGCATTGGTATCGGTGATAAAAACCTGACCAAAATTATTATCAGAAACCATTTGCATCAATTTGTGGATGCGCTTTTCGTCCAGTTTATCAAAAATATCATCTAAAAGAAGCAATGGTTTGTAGCCTTTTTGCTGATATAAAAAACTGTATTGCGCCAGTTTCAACGCCACCAAAAAAGATTTTTGCTGCCCTTGCGAACCAAACTTTTTCATGGGCATTTGGTGAATGGAAAACTGCAAATCATCTTTATGGATACCAACGCTGGTTCGTTCCAAAACCCGGTCGCGTTCTGTTGCCTTCTTCAGCAAAAAACTAAAATCTTCCTGCAACAACTGCGAATCATAAACTAATTCTACACTTTCGGCATCTTCGCTTAAATATTGGTAATGCTGATTAAATATGGTCGTAAAAACTTCCATAAAAGCTTTCCTTTTTTGGAAGATGATATTGCCGGAACTCACCAATTGTTCATCAAAAACCTCCAGCAATTGCGGATCGTATTTTCCGGTTTCAGAAATGCTTTTCAACAGGATATTCCTATTTAAAAGCGTTTTATTGTAAGCAATCAATTCATCTAAATACTGATGATCGGTTTGCGAAATCACATTGTCTACGAACTTCCTCCGCTCCTCGCTGCCTTCCATAATAATATTTATGTCGTACGGCGAAAGCATCACCAGTGGGAACAAACCAATATGGTCTGCCAGCCGCTGGTATTCTTTTTTATTGCGCTTAAACTGCTTTTTCTGGTTGCGTTTTACCGCGCAGGAAACGGTGTCTTTTTGTTCTTCTTTGCTAAATGCTCCGTTTACCATAAAAAAATCGGTGCCTTGCAAAATCTGCTGGTTATCAATTGGGTTAAAGTAACTTTTACATAGCGTAAGATAATGGATGGCATCGAGCAGATTGGTTTTTCCGGCACCGTTATCGCCGGCAAAAACAGTTACGCCGGGATGAAAATTTAAATCAGCCTGAACATAGTTTTTAAAATTGAGCAGGGAAAGCTGTGTTAAATACATGTTGGGCTTCAAAGTTAGCAATCCCGCAGTTTTGGCGATACAAATTGGTGTAAAACAATGTTTTAAATTCCTTCAAAATAGGTGTTGTTAAACATTAGTAAAACCGTATTTTTGCAACCTAAAATTTTGGACACAAATGCCGAATATTCAACCAAATACTAAAGTTACCACCGAAGTTAAACCTGCCGGAGAAGCAAAACCGTTAGCCCAAACCGGAAATTTTGTGCGGGAAAACCAGAAAAGCCTTACTTTTATTGTTAGTGCCGTGTTGGCTTTGATTGTGATTTATTTTGCTTATCAAAAATTTTATCTCGCGCCGCGTGAGGTTAAGGCAGCCGACCAAATGTATGTAGCACAGGATTTTTGGGACAAAAAACAATGGGACAAAGCGATCAACGGCGATGCCGGTTATCCCGGTTTTGCAAAAATTGTTGACGAATACAGCAATACCAAAGCTGCCAACTTAGCTTTTTATTATTTAGGCATTGCTTATTTAAATAAAGGCGATTACAAAAAAGCAGTTGATAACCTTACCAATTATCGTGGTGATGATTTGATTATTGCTGCACAAGCTTTAGGCGGTGTTGGCGATGCTTACGTAGAATTGAAAGATTACGATAAAGCAGTAACTTTTTATAAAAAAGCAGCAGATAAAGGGAATAATGCTTTCACTTCCCCAATTTTTTTGAAAAAGTTGGGTTTGGTTTACGAAGCACAAAAAAATTATAGTGATGCGGTTGATGCTTATAAGAAAATCAAAACTGATTTCCCCGAAAGCAATGACGCTACGAGCATAGATAAATACATTGCAAGGGCAGAAGCAGAAAAAAAATAATTTGGGCAATCTTTTTCCCGATGCTTCTTTTATCGGGTCAAATCTTCTACAATTAATTCCTGGTCATGGCTTCTCAACTTAAAAATTTATCTGATTTTACGCATACGGTTGTACCGCCTGCCACTCCTTACCGCTTTGGTATTGTAGTTGCAGAATGGAATGCAGAAGTAACACGTGCTTTATTAGAAGGGGCTTATCAAACGCTCGTACAGCATGGCGCTAAAGAAGAAAACATTAAAACCTACCCGGTGCCTGGCAGTTATGAATTAACTTCCGGAGCTGATTTGTTGTTGAAAAAGGGCGATTTCGATGCCGTAATTTGTTTAGGTTGTGTGATACAGGGAGAAACCAGGCATTTCGATTTTATTTGTAATGCAGTTGCAAATGGCTTGAGCAATGTTGCCCTAAAATATTCAAAACCTGTTATATTTGGAGTGTTAACTACTGATAACCAGCAACAGGCAATGGATCGCGCGGGAGGCAAACATGGCAACAAAGGTGTTGAAGCCGCAGTAACGGCCATAAAAATGGCTGAAATTGTTGTAACTTTAAATAAATAAAAGCAGTATTATTTAATTTTTAGGGATTATAAAAATTATCAAAATGAAAAAAGTTTTTTTACTGGTTGTTTTAGCTGCTACGCTGGCAGTTTCTTTTTCTTCTTGTTCTAACAAGCTTTGTCCTGCTTACGGTAATAGCCACCACAGATAATCCGAGTACTGTAAATTTGCAAAAATTTAGGGTGATAAAAGAAGCATCCTGTTACTTTTGCAATTATGAATTGGATTAATCTTACCACTACAGAACAAATTGATCATATTAAAGCTGCAAAAGGTTATAATATCATTTTTAAACACAGTACCCGTTGCCCTATCAGCATGATGGCCAAAAGAAGTTTTGAGCAGGATGGGGATATGTTTAACGAAAATACGCCACTTTATTTTCTCGACCTGATCAAGTACCGCGAACTTTCAAAAAGTGTTGCCGATACGTTTAGTGTGCAACACGAATCTCCCCAATTGTTGCTGATTAAAGATGGGGATTGCGTTTTAGACCAGTCGCATTCTTCCATTTCTGCCAAAGAAGCTACCGAGGTAATGCAATAATTACCACCCGAAGTTTACCGTTTTTTGAATATCCGGGTGTAGGCTTAAATACACCGGACAAGTTAATGCTGCCCTTTCGAGTATTTTTTGCTGTTTATCAGTATAAGTCTCCGGAAACTTCAGTTCAACAACAATTTCCCCAACACGGCGTGGCGGTTCGGCTGCCATTATTTTTGTGATCGTACAATCAGTGTTTTCGATATTGATTTGATGTTCCTTGGCAGCAATACCCATAATTGTTAGCATGCAACTTCCCAAAGAAGCAGCCAATAGATCTGTTGGCGAGAAAGCTTCGCCTTTTCCCTGGTTATCAACAGGTGCATCTGTTAAAATTTGAGTTCCAGATTGTATGTGCGTTGCTGCTGTCCTCAACGTGCCTTGATATACGGTTGCTATAGTTGCCATCTTTTAAAATTGATTTCGTTGTAAATTTAATAATTGTAGTCAATTGATCGTCATTAACCTTTTGCCGAAGCAGTATTTTCTATTAATAAAACTGAATTACTTAGTTTTGTGCTATGATAGATTTACCAGTAGTTCCTGCTGTTCAACCGCAGCGTAAACCAGATTGGCTACGGGTAAAATTACCTGTTGGCAAAGAATACGCACACGTTAGAGGACTTGTAGATACACATAAACTTCATACCATTTGCGAAAGCGGCAATTGCCCCAACATGGGCGAATGCTGGGGAGCTGGTACGGCTACTTTCATGATTTTAGGGAATATCTGCACACGTTCCTGTTCTTTTTGTGCAGTAGCAACTGGCAGACCTTTAGCCGTGGATATGAACGAACCGGAACGCGTAGCCAGTTCTGTAAAGTTAATGCAAGTGAAACACTGTGTTATCACTTCTGTAGATCGAGATGATTTAAAAGATGGCGGTTCGACCATTTGGGCAGAAACAATCAATGCAATACGGCGCGAAAGCCCGGAAACTACTTTAGAAACTTTGATCCCGGATTTTCGTGGAATTTGGGATAATTTAGACCGTGTGCTCGCTGTTCGCCCGGAAGTGGTTTCCCACAACTTGGAAACAGTACGGGAATTAACAAAAGAAGTAAGGATCCAGGCAAAATACGACCGGAGTTTAGAATGTTTAAGCCGGATTTCTGCTGCTGGAGTCCGTACAAAATCAGGCATTATGCTGGGTTTGGGCGAAAAGGAACACCAGGTTTTACAAGCAATGGACGATCTGTTGGAAGCCGGCGTGCAAATCCTCACCATTGGCCAATATTTACAACCAACAAAAAATCATCATCCGGTTTTGGATTGGATACACCCCGATCAGTTTCAGTTTTATAAAACAATAGGATTAGAGAAGGGTTTTAGGTATGTGGAAAGCGGGCCGTTAGTGCGGTCTTCTTATCACGCAGAAAAACACCTATTCGATATAACCATTTCCTAATCTACTATCTCCTTGATCAAAAAGCGTAAAATATCACTTTCTGAGGAAGAGCTTGTTTCAGGCTTGCGTAACCGCGAAAAAATAGCCGCAGAAGCTTTGTACGATATGTACTCCTCGTCGCTATTTGGCGTTATCATCAAGATTGTACAAAATACAGAACTGGCCGAGGATTTATTACAGGAAACTTTTCTAAAAATCTGGAATTCATTTTCATCCTACAGTTCTGATAAAGGCAGGCTTTTTACCTGGATGGTCAATATTGCCCGTAACTTGTCAATCGACAAAATCCGGTCTAAAGATTTTAAGAATCAAACCAAAAACCATGAACTCGAATTAAACGTAACTTCAATTGATGCAAGCAGGAACACTACTTACAAGCCCGAACTTTTAGGGGTAAAAGATTTGGTAGAAAAGCTAAAACCTGAACAAAAGGTTATTCTTGATTTGATTTATTTTAAAGGATATACGCACCTGGAAGCTGCCGACGAATTGAGCATCCCTTTAGGTACAATCAAAACCCGTTTAAGAATGGCCATCATACAATTGAGGAAATATTTTAATTAG
>CAZZVO010000198.1:0-7905 GCA_964657505.1 uncultured Mucilaginibacter sp.
TTCGGCCTCTCAGGCACCTCACCTTTTTTCTTACTTACAATTCGTTCCTTTTTTTTAAGGAGTGCAAATATAGTAATTCACTTTTCCCAACAAAAAATATTATCAATAATCAATACGTACGTGGTAAATACTCATCAGCATCTTTTTAAAAATGCTTTTTACCGTTTCAATTTCTTTTAAAGTGATGTTACTGTTTTTGAGTTGGCCTTGCTCCAGTTTGTAGTTTACCAGCTTATCAACCAGATCATTAATAGATTTAAAATTGGGTTCTTTCAAAGCTCTGGAAGCAGCTTCAACAGAATCTGCCAGCATCAAAACGCCTGATTCTTTGGAGAAAGGGATTGGCCCGGGATATTTGAAAGTGTTTTCATCCACGATTTTTTCTGGAAAATTTTTCAAAAAAGACTGGTAAAAGTAGTCAACCCGTGTATTGCCATGATGTGTCCGGATAAAATCGATAATAATTTCGGGCAGGTTTTTCTTTCGCCCCAATTCTACGCCTTTTTGCACGTGGCGGATAATAACCCGTGCACTTTCTTCGTACGAAAGCTTGTCGTGCGGGTTGAAACCCTGGTTTTGGTTCTCGATAAAAAATTGAGGGTTTTCTATTTTGCCAATATCGTGGTACAACGCTCCTGCCCTAACCAGCAACGCATTACCGCCAATGGTATAAATCGCGGTTTCTGCCAGGTTTGCCACTTGTAAAGAATGTTGAAATGTGCCAGGCGCGTTAAAAGCCAGCTCGCGCAGCAAAGACGAATTGGTGTTGGTTAGCTCAATAAGCGCAATATCCGACGTGATACCAAACACTTTTTCGAAGGCGTAAATTAAAGGATAGGCCAGCAATGTTAACAGAACGCTTACTGCAAAAGGTAAAAAATCGTTCCAATCGATCGAACTAAAGCTGCCCTCGCGGATAAAAGATATCCCAAGAAAAGACACTAAATAACAGCAGCCTATCAATATTGTGGAGATTAAAAACTGCTCTCTGCGGATCAGGTTTTTTATGCTGTAGATAGAAACCATCCCTGCCGTCAATTCATAAAAAGCAAACTCAAAACTGTTTGGCACAAAAAAACCGGCAATTAAAACCACTAATAAATGGATGTTGAGTGCAAGCCGCGTATCAAACAAAATGCGGATAATGATCGGCACAATACAATAAGGTATGTAATACAAATTGGGCAACTGCAAGCGGATGGCCCAGGAAAGGGTAACCAGCATAGAAGTAATCACCAGTAAAATAAGGCCAACCAGGCGGTTATCGTTATAAATATCTTTTCGGAAGAGAAATAAAAAAACGATCAGCAGCGAAATGATCAGGAAAACCAATAAAAACTGGCCAAGCAGAACCATGTTTTTATCACCGGTAACGTGCACATTATCTTCGAAAGCTTTTTTGTACGATTCTAATTTTTGGTAAACTTCCTGGTTAATTACAGAACCTTTAGCCACAATCAGCTCACCTTTTTGCACCATTCCGCGTGTTTGCGAAAGTCCGTCCAGTGTTTCTTTTTCTATCTGTAAGGTTAAAGGGTTATCGTAATTGAGGTTATATTGAATATGGTCTTGCAGCAAACCAAGCAAAAAGGACTTATCAATTTCGCTGTGCTTGTTTAAAACCTCGTCGCAGTATTTTACTGCACTTTCGCGCGTAAAGAGTGCCGAGGTATTTTTGTTTTGTGCTATTTTATTCTGCAGTAAGGTTACGTCGTAGTTTTCTGACGCATGCTGAAACCTTTTGTTTAACGCTAGTACACCTTTTTGATAAATAGTTTCCAGTATTTTCAGTCCCAATTGCAGGTAAACATCCTTTTGCTTTTGGTTTAGGGCGGCGTTGCGCCATTTAATTTCGAAATCGTTTTTGAAGTTTTCCAGTTCTTGTTGTCCGATTTGAGGGGAAAACTGGTAAATCGGACTGATACTGCGCAAAGCTGCATCTTTATCGGCAGCCAATTCGTCGTCAGTTTTTAAGATGGCGAAGTTGTAAGGGGAAATCAGGTCTTTCTGGTTCCAAATCCTTCCTTTTCCGTATTCGTACCTAAACTTGGCCTGCTTGGGCAAAGTAAAAATAATTACAATTACTGCGGTAAACATCATTAAAAACTTGATGTTCATGGCAAACTTGCGCATTAATGCTTTTTGCCGGGACGAGTTTAGGATAGCCATTAAAAAATCAATACTGATCAAATTTATGATAAGTTTCGGTTTTATATATTTTCACCGCTATAAATTGTTTTTACTTGTTTTGAATGAACTTTTTTGAATTTTCAGCAAAAACAATAAATGCTTCTTTTATGCCTGTAAATTTATGTTTGCATCTAAAGTTTTCGGGCACCATTTTTAGGTTGATAAAAGAAGCATCCATCAAATTAAAAAAACAAGATTGATTAACTTCTATGTTGATTGTTAATTTGAATGAAAGCTTCAAACTTGTGAAAGAAAAAATTCAAAATAAGCAACACGTTAATATGAAAACCACCGTTTTACTTTTTCGTAAGAATGTTTAGCAGGCGCATTTGAGAAAAATCAAAATTATTAAAACGCTTGAGTTATCTCTCCAAAAATGAAAAAAAAGCTGGGCAATTTGCTGTTTCTTGTTTTGATAAGTATTGCGGTATTTGCACAAAAACCCAACGAAAGCAGCAATCAAACAAAACTTAAAAACTACGAGGACAGCTTAAAAATACTTGGTTCTACTTTGATCAACAATGAAAACGATTTGGAACGGAAAAATGCCAACTATCAGTTTATCCTCACTTTGGTAAATGCTTTAAAAATCCCTGGTTCGTACAGTTACAGTTTTGACTCGGTAAAAACAGTATCGTTACTTTATTCGCCAGATAACAAATTCCGCATTTTCACTTGGCATTTGATGCACGAAGACGGCAGTTACCGCTATTACGGCACCATCCAACTCAACACCGGCGGCGCCTTAAAAATGTTCCCGTTAACGGATTATTCGCCGTTTATCAAAAACTCAACAGATTCTTCTTTCTCGGCGCAAAAATGGCTGGGCGCGCAGTATTATAAAATCATCAAATCCGGAAACGAAAAACCGTACTATATTTTGCTTGGCTGGAAGGGCAACACCGTAAAAACAACAAAAAAAGTGATAGAAGTTTTATCTTTTAAAGATAATGCGCCTGTTTTTGGCTTGGATGTTTTTGAAGGAAGCAGCCGCGCACAGAAAAGGGTTGTGTTTGAATACAGCAGGCAGGCATCTATGCTTTTGCGTTACGTGCCCGAAAAACAATTGATTGTGTTTGACCACCTTGCCCCGCCAGACGCGAAAGTAAAAACGGATTTTAGTTTATACGGCCCAGATTTAACTTACGATGGTTACCAGTTGAAAAACGGGAAATGGAATTTGGTTGAGAACTTAGATATGCGCAACATCCCGGAAGACCGCGACCAAGGTTACACAGACCCGAGAAAATTGCTTCAGGATTCTGTTACCAATATTAAAAAAAAGCCTGTTGATTCTTCCGCAGGAAAAAACAACCGTAAAAAGAGCTAAAAATTCTGTTACGCAATATTAATTGTCTGTATTTCTCCGCAAAATTGCTTTAATTTAGAAAAAAATCTAACTCAAAGTAATGGCAGAAACTTCTATCGCAGAATCTACACTGGTAAAAAAAGCAAAAATCCCGCGTAGCGTTCCTTTTATTATTGGTAACGAGTTTGCCGAGCGGTTTAGTTTTTATGGCATGCGCAGTATCATGGTTATTTTCATGGTGAACCAGTTTTTTATTCATGAAAGTTCTGTGATTGCCAATGCAAAAGCTTACAACGTTTACCATAATTTTTCTACGCTGGTTTATGCCACACCTTTGCTGGGCGCATTAATGGCCGATTGGTTTCTTGGGAAATACAGAGTGATCCTCTTTGGCTCGCTGATCTATACTATTGGGCATTTTTTACTATCCATTTTCGATCAATCGCTTACTGGTTTTGAAACCGGTTTAATCATTATTGCCTTTTCTGCAGGAGCTATAAAATCTTGTGTATCGGCAAATGTTGGCGACCAGTTCGACCATAGCAACCAACATTTAATGAGCAGTATTTACAGTTGGTTTTATTTCAGCATCAATGCAGGTTCTATGTTTAGCTTGTGGCTGATTCCAATTATCTACAACAAATATGGTGCTTCCTGGGCGTTTGGTGTTCCTGGTATTTTGATGGCTTGTGCCACAATCATCTTTTTTTCCGGTAGAAAAAACTATGTTAAACTTCCGGCTAAAGGTATTAATAAAGACAATTTTGTATTTGTAAGTTTCTATGCACTTAAATGCAAATTGAGTGGTAGTTCAAAAGGTAAATCAGCCTGGGGATGTGCAGAAGAAAAATATGGAGTGCAAAAAGTAGATTCGATCCGGGCAGTTTGGCGCGTGATAACCGTATTTGCATTCATCCCTGTTTTTTGGTCGCTTTGGGACATGAACGGTGCGGAATGGGTGATACAATCTCAAAAGTTAAACCTAGATACTGGTTTAGGCTTTCGTATTCTACCCGCACAAATCCAAACAGTAAACGCTATTTTTTTACTGGCTTTGATTCCTGTTTTTAACTATGGAGTTTATCCTTTGGTCGAAAAATTAGGCATCAAACTAACACCGCTGCGCAAAATAGGGTTTGGTTTATTTGTTACGGGTTTTAGCTTTGTGATCATTGCTTTGCTGCAAGTTAAAATAGATCATGGCTTGCATCCTTCTGTGTGGTGGCAAGTTTTGGCCTTTTTTATTCTTTCAGCAGGAGAAGTATTGGTTTCGATTACTGGGCTGGAATACGCTTATACGCAATCGCCACCTTCCATGAAAAGTACCATGACGGCAATTTGGTATATCACCTATTCGGTTGGGTCTTTTTTTAACGCTACAGTTACTAAAAGTATAGCTGAGAATGGCCTGTTTAAAGTGTTCACGGGTGCATCATTCTATTGGCTGTTTGTAGCAATTTGCTTTGGTTTTGTGGTGATTTTTGTTTTTGTTAGTCCATATATCAAAGAAAAAGCATATCTGGTAGAACATATTGGCGATGGGTTGGATATAAAAGGAGACAGAACGCAGGAAATTCATCCTGATAACCCAATTGTTTAATAAATTCCCTTTTTTTGCGTAATAAATTAGTGTATAAAAACAGCATTAAGTGCCGGATAGTTTAGTCATCATACCAACATACAACGAACGCGAAAACGTTGAGCGCATTTTGCACAAGGTGTTTTCTTTGATGCACGATTTCCATGTGCTGGTAATTGATGACGGTTCTCCGGATGGCACAGGCCAAATCATCAAAACCTTACAACTCATCTACCCGGAAACTTTATTTTTACACGAACGCACTGGCAAACAAGGGTTAGGCACGGCTTATATTTTCGGCTTTAAATGGGCAGTTGAAAGGCATTACGATTTTATTTATGAGATGGATGCCGATTTCTCCCACAACCCGGACGACCTTTTACGTTTGCGCCAGGCTTGTGTAGATGGTGCCGATGTTGCCATTGGTTCGCGATATATTAACGGCGTAAACGTGATCAACTGGCCGATGAGCCGTGTAATGATGAGTTATTTTGCTTCGGTTTATGTGCGTTTTATTACCAGGATTGAAATCCAGGATGCCACTGCGGGTTTCAAATGTTACCGCCGTAAAGTGTTGGAAGTAATCCCGCTGAATAAAATCCAGTTTGTGGGTTATGCTTTTCAAATTGAAATGAAATTTACAGCCCTCAAATATGGATTTAAAGTGGTTGAAGTGCCCATCATTTTTACAGATAGACGCCAGGGCGTTTCTAAAATGAGCAACAAAATATTTAAAGAAGCTTTTCTGGGTGTAATCAACATGAAGGTAAACAGTTGGTTTAGAAACTATTCTAAAAACAAGGTTAAAGAAAAACCTAAACTGCTTCAGGATATTTAATCAGATTTATATATTTACAGTTTTTAATGAGCGCCTGTTTAAATTATATTCAAAGTTATTTATAGTAGTAAGTTTAACCATTTCATCGAATACTACCAGTAGCAGTTCGTATTTATGTACACCATCTGTCATTATTAAATTAAAGGTTTGCTATAACCGCTTGTTTAACTTCCTCAGCTGTTGGATCAACTAATATTATTTTCCCATTTTTATTCACTAATATTAGCATTCCACCTTGGCTACTAATTCCATACTTATTCCAAATTTGGTTTTTATCATTAAGTTCCAACAAATTTAACCACGGATACTTTTCCCTGCGAAGTGCTATTAGCAGATTTTTGGTAGTTTTGAACTCCCTGGCAATTCCAACAATATGCAAACCTTTATTTTTAAATTCTTGATAGATAGGAATGATAGATCGGGTTTTTGCAATACATGATCCACACCATGAACCCCAAAAATCAATAATAGTAAGCTTATCTTTCACAAGCGTATTTAGCTCATACCTTTTGCCTTTTAGATCAGTTGCAATAAAATTAATGAAAGGCTCGCCAGGTTGAATTTTTATATTTCCCGCTAATTCATTTCCAATAGTTGTAGTATAGCTATGCTGTGAAAATAAGGCTGCAAATTTTGGATACGTTTGGCGGATCTGCTGCAATAAAGTTTTTTCTCCTTTTATCTGATACACATCTTCTAAAAGAAAATAATAAGATAAAAGTGTTTGATGCTTTTTAATATACTGATATCGGTAGCTAATCTCATTTGTATTTAAAGTATCTTCTTCTTGCCTTAACAATTTTCCTTTAGACGAGTACATATCACCCGAGGCTCTTAATTTCTCAAATTTATCGTAAATAGCTTGTCGTTCAACTGCATTTTCTTTTTGATGTAATACAGTTCTCAAACTATCATAAAATTTGCTGTAATACTCATTTTTATCGATCAAGATATTTATTGTACTGTTGATAGCATCTTGTTTCTCTTGAAACCTGCTATTGAAAAACTGCTGATAGTTTGTATAATCTTGATTCAATCTACCCCCAATAACTTGATCTTTGTTAAAATCTGTTTGAGGATACAGATTTACTTTAACAGTACCGGGTATAGGAAACAGTAAAACTTCATTCCAATTACCCGCTTCCAATTCTTCTTCAAAAATAAGCTGGTATGCTTCTATTTCTTTTACTTTGAAGGTGTAGCTAAAGCGATGATTAATAATAGGAATATAACGCTTGTTTGCATATCTTCTATCTGTAGCTTTAACCAAAAGCAATCGTTTACTATTACGGTTTATAACATTGCCGTAAATCGTACACTGAAAAGGCTTAGCAGCAGCGATACCTAAAGTTTGGAACAAAAATGCTACGATTGTTAAATATTTTATCATGCTATATATCCGTTTTGATTGAAGATAAGGAATTAATTGACAACATGAATAAAAGATAACCCTAATGGAAGAACCTTTTTAAATTTTGTTAGGTTTATTTCTTGTCCTTCTATTATTATACTAAAATCTCAAAAAGACAATGTTTTTTTGCAAATATCAATTGCAAAAACAAAGTTTATATGGATAAAAGAAGCAGTTAAATCTTTCTTTATGATATAATGTGAAATATGACCCCAAATTAATTCATCATCCAAATTCTTCTGCGTTTCTGTTTTCATACTTCCGTCCAATTAAAAATACTAATTTTGTTGGGAATGAACCAAAACCTCGACCCAAACCCCGATCACCTTTCTTCCGCCGAGAAAGAAATTGAAAAAGTACTGCGGCCACAGGTTTTTGAAGATTTTACAGGTCAGGAAAAAATACTGGAAAACCTGCGCGTTTTCGTCCAGGCAGCTCGGATGCGCGGCGAAGCTTTAGACCACGTTTTGCTGCATGGCCCACCGGGATTGGGTAAAACCACGCTTTCTTATATCATTGCCAATGAAATGGGTTCCGGTATTAAAATTACATCCGGACCGGTGTTGGATAAACCCGGC
>CAZZVO010000199.1:0-7874 GCA_964657505.1 uncultured Mucilaginibacter sp.
ACACAGTTGATCTATACCCAAAGCGGGCTTAATCCATTTTTTACCAGTGGGGGAAATACAATTTATAATGCTTTGAATACTTCGCCTTTTTTTGATTTTAACCACACCTTGGCCGACGGTACTTACCCTTATCGTTTAAATGCTGGTATTGTAAGTGTAAACGGTTCTAATCCTTTTTATTACGAGGAATACTCGAGCGCAAAAACTAATAAAGTAGATGTCATAGAAAACTTAAACGCAAATTATAAGATCAACAATTTTGTAGAACTTGACGCTAAGTACGGTATCAATTACGATACGCAAGATGTAAACCAAATTTATCAAAACCAGTCAAAAAACATAAACGCTACTGATTTTAGCACTTACATAGGGCCAGGGACAGATAACACAGGTGCACTTCGTAATTACAGTTATAAAACCACATTTCAAAACGCGTTAGTAAGTGCTTATATCAGAACTGATTTTCAAAAAGACTTTCATTCAAAATTACCAATCAGTACCAGTACGCAATTATCTTACGATTATCGTAACAACCGTTATACCGAGTACGATACACAAGGAAATGGTTTGCCTTCATATGCAATATACAATATGCGGCAAACTGCCAATCAGCAGGTGTTAACTGATAATATAACACCGTTTATTACATTTGGGTATTTAGTCAATCAAAAAATTGATTATGGTGATTTTGGCGGTATCTCCGGAGGTTTCCGTACCGATTATTCTTCTGCATTTGGCGCAGGATCAAAACCCTTTACTTTTCCAAGGGGCGATGCTTACATCCGTCCTTCCTCATTTAACTTCTGGAAAAATGGAACACTTGGCAACATACTGCCCGAATTGAAATTTAGGGCAGCCTATGGTGAGGCAGGTATCCAGCCACATCCTTTTGATAGGTATGTTACTTTAAACACTGTTAACGTTGGCAATTCGTTAGGTTTTTATCTGCCCAACCAGCAAAGTAATCCTAACCTAACCCCTGAAATTTCAAAAGAGCTGGAATTAGGAACTGACTTTTCACTGAAAGGGTTTAACGGGAACCTGTTTAAAACCTTCAATTTCAATTTAACTTATTGGAACCGCAAAGGCTCTAATGTAATTTACGCGGTAAACAATGCACCATCAACCGGTGCCGACGCTATATTAACCAATGCAATTAATTTATCATCCCACGGGTTTGAAGCTTCTTTAAACATAGAAGGATATTCATCGAAAGACTTTAACTGGAATTTTACCACAAACTTTGGAACCCAAACTTCAACTATTACTAAAATTAACGGCCCGCCAATTATCTTGGCTTCAAGTGCAGGTAGCACAGCTTTGGTATTAGCTGCAGGCCAAAAAATCGGCCAGATTTATGGATACAAAGCGTTGACAAGTTTAGATCAAAAAAACCAGGAAGGCGTAGCGTACATCGATCCTTCTCAATACGGTAATTACGAAATTGTAAACGGGCGTGTAGTAAACAAAACAACTAAGGGCATTCAGTTTACCAATGAGGCCTACTCATTTGGCGACCCAAACCCTAAGTTCAATATGTCTTTTATCAATAACTTCTCGTATAAAAAATTCATTAATCTTTCTTTTCAATTTGATTGGGTACAAGGCAGCCACTTGTATAACCAAACAAAAGAATGGATGTACCGGGATGGTATAAGCGGCGATTACGCTACACCGGTAACAATTAATGGCACAACTGCGGCCTACACCGCTTACTATCGTAGTGCATATGCCGACTTTTTTGGTGCGCAAAACGGGGCACGTAACTCAACCAAAGATTACTTTTATGAAGATGCATCTTTTCTGAGATTGCGAAATGTTGCTTTAAGCGTTGACTTGGCCAAGTTTATCAAAGGAAAAATATTTAATAAAATGCAATTGGTTTTAACAGGACGTAACCTGGTTACTTTTACTAAATATACCGGTTTCGATCCGGAAATTAGTTCAGGAAATCAAGGTTCTGCATTTGACCGCGGTGTTGACCATGACTCTATGCCTAACGTAAAAACCTACCAGTTAGGTTTAAATGTTGGCTTTTAATTACCCCAATATTAAAATAGAAATAATGAATAAAAAATATAGAATTTTTTCAATTGGAGCATTTATGATTGCTTTGATTGGAGCTTCATCCTGCAAAAAGCAGCTTGAAGTAAAAAATCCAAACCAACCAACTATAGACCAGGCAAGCTCAGAATCCGGGATTGTTTCCTTAGCATTAGGTTCGGTTTATAAAGGTGGCTTTAATGCTGTTGATTTAAGTAGTTTGAATGCTTTGGGTGATAGTTTTTTCTCAATCGCTCTGTATTACCATGAACTACTGGCTGATGATATTTCGTCTGATATTGCTAACCAAAACATCAACATTGTAAACCTGCCAGATTATGTTATTTTAGATGATGGGACGAAATTGGTAAACCAATCTCCACATAAAACAAATGTCCGTATCAATAACAGCCGTGATAAACGGGCCAGTAATCTTTTTTATTATGAATGGGCTTACATGTATGCACTAAACAACAACATGAACACTGTATTACAAACAGCCAGTTCTGTTAGTTTTGGCGGTGATGCAGCTACCCGGTTAAATACCATTAAAGCATGGTGTTACTGGTGGAAAGGTTTCGCTTATGCACGTATTGGCTCAATCTATTATGCCGGGCTAATTAATAACACTGCTGCGGCTACCAGCGCAAATTATGTTACTCACGATGCAATCATTGCAGAATCAAACCGTAATTTTAACCTGGCAGCTTCCACACTAACAGCCATAACAAACACTACAGATTACAACACGGTACTAACACAACTTATACCTGCATTTTTACAAACAGGTAACGGTGGTGTGCCAACACAAGCTATGTGGATTGATAATATCAACACCATGTTAGCCCGAAACCTGTTGGCCAACAAACTAAAAAGTGCTATGACCGCTACAGATTGGAACACCGTTTTAACCCTAACCAACAGCGGCATAAAAAAAGGAGATGCTGTTTTTATAGGTAAAACTAATTCATCCAATCCATTTTTCTCATTAAGCTCTGGTTCCACTTCTGCTATGACGGCTGGCAACAACGCATCCAGTACTTTTAAAATTACAGAACGTGTTTTGCAGGAATATAAAACAGGCGACAGGCGAAAGACAGAAAACTTTATCGCACAAACATATTTGAATACTGTTGGTGGAATTATATCAAGTACCAGATGGCAATTGGTAAGTGGCGGCACTGGGTTAGCTGCTGCTGCCGGCACAAACTTGCCCTCATACGTTCTAGCCGATAAAACGACGGTTGGCAATTACCAATTATTTATTGCAGGAAGCTATGAAGAAAACGAATTGATGAAAGCAGAAGCTTTAATTAATACTGATCAAATAGATTTAGGTTTGGCCAGTGTAGACAACGTACGTGTTTATCAAGGTGCAGGTATAGCATCCGTTTCTGGCACTGGATTAAACTTAGCTGCTGCGCAGGAAGAATTGCGCCGGGAAAGAAGGGTAGCCTTAATTTTTAGGGGGACTGCTTTTTATGATGCCAGAAGATGGGGTGTAATTTATGATATTACTAAAGGCGGTGGCCGAACCGGTGCTGTTGTAGTTTCTTCCACAGGTGTGGTAAGCAGCAATGCAACTATCAATTATGACTTTTTAGATTATTGGGATGTCCCTGCGGATGAGTTTGTAATTAATCCGCCGGCTTCGGGTAGTGCACCAATCAAAAATCCGAATTAGAAATATACTTTAACCCATTTAACGGGCAGTTTCAACACAAATTGAAACTGCCCGTTTTTATGAATGCTTCTTTTACCCACTAAAAACTTCTGTTTTTAAATTAAACAAGGTTGCTTATTTAGGAATTGTTAACAAAATTCATTTTTTAACCCGATAAAAGAAGCACAGTTATAAATACTAATGCTGCAGAAGGATCAGCAAAAAAAATAAATCCACCATAAATCAAATTAAAAAAATCCCGTTGCGCCACGTTTCCGTACTAACTTATTTAAAGCTAATATGAAATTAGTAGGAAATTTATTAATAGCAGTTGCAGTTATAACCGGCTGCAAAAAACAACCGGTAATTGAAACTATAACTTCGCTGCCAACAACTACTGTTGTTACAACTCCTGTTACTGCTGCTGATACCACCTTAACTTACCTTGCCCTCGGCGATTCCTACACCATCGGGCAATCTGTTCCGAACACACAATCGTTCCCTTTTCAATTAATAGCACAGTTGAGGAACAACAAATACAATGTAAAAGATCCGGTTATTATTGCAAAGACCGGCTGGACGACTACTGATTTAAAACGCTCCATCCAAGATTCTGCAATCACCAAAAAATTCAGTTTTGTTACCTTGCTTATCGGCGTAAACAATCAATTTCAAAACGGCGACATTAAAACTTACCAAACTGATTTTGACGATTTGGTAAACACGGCCATCGCTTATACCAACGGCAACAAAAACCGGGTGTTTGTATTATCCATCCCGGATTATTCGGTTACGCCTTTTGCTATAACTTCTGGCCGCGATACAGCTACAATCCGGGCACAGATTGATCAATATAACGCCATCAACCAAAGCGAAAGCAACCGGCTTGGCGTTCAATATTTAAACATAACCAACATTTCGCGCAAAGCTAAAACCGACAATACTTTACTTGCCGACGATGGCTTGCACCCATCGGGCTTGATGTATTTGATGTGGGTACAACCTTTACTTAGTCAGGTAACTAAAAGCTTGGGTATGCATTAATTCCGTTTTGGGAGAAGATGAACAGTAATCTAATTTCCTTCCGCAAAAATCTTCTCAAATCAAAAAGGCGTTTCCAAATCAAAATTGGAAACGGCTTTTTGTTAATTATAAATTTTTAAGCTGATACTGTTTTTACCACACAAATTTATCTTTAATTTCTACTGTTTTTCCTTCTTCACCGCGCGAATAACCATTTTGACCGCCGCCCATGCCGTTCATTCCGCCACCGCGCGAACCGCCGCCTCTCATTCCACCACCGCCGCCGCCACGCATCCCGCCCATCCCGCCAGCTTGTCCTGCCGGGCGTAAATCGTTATGGCCATCTCTGGAAGGCGTAAAACTGTTGATCTTGATATCGAACATCCAGGGTTTGTTGTTGATGTTATCGTTATGCAGCATTTTTATCGGGATGGCGGCTTCGTAAACCAAAGCGCCCTGCTCGTCAAAGTTCAATACTGTTTTTATGCCATAAGTATTGGCGGTGCTAATGTGGTCGGTTTCTACATCTTTAAAACCTTTTACATCAATATCGCGCAGCTTTAGCAAATCGGCTTTGCGGCGTTCTTCTAGGTCTTCCTTTTTTAACTGCTGCTCGGTAATGGCATTATCTGCCTTGGGCATAATAAACATGCTGTTTTCGTCCTGGTCTGGCGAAGGGAAAGTTAAACTGTACATTTCCTTTTTCTTGCCTTCGGGGTTAAAAGCCAGCGTAATGCCGTTGCGCATCGCCTGGCCTTGCTGCGCCCTGTCTTGTATCCGGATGGCAAAATAAAGGTTCTCTTTATCCGAGGCCAGGCCATAATGCAACCTTTTTGCTTCGTTATAATAACTCAGGCTATCGCCCCAATCTTTCAAATTGCCGTCTACCGTAATGTTTTGCGGTGGTGGTTTTAAAGTTTTTAAGTTTTTAGACTGAGAAAAAGCGCTCATGCCACAAACGGTCAACATTGGGCACAGTAGGAAACAGGAAAGGGTTTTCATGTTGTAAAAATAAAGATTTTTCGGTGAGACCGCTTTTAAAACAAATAGTTTAGCAGTTTTTAGCAGTCGGCATTTTATTTCTTTTTTTAAATGGAAGCTGCTGATGGTTTCGTTAGATTTGCTAAACTATGTCAACAGAGGTTAAAGAAGAAAGCTTCACGCTGGAAGAATTATTGGCCGGTTTAAAAGAAAGCCACCGGTTAATTTTATGGAACGATGAGATCAACTCTTTTGACCATGTAATTTACTGCTTAACCAAATACTTAGATTACACCGACGGCCAGGCAGAAAAAATTGCCTGGGAAGTGCATACCAAAGGCAAATGCGCCATTTTAGAAGGTTCTTTTACCGAAGTAGAAGTATACCGCAAAATTTTACAGCAAGAAGGATTAACCGTTTCGGTAGATTAAGTTTACCCAAATGCTTCTTTTATCGGCATAAAACCTTATCGTGCCAGTACGGTTATCAGGTTTAATTAACAACATTATTAGTTTTAACCTGGTAAAAGAAGCATCAATACTTATCAACCTAAACCTATGCTGATAAAACAATACCCATTTTACCTTAAAGCCACGGTAATCCTATTTGGCATTTCACTTTTTGTGCTGATGCTTTATATGCTGGCAGACCTGCTGGTGCCCATCGGTTTTTCTATTTTATTTGCCATTTTGCTTAACCCGTTTTACAACCGTTTAAGGCGGTGGAAAATCCCAAAAATCCTGGGCATCTCGTTAACGCTGCTCACGATGATTGTTTTTATATTTGCAATCCTCTATTTTTTATCCTCCCAAATGATCCAGTTTGGAGATAGTTTCCCGGCGTTAAAAGCTAAAGGCGGACAAATTATTATTGCGATGGAAGCTTGGGTGCAGCATACTTTTGGCCTCAGCATCCAAAAACAAATGCAAATGCTTAACGAGGCCGCCAACAACAGCAAAGGCTTAGTTGGCCAAACTATTGGCAGTTTATTCGGACTGTTTAGTGTGCTTTTCCTGATCCCGGTGTACATTTTCTTATTGCTGTTTTATAAAGAATTGATTTTAAACTTTTTGTACGAAGTTTTCTCCGAAGAAAACACACACAACGTAGCAGAAATTTTAAACCAAACGAAAACGGCCATCCAAAGCTACATTGTTGGTTTGCTGATAGAAGCTCTAATTGTAGCTATTTTAAATTGTGCCGCTTTATTTATTTTGGGTGTAAAATATGCTTTACTGCTTGGCGTTGTCGGTGCTATTTTAAATATGGTGCCGTACATCGGCGGTATCATTGCTATTTTGTTGCCTTTGTTAATTGCCACCATAACTAAAGATGGTTACAGTACGCAGTTAGGTATTATCATCGCTTATTCTGTTATCCAGTTTATTGATAACAACATTTTAGTGCCGAGGATTGTCTCTTCCAAAGTACAAATCAATGCCATGGTTTCTATTATTGTGGTGTTGCTGGTTGGTTCGTTGTGGGGCGTTTCGGGCATGTTCCTTTCCATCCCAATGGTAGCGGTTTTAAAAATTATTTTTGATCGGATTGACGACCTAAAACCTTGGGGAAAGTTGCTGGGCGATGAAATCCCGACACAACACATGGGCAGTATTTGGAAAAGGCGGCGAAAAAAAGAAGCTGCCTAAACATGCTTCTTTTATCCACCTAAATCTTACAAACAGTTTGAATTAGAAATATGACTGAAAAAAAATTGACTTACTTAGATTCGCACCACCGGCAATTTATAGCAATAGCTGTTGCCGTAGTTGCTTTTTTTTTAACGCGGAAATTCTCCTTTCCAACTAACATCATGCTTACTTGGATCGGTTACGCCTTTAGCATTTTGGTGATGAGTTGGATTTCCATCCTTTCCATGCACCCAAAAGAGGTGCGCCAAGCAGCCAGCCTGGAAGATTCGAGCATTACTTTCATCTTTTTGTTTATCATTACTTCGGCTTTTGCCAGCTTGTTTGCGGTGGTTTTACTGCTGCAATCAGTTAAAGGGCAATCGCCGGAAAAAGTGACCGAACATGTGTTACTGTCTATTGCTTCGGTGGTTATTTCCTGGTGGTTAACGCACACCGTTTTTACTTTGCGATATGCGCATTTATATTATTCGACAGAAAAAGGAAAAGAAAAATTTGCCGCCGGACTGGAATTT
>CAZZVO010000200.1:0-7854 GCA_964657505.1 uncultured Mucilaginibacter sp.
TATGTGCGCGAAGTGCCAGATTTAACTTATGATTTGATCGAGTTTGCCGAAAACCCGCTGACTTTGATCCTTTCTGGTGCCAAAAATATTTCTCCAGCATTGATCAATGCTGATGGCAGCATTGGTGTGCGCGTTGTAAAACACGAATTTTGCCAGCAATTGATCCAGCGTTTGCGCAAACCATTGGTTTCTACTTCAGCCAATATCAGCGGAAAACCCTTTCCAAAATTTTTTACAGCTATTGATGAAGCTATTAAAAACGGTGTCGATTATGTGGTGGACTTGGAACAGCACAGTTTGCAAGAAAAAAAGCAATCAACCATTATGAAACTGGAAGCCGACGGCCGTTTTAGCTTTATCAGAAAGTAATAATAATTAATTTTGTGCCATAAAAACAGCATCCAGTTTTACAACGGATACTGTTTTTACCACCTAAAAATTGGTATCGTTTTAAATTATGAAGCAACACCTTCAGCACCCGGTATTTAACGTAATTGCAAAAGTGGCAGCCAGCCGAAAGGTGGAAGCTTTTGTAATTGGCGGTTATGTGCGGGATTTATTTTTGAAGCGGCCTTCAAACGATATTGACATCGTGGTGCTGGGAAACGGAATTGATTTTGCAGAAGAAGTTGCCCAAAAGCTAAAAGTGAAAGTTTCGGTTTTTAAAAATTTCGGCACGGCAAGTTTGAAATATCAAAACGCAGAACTGGAGTTTGTTGGCGCGCGAAAAGAATCTTACCGCCTAGAATCGCGCAAACCAATTGTAGAAGACGGCACATTGGAAGACGACCAAAACCGCCGCGATTTTACCATAAATGCGATGGCTGTCGCTTTAAACCAGGAAAACTTTGCTGATCTGGTTGATCCTTTTAACGGCCTAACTGATTTGGAAAATAAGCTGATCAGAACTCCATTAAACCCGGAAATCACTTTTTCTGATGATCCTTTGCGAATGATGCGCGCTATACGGTTTGCCTCGCAACTCAGTTTTAATATTGATCCTGCCGCGCTGGAAGCCATCAAAACCAACCGCGAAAGGATCAAAATTGTATCGCAGGAACGTGTTACCGACGAGTTGAATAAGATCATCACTTCGCCAAAACCTTCTGTTGGTTTTATTTATCTTTTCGAAACCGGTTTGCTACAACTTATTTTTCCGCAGTTAAATTCGATGCACGGCGTGGAGTACATCAATGGAAAAGGGCACAAAGATAATTTTTACCACACCTTACAAGTGCTGGATAATATTGCAGAAATAACAACGGATTTATGGTTGCGCTGGGCTGCCATTCTGCACGATATTGCCAAACCTGCCACCAAACGTTTCGAAAATGGCCACGGCTGGACTTTCCACGGCCACGAAGATAAAGGCGCACGGATGGTGCCTAAAATTTTTGCCCAGCTAAAATTACCATTAAACGAAAAATTGAAAATGGTGCAAAAATTAGTACAATTGCACATGCGGCCAATTGTGCTGGCGCAGGAAATTGTAACAGATTCTGCCTTGCGGCGTTTACTTTTTGATGCAGGCGACGATATTGAAAGCCTAATGTTACTTTGCAACGCAGACGTTACCACCAAAAACGAATACAAAATAAAAAAATACCGCAACAACTTTGAGCTGGTTAAGCAGAAGTTAAAAGATGTGGAAGCGCGCGACCAGATACGCAACTGGCAGCCGCCAGTAAGCGGCGAAGATATTATGCAAACCTTTGGTATTAAGGCAGGAAGGGAAGTTGGCCTGATCAAAAGCAGCATCCGCGAAGCTATTTTAGAAGGCGAGATTTTTAATTCCCGGCCCGACGCTTTGAAACTGATGGTGCAAAAAGGGAAAGATATTGGCTTAAAAGTTGTTGTAAAAATTTCGGAGTAATTATTAATACAAAAATTTATACTGATGGCAGTTTACAGGTTTAAAGTTGTTTTTGAGGACTATGACGATATCGTTAGAGACATTGAAATTCAATCTAAACAAACATTTGAAGATTTTCACCGTGTGATACAACAATCCACGGGTTATAACGCCGAGGTTTCCTCTTCATTTTACGTCAGCAACGATTACTGGATCAAAGGCGAAGAACTTGCTTTCCTGCCATCTGCAAAAAAAATTGACCGCGGTGTTGTATTAATGGAAAACGCAAAACTCAGCAGTTTTATCGATGATCCTCACCAAAAATTTTATTACACATACAACTTTGAACGTCCATACGATTTCCATATTGAGCTAACAAAAATTTTGCTTGATGATATCACCAATACTGTTTATCCACGGATTGTGCGCTCTGTTGGCGATGCACCAAAACCTTTGGGTACAACTGTAGCTGTACCGGTTGCCGGAGACAGCCCGGATGAAGATTTTGATTTTTTACATGAGGAAGGCTTAAACCCGGAAGATGCCCACGACTTTACTGAAATTGATGAAGTAGACGGGATCGCGGCTGTGGATGACGAAGAACAAGATGACGAATTTGGCGAGGAATTTGCTGATAATGAGCACTTAGAGGATGAAGACCACGGAGCAAAAGAAGAATATTAAGCATACTGTTTTTACCCTATAAAAATTGGTAGCGTACAATTTCACCTGGTTTTGAACCAGCAAAAAATCCTCATCGCAATTTGCGGACCAACAGCAGCAGGCAAAACCGCAACAGCAATTGAACTGGCGCAACATTTTAAAACCGAGATAATCTCTGCCGATTCCAGGCAATTTTATCGGGAAATGGAAGTTGGGACGGCTAAACCTTCTACGGAAGAACTGGCTGCTGTTCCACATCATTTTATCAACTCTAATTCTATTACAGACCACTTTTCTGTTGCTGATTTTGAAAAAGAAGTAATTGAAAAACTGAACCTGCTTTTTCAAAAACATCCAATTGTAATCATCGTTGGCGGTTCGGGTTTGTATTTGCAAGCTATTTATCAGGGATTTGATGAAATGCCGGATGCGAATCTGCAGGAAAGGGAAAAATGGAACCGGCTTTACCAGGAAAAAGGCTTAACTTTTTTGCAGGAAGAACTAAAAAACGCAGACCCGGAATATTACAGTCAGGTTGATTTGCAAAACCCACAACGCATGATCCGCGCGTTAGAAGTATTTTCTTCTACCGGAAAACCGTTTTCGTCCCTTTTGACCAAAACAAAAAAAGAACGGGATTTCAAAATTATTAAAATCGGTATCAATCCTGAAAGACCAATCTTGTATGACAGAATTAACAAGCGCGTTGATGTAATGGTAGAAAATGGGTTGATAAAAGAAGCACAACAATTATTAACTTATCAACATTTAAACGCGTTAAAAACAGTTGGGTACAAAGAACTTTTTGAAGCTTTTAACAAAAATACACCGATAAAAGAAGCATTAGAAAAAATCAAACAAAACACAAGGAACTTTGCAAAAAGACAAATAACTTGGTTTAAAAAAGATGAGGAAATCAAATGGTTTGACTCTTTAAACTCGCAAGCAATATTAGAATATATTTTATCTTTAGTTGGATGATCTTTGATTGTCCGATTCCTCGTAAAGCAAATTGTATTGTGCAATGATTTTATCTTTCGAAAACCTCTTTATATTTTCAAAACCTCTTTTGATCAAATCATTTCTAAGGCTTTCATTATTGATCATTTTTAAAATCCCTTCTCTAATTGAAGCAACATTATAAGGATCAACAAAAACGGCAGCATCACCAGCAACTTCAGGCATAGAAGAAAAATTGGATGTTACTACAGGCAATCCGCACGCTTGCGCTTCTATAATTGGCATCCCGAAACCTTCTATTGTAGAAACAAAAGTCAACAAGCGTGCTTTTTTATATTCCTGATAAACAGCTTCTTCTGTTAAATCAATCTGATTTATATATTCAATTTTAAATTTATCCAGCGTTTTTTTTTGCTCTTCATCCAATTTTCCTACAATAGTTAAAGAACAAGAAATACCAGAAAGTGCCTCAGCAAGATTTGAAATATTTTTATTAAAAGCAGTTCCGATTTGTAAAATGTTGGGATGATCAATATTAAACTTACGATCCAATATTGGTTGAAATCTGTCAGAAATAAAATTAGGGATTACTTTTATTTCTGAGGAATCTACAAAAACATAACTTAACAAATCAGTTTTAGTAGCTTCTGAAACTACGGTAATCTTGTGTGCAAACTTTACCGGTAGCACAATCCAAAACCATTTTAAAATACTTCTTTTAACGCCTTTATTTTGGTGCATAAAAGCAAGATCATGAATGGTCAATATGCGATAACTAAACCAAGCACCCAAAATTGCATAATGCACATCGCCGGTTACGTGCACAATTTTATGCAGTAAACGAAGCATTGCAATAATGTTAATAATCCGGTTGAAAAAAGAATTACTGAATTTAGGAAGAACGTATTTTTTTACTTTAAAAGATTGATTAACAGCAATAATTAGATTATCAAAAATAAACTCAATACTGAAAGTATGCTGGAATTGCTTTCGGTAAACCAGAACTACTTCTCTTTTCATTTCTTCTTTAAACCTAAAATTTGTTATAAAATAAAGTAAATTTGAGTTTTCATCTAACTCATAAATTTGAAACAGCAAATAATGGACTCTTACCAAAAGTTAAGGGCAACCAATATTATATCAAACTTTTTCAATTTAAGCAGTATCCAGCTTTCTAACACTTTATTGTTAATTCTTAGTATTCCAATTATAACCCGAATTATTGGTATTGAAGAATTTGGTTTGATGATGTTTGCTAGTCGGTTCTCGCAACTCGCAGGTACATTTATTAATTATGGTACCAGTCAATCAGGCGTTCGTGATGTCGCTTCCAACTTAACAGATACCAAAAAATTAAGCATTGTATTCTATAATGTTTTCTGTATTAGAGTATTCATTTTTTTCCTTTTCCTGATTTTTATCTTTTGCCTACAAGCTTTTCATGTGCAATATTTTAGGTACATCTTACTTGCTGTAACCATTGTTTTTGCGGAGGTTGTAAACCCATTGTTCTTTTTTATTGGTGCTGAGAGGTTGAAAGTTTTCAATATTGCCAATTTAATTTGCAATGTGTTTACCATTATTTTAATAATTTTTTTTATAAAAGTTCCTGCAGATGCAGGCTGGGTTAATTTTATTTTAGGTGGAGCTAATGCCATAACTTACTTAGGACTATTAATTTACATTAGTCCGGCTTTTAAATTATCTTTTTATTTACCGATAAAAAAGGACTTACTTAAAATCGGAAAAGACAATTTTTATCTCACCATCAATAACATTTCTGTTCAGTTGCAGCAATCTATTATCATTTTTGCTTTAACAAAATTTGGAAACACTTCTATACTCGGGGCTTATTCGTTATGCGACCGAATAATTGGTCAATGCCGGAACTTGTTGATTACCCTTTCTAACGCTATTTATCCTAATACGGTTAGGATTTATAAGCAGAATGTAGTTTTATGGAACGCCTATCGGAAAAAAACAAAGTATTTGGTTGCTACAGTTTTTTTTGCAGGATCAATTATTTTATTTGTTCTGGCTGATTTTATTATTTACACACTTTCCAAAGAACACAGTGCAACTGCCGTTATATTTTTAAAAACGATGGCATTAGTACCAACTATTTCTGCTTTGAACTTTCTAAATGTACTTGATTTACTTTTAAAAAATAACACCGTTTATATTTTCAGGATTGCTGTAATCCTACTGATCATTTCTATAATTACAGCTTTTATTTTGATAAAATCTGGCCATCCTCTATTTATTGGAAGTTTCACAATAATTATAGAAACAAGTGCATTATTAATGTACGAGTATGTCATCAAAAAACCTACCCTAAAAAATGCATAAGCCGGTTGCGTTAATCCTGTTAAATTGGAATACGCCTGTCCATACCGCTAATTGTATTGCTTCATTAAAACAGTATTGTGATGATGCTTTGTTCGATATTATTGTTGCTGATAATGGATCAACAGATGGCTCTTTAGCTGTACTCAAAAGTGAATTTCCAAATTTGATTTATATTGATAACAAAGAAAATTTAGGCTTCGCTGAAGGCAATAACCGTGGTTTAATTTATGCAATTGAGAATGGTTATCAGTATTCATTGGTGATGAACACCGATACGGAAGTTGATGAAGACATTGTCACAAAACTCAGCACACATCTAAATCAAAACCTAAAAGCGGCTGCCGTACAACCTTGCATATTTTGGGTGCATAAAAGAAGCGTGCTCTGGAACGGCGAAGGCAGTTTCAATAAACTCCTGGGCATTACTTCTTCCAGCACTAAAACTCCCAAACAGCAATTTTACAAAAGCGTAGAATGGCTAACGGGTTGTTGTATGCTGATCCGGAATTCGGTCTTAGTTAAGAGTGGCTTGTTCAACAAACTTTTCTTTTTGTATTATGAGGATGTTGAACTTTCTTTCAGGCTGCGCCGGGCAGGTTACGAACTGCATTATCTGCCATCATGCAAAATGTATCACGAAGCCGGTGCTTCTGCAACGGTGAAAAAACAAGAAGGAAATTTAAGTCCGGTTATTCATTACTACATCAGCAGGAACCATATCTGGATTTTGCGCCGTTATGGCAACCCGCTTTTTTACCCTATCAACTTTGTTTATAACGGTTTTTATTACCTGTCACTTTTAGCTTATTTTAAATTACGCGGCCGTAACGAAAAAGCCCGATTACTGATTAAAGGTTTAAAAGAAGGGTTTTTCACCCCAAAAAACCTAATTTGGCCGTAAGATATTTAAGCGTAAGCCTAAAAGATGTTGTTTATTTTCCCACTTATTTTTATTACTTCTTTCATCCTGGCATGCAGGGAAATTTGGCGTGGAAATACCAGCGGCGTACTGATCTTCATGATTTTTGGCCTTTCCATGTACACCACGGCCATGTCGGTTACTTTTAAATATGGCCTTAAAGAAATCATACCCTTTTTGCAGGTTTTTAAAGAAGTATTGATTATCACTGTACTCATCTTAAACCTTGTCGCTTTAAAACATCACCCCAGGTTTCATTTAATTGATTACCTGATATTTGCCTATTTACTTTACCTTATTATCTACGCCATTTTACCGATTGGCGAGCAAGGTTTTGTAAACAGACTGATGGCTTTAAAAAGTATTTCCTTTTTTATTTTGGTTTACTTTGCAGGAAGACTGATTGACCCAAAGACTGTTTTTATCAATCAGTATTTCAGTTACGTTATACTCTTAACAATTGGCGTGGCAGCCGTGCTGATGGTTGAAGTAGCCGCCCAAACGCCGCTACAGTTTAACTCCGGTTATTTTGATTACAGCTACTATTTCTACAATCTGGATGCAGATGGCCCTTTTGGTCTAAGGGTGGGCTTTAATTCGGATACCGGGTTCATCCGGTTCGCCAGCTTTTTTACCAGTCCGCTTGAACACGCTGGTGCCACACTCCTTGCCCTTGCTGTAATTGCGGGTTTGTACACCCGGGACGATAACAAAATCAGCATCAACAATATGGGTTTGCTTGCGTTGGGTGCCACTTTGCTTTCCATCATTTTTGCCCTATCGCGCGCGCCCTTAGCCAGTTACTGCATCATGATTTATGCTTATGCAGTTATTACCAAAAGGAAACTGATTGTGAATGCCATTCAAGCTGCTTTTGCCTTAGCTGCTATTTATGTAATCTACCTTTTTATACAATTTGAAAGCCAACACAGTAGTATTATTACAGTGATGTTGAATACGATTGATTTCAGCGATCCGTCCAGCATCGGGCATTTGGAGCAATGGGCAGAAGGGATTGTCGCGATATCGGAACATCCTTTCGGACTTGGTTTAGGAACATCCGGAAGGGTTGCAGCAAGTATCAGCGAAAATATTGGCGGCGAAAACCAGT
>CAZZVO010000201.1:0-7757 GCA_964657505.1 uncultured Mucilaginibacter sp.
TTTTTGCTTGAACAAAAAGAACCAAAAATTCAAGACAAACCCGATCCCTCCGGGCGTTTTGTCTGGCCTTTCCGCACCTGGGCGGATACCTGCCGCTTCGGTATAAATCCAGTTGCTAAACCTGCAAGGTTATCGCCAAGCGCAGGGCTGAATGCCGCTCATATTTCTTAAGGTGTTCCTTTCTTACAATAAAAAAGCTTACAGTGCCTTAAAACGTTTCATCTCCACTGTTTTCCAGTCGATCATTTTATAGTAATCAGCAACAGATTGGTCGCTTAAAAATTCTTTCATGCCGGTAGTAGCATCGGCCAGGGTTTTCCAGTAAATCATCATTAGCCGTTCCCCGTTTTCTGCCCTTCCTATCCGCCGGGTGATGTAGCCATTTTGCCGGCTGATGTAGTCAGCATTAACCTGCAAGTCCCTTTTTTCGAAAGTATCACGTTGTACCTGGCTTTTTTCTTTAAAGGTAGCCAATTCGATCACGTACGGCTTTTCGTCACGGGTAGAATTGCTTTCGTCATTTTTAACGGTAAAAGTTTTTACGTTGATACTGGCGGTGTCAATCATTTTTAAAAAATCAGCCGTGGCGGGGCTGTGCATAAATTTCTCTTGGGCAGTTGTTGCATGGGCAATATTGTCCCAGGTAACCACCACTAACCAATTGCCTTGCTGGTCTATCCCGCTTTCTTTGCTGATGTAACCTGGTTGTTTACGGGTATCGGTACGCTCAATCATTGAATCCAACCGGATAAATTCTTCTGGTTTTACGCCTTTTTTGGTTTTATAAGTAGCAATTTGGATTACATAATTGGCGTAATTAACAGGCTGCCTTTTTTTTGTGCGCTTGCTGATATGGTTGTTTGTCCCTTGATTACACGCTGCAAAAAACAGTATCAGGAACGGGATTAAAAGGAAAGTATAAATTGGTCTCATAGATCAAAAATTGTTGATGCTCCAAAGTTAACACTATTTTAACCCGGCAGATTGATAAACTGCCGGGGCAGCAGTTAATTGAAAATGCAATGACTTTCTTCACACCAATCCACAGTTTTGCCGAACAAAAGCGGGCTGCTAATCCTTATCTTTCTGCCGAACGTTTTAGCCAATGCTTCTTTTATCCCCTAAAAATTATGTTGTTGTACTTCCTTATTCCCATTGTCGTCCTGTTCCTCATCGGTTATTACATCTTTAAAAAACCTAAATTAAATGTAGTTGCCAATCCGCAGCAGGAAGCCAATTACCAAAGCTTGCTGGCGCAGCACGTACTGTTTTACCAGCAATTGCAACCAGAACAACAGCAAAGATTCGTTTTAAAGGTGGAGGAATTTTTGCAGGAAACCCGGATTGAAGGCGTTGGGCTGGAGTTGGAAGATTTAGACCGAGTGTTGGTTGCAGCAAGTGCCCTGATCCCGATTTTTGGTTTTAAAGATTGGAAATACCCGCAATTAACCAACGTAATTTTATATCCTGATGCTTTTAATAATGATTTTAAGTTTGATGAAGGCAACCAGGAAATTGCAGGTATGGTGGGCAGCGGTTTTATGAACGGACAAATGATCTTATCGCGGGCAGCATTGCGGAAAGGTTTTTCGGCTTCGGCAGGAAAAGAAAACACGGGCATCCACGAGTTTGTGCATTTGCTGGACAAGGAAGATGGTGCAACAGATGGCGTACCCGAACATCTTTTAACACCAGAATTTACCGAACCTTGGTTGAAGATGATCCACCAGGAGATCAAAAAAATACAAGCCGGGAAATCAGACATCAGTCCGTACGCCACCACAAACGAAGCTGAATTTTTCGCTGTTGTTGCCGAATACTTTTTTGAAAAGCCCGAAAAGTTAAAAGATAAACACTCCGAACTTTACGAAATGCTTTGCCAGATATTTATGCAGCAACCAGCTTCCTGATATTTTTTTCAGAAAAAAAGGTGATGCTTCTTTTACCATGCTTTTTTTTTGTTGAGGTAGATTGGTTGCATTGAATTGCAGGCCATCTTCTTTGCAGATTTTCTTTCCAAAACCTCTCAAAAAGCGCTTACTTTGCAAATACATGTCTTTATTTATCGCCTCTTTAAATTCCGGGAGTAACGGCAACTGTTATTACATTGGCAATAGCGAGGAAGCGATTTTGGTGGATGCCGGAATTTCGTGCTTGGAAACAGAAAAGCGTATGAAACGGCTCGGTTTGGCATTGAGCAAGGTAAAAGCTATTTTCATTTCGCACGAACATACAGACCATATCCGCGGGGTAGAAGTGCTTGCCAAAAAATACAATTTACCGGTTTACATCACCTCAAAAACAATGCTTAACAGGGGTTTGAACTTGGAAACTGCAAAACCTTTTTATGCGTTTCAACCGGTAGCAATTGGCGGGTTGATTATTAAAGCTTTCCCTAAACTGCATGATGCTATCGAACCGCACAGCTTCATTATCTCTTGCAAAAACGTTACGGTTGGTGTTTTTACCGATATCGGTTCGCCTTGCCAGCAGTTAATTCATCACTTTAAACAATGCCATGCTGTTTTTATGGAGGCAAATTATGACGACGAGCTGCTAATGAACGGGCGTTATCCATATCATTTAAAAAGCCGGATCCGCGGCGGGAAAGGGCATTTGTCTAACGCGCAGGCTTTGCAGGTTTTTACAAAACACCGTCCGCCTTTTATGAGCCATTTGTTTTTGTCACATCTATCCAAAGACAATAATTGCCCGGAATTAGTGCATCAATTATTTGCTGGTCATGCTAAAGGCACGCAAATTATTGTGGCTTCGCGAAATGAGGAAACGGCTGTTTATCCTATTGATGGATTATGGAGCGAGCAAGCAGCGTACAAACTGAAAGTATTCACAAAGCAATCGCAATTATCGTTGTTTTAGGCGAAGAAGATGATGCTTCTTTTATCGGTTGTTTTTATACATGTATTAAAATTTGAACCTTCGATCAAACTACAAGTTCTTCCGGTAAATAAGCATGGTCAATTACATCCAAGTAATGTTTCAAAGCACATTCAAATGTTGGTAATTGTATGCCTTTTTCGCTTTGCAGCGTTGTATTGATTGGCCACACTGCTTTGTTTTGAAACGGAGATGCAACTACGTTTTTAACCAAGTACGGATCAAAACCAGCCATATCAGCTATTTTACGGGCGAGGTTGGCCAAGCTTATTTCTCCTTTGTTGTTAACATGGAAAATGCCGCATTCCTCATCCAATAATAAGTTTAAACTTTGATGTACTAAATCCGGAATGTAAGTAAGCGAAACAAATAAGTTTTGTGCGACTTGGAACGGTCGGCCTTCTTTCAACTTTACAAGTGTGGCACCAACAATGCTGTGATGGTTCCAAGGACTAAAGCAAAACCCCGTACGAACAATCAAAGTTTGCGGATTATCTTGCAATAAACGGACTTCTGCTTCTGCTTTGATTTTTCCATACTGGTTGATTGGGTTTGTTGAATCACTTTCCAAGTAAGGAGATCTTTTATTACCATCAAATACAAAACTTGAAGAAAACGTAAGCAATTTAACATCATACTTTTTACATACTTGGGCTACAAATGTTGGAATTGTATGATTCGTTTGAAAACATAATTGTGGATTTTTTTCTGCCTCATCTATTTGTAGATAGTTTTCTGTAAGGATGATTGCCCAGGGATTATAATCTTGGATAATTTTTTCAATTGTGGAAGAATCAGTCATATCTAAGTTCGAAGTATCTAACCACGAACTATGTATATTTCTATCTGCACAAATGTAATTGAAACCTGCGCCCATCATTCCGGATTTTCCAAGTATCAAAATTGGTTTAGATTGAGGTTCGAGTTTTGTGGTTTTTTTAACTGAAATATCGTGGTTAGGATAAGCAATCCGCTTTTCCTGTTTCCACCAACCTGCTGCTTCTAAAACCGGATGGTCATAGTGTTTATGCTTCGCCAAACCTCGTATCAAAAATGCCATCGCGGTTGGCTTCGGTTTACCAGAACTTAGGTTAAAAACACCGGATTCGTAAATCCCCCAAGGTTTGGTAACCAGACTGTTCCACCCAAAAGTGCCAAAAATAGCCCAAGCCGTAAGTGCGCGGATATCTACACCTTCTGCTTTTAATTGGTTAACCGTTTCCCACATTTCGTAAAACCAGCGCATCTGTTCTTCGCGGTCGCAATGCAAATGGCACTCGGTAATCGCAAGTGGTAATTTTAACCTTTCCCAAGCTTCCCTGATTAATACTTTAGGACCGGTTTCCTGTTCGTGAGGTACGCGTATTACTTCCACATCTGCATAACGGTGCCTGCCATTTCCACCGTAAACGTGTTGCGGATATCGCTGTAAATCTTCATCCAAATAACGTTCGGAAGTGATGTAATAATTAAACCCGGCAATATGCGGTTTACAATTATTTTCGAGGAAGAAATGCAATTCATGTTCTTTAATTCCAACATGCAGCAGAAATCCCCACATCCATTTTTCGGGCGTTAAAGTGCTGGTAATTAAATCGTAGGATAACCAGCGGCGTTCGTTTTCAAAGTCGGCCTGGTATTGCAATAAAGGTGTGCTATAGACTTTTCCCAAGTCTTCGGTTTGGATCAGTTTTGCATGCGGATTAATTTCCCGGATGGCTTTCATCGCCATAATTACCGCTTTGCATTCACTTAAAAGTATCTTGTAAAAACAGTATTCGCTGCTTTCGTGTGGATACCAATGGCCGTACAACCCGCAAAACCGGGCGGTTGTTAAAGGTTCGTTTACTGGTGTGTAATGTTCGAGCCAGGGAAATTTGGTTGCAACTAACCTTGCATAATCGGCAACGCCTTTTTCAAAACTGCCGTCGAAGAAGTTGACAAACTTTGGTCCGCTGCCGTGGTGCACTAATCCTGCAATCGGTTCTACATCCAATTCTTTTAACCTAAGCAGGTTTTTCTCCGCAAAAGTCCAGTCAATTATAGTATTCTTTTGTGGTTGATGTTTTTCCCACAGAACCGGATAACGCAGCATTTTGATACCTAACGATGCAATTAAATCCACATCGTCTTTGCGGTGGTAATGCCCCGAATATTCCGACTGGTCTAAATAATCGTTTCCTACACGGTTGATGGTGGCTTCAATTCCGCCCCAAATTTCAATTGGTCTTTGTGTAAGCATATCTTTTCTTTTTTAAGTGTTGAAACTGATACACTGTTTATTCAACCTGATAACTGGCTTTTAGTTTTAAAAGCAGCACCAGGAAAATGGTTGAAAAACAGCAAAGGATTACATACTTCTTTTATCGGGTTAATTTTAATCAGCAGCATTACATCAATTTGTTATAAATTTATCGCATCGACTTCGGTATAAAACCAATCTAAATTTATAAACCTTTTACCATGAAATTCATTCATTTACTGTTGGCGGTTGCCCAACTCGCGCCGGTTGCATTGTACGCGCAAAGCAATCCATCTAAACCCAGCACCCAAGTTAAAGTTGCCAATGGCGTTTTAGAAGGAACAACCGAAGCTTCGGGTATCCGCAGTTTTAAAGGTATCCCGTATGCCAAAGCTCCAGTTGGAGATTTACGTTGGAAGGAACCGCAGCCGGCGGAAAATTGGACGGGCGTGCACAAAGCCAATCATTTTGGTGCCAACGCCATGCAGAAAAAGATTTTCGGTGATATGAATTTTCGCTCGGCTGGCATGAGCGAAGATTGCCTTTTCCTGAATGTATGGTCGCCCGCCAAATCCTCCGCAGAAAGACTGCCGGTATTGGTTTACTTTTTTGGGGGAGGATTTGTAGCCGGAGATGGTTCTGAAGCCAGGTACGACGGAGAAAGTATGGCTAAAAAAGGCATCGTAACGCTAACTGTAAATTATCGCTTAGGCGTTTTTGGTTTCCTTGCCCATCCGGAACTGACTAAAGAATCTCTGCACCATGCTTCCGGAAATTACGGTTTGATGGATCAGAACGCTGCTTTACGCTGGGTGCAACAAAACATTGCAGCTTTTGGCGGCGACCCAAAACGGGTAACTATTGCCGGCGAATCGGCGGGTTCTATTTCTGTGTTTGCGCAGATGGCTTCCCCTTTGTCTAAAAATTTAATTGCCGGTGCCATTGGCGAAAGTGGAGCGATGATCAACCCAACAGCAACGCCGGTTACTTTAGAACAAGGCGAAACAAGAGGTGTTGCTTTCGCCGGAAAAGCTAATGCCGCAACTTTGGCGGCTTTACGTGCTATGTCTGCTGCGGATTTGCTGGATGCCGCTTCTCAACCCGGTGCTTTTAGTGTGGCCGGTACAATAGATGGTTATTTTTTCCCAAAGCTTCCGGCAGCCATATTTGCAGCAGGCGAACAAGCTCACGTGCCGTTGCTGGCCGGATGGAATTCCACCGAAGTGCCATACCAGGTAGTTATGGGCGGAGATGCACCAACGCCAGAGAATTATACCAATAAAGTAAAGCAGCTTTTTCCTGCCAACGCTGCTGAGGTTTTGAAATTGTATCCGGGCAATTCGCAGGACGAAGTAGTTGAATCTGCCACTGCTTTATCCAGTGATCGTTTTATTGTTTACAGTACTTGGAAATGGCTGGATCTGCACAGCAAAACCAGCGGTAAACCAACTTATCGTTATATGTTCTCCAAACCAAAACCGCCGATGACGAGTGAATTTGCAAATGCAACGCCAGGTTTGGCAGGGGGCATTACCAAAAATGCAACCGCACCCGTTGCTAAAGCACCAACATTTGCAGGTGCGCCGCATGCTTTTGAAATTGAATATGCCATGGGCAATTTGGCCACTAACAAGGTTTACGCTTGGACTCAGGATGACTACAAAATATCAGATACGATGCTGCAATATTTTGCCAACTTTGTTAAAAACGCAAACCCAAATGGTGCAGGTTTGCCCCAATGGTCGGCAATTAGCGGGAGTAATGTTCCTTTTATAAATATCGGTATTAAAACTTCGCAGGAAAAAGAACAAAACCGTGGACGGTATTTATTCCTGGACCAGTTTTATAGTAAGTAAGGAATGGGGTAGCTTTTCATTTAATTCAAGTAAACACAATTTTTGGCCGATATACGAGGCTATTCAATTCTACTATCCAATTGGAATTGAGCGTTCTGAGAATTCTATATATTTCAAATATCCAGGTATAAAAAAGTTAAATGACATTGTAGTTGAAAATATCCAGAACGGAGACAATTATAATAACGTTTGGGGCTCGTTCGAAAAAGAAATTATCGAACGGTTTAACTTGGAAGTTGTTGGAACTACTCTTGGCCAGTCACCAAGTTTTAGTTGTGATTTAATTATTGAAAAAATTGAACAAGGTCAATTAAAAAAGATCAAGAAATTAAGTTTGGCTGTTAGTTTATTAGGTAAGTTCTTTACAATTTATGGGGTTGACGAAACATTTATAGTAGATAAGAATGAAGATATGTTTGATTTCAATTTCCATGCTATTAATGTTTTAACTGTTTCTCCTTTTAGAGAATTGGAAATTTTATTTAAGGATTTAAAAAGCGTGGTTGAATCAAAGTTTGTAGACTACAAGTTTGTACCATTTGCTATCAATTCAATGTTAATTGTCGGTTTACAAGTTCGTGCTTTGGATGACGAACCTTGTAATATTTACAAAGCTTTATTTAACCAATTGCTGGATAATTATGATAACAGAAAGATGACTCGCGGTGATAAATATTTTGGATATGATGATTGGATAATTGAAAATTATAATACTGACAATGATACGATTGTTACCTTAACACCACGAGAACTCTAAAGAT
>CAZZVO010000202.1:0-7736 GCA_964657505.1 uncultured Mucilaginibacter sp.
TTAGCAGCGCAAATTTTAGCTGTTGGGGATGAATACCTCGTTCAAAACCTAATCAATTACAAAAACGAACTGGCTAAAAAAGTAGAAGAATCTGCTGCGGAAATGAAATCAGAAGGTTTTGATTGTGATTTTTAGGTGGTAAAAGAAGTATAGACTTTATGTGCTTTGCTGTCATCCTGAACTCGTTTCAGGATATCTCTTGCCAAGTTTAAACTTTTCTGATGGGAGCCTAAACGTCTCCGGCATGACAATTCAACCCTAATTCAACTGCGGATTACTTGGGAAATTGATAATATGTGCATAACGTTCTCCTAAATTCGTTACGGCCAATTTCCACATATCGTCCTCTTCGTTATTAAAAATTAACTCTTTATCAAACTGGTTCGAAACAATCCAACTATTTAGGCTTAATTCTTTGTCTAACTGTTCTACTCCCCAGCCAGAATATCCTAAGAAAAACTTAATTTCATTCGCCGCAATTAAATTCAGTTGGAACATGGTTTTAACGGCTTCAAAATCTCCTCCCCAAAAAATACCGTTTCCGATGGCAATCCCGCCCGAAACTTTCTCCGGACATTGATGTAGAAAATGAAGCCTTTCATTATTACAAGGTCCGCCAGTATAAATTTTGGCTTCTGTTTCCGGGAAATCGATTACCGCATCGTTAACATATAAACCAGAAGCGTGGTTCAACACAAAACCAACTACGCCTTCGGCCGCATATTCTGTGATCAAAATAACAGAACGCTTAAATTCCGGGTCTAACATAAACGGTTCTGCAATCAGCAATTTGCCGGTTGCCGGTTTTATCGTGTTTAACATATTATTCCTGTTGATGGTGATACAAATTTGATCAATTTAGGTCATGCTTCTTTTATCAACCTAAAAATATTTTTTATGGTGATAAAAGAAGCAATCCGCTTTACAATTATAAAGCGCAACTGGCGAGCTGCAACACGTCAATTCAGCCAGCAATTTGTAAGTTTGTAGCAGATGGAACAGGAAACAATAGAAAATTTAAGAAGGGATTACCGCGCGGCTACTTTGGCAGAAGCTGATGTTACCCCAAACCCAATCAAGCAGTTTGATAAATGGTTTAACGATGCCATAAACGCAAAACTTTACGAACCAAATGCCATGACGCTAGCAACTGCAACGAGCGACGGCCGGCCATCTGCACGCATAGTTTTGTTGAAAGGTTTTAGCGAAGATGGCTTTAAATTTTACACCAATTACCTGAGCCGGAAAGGAAAAGAACTCACCAAAAACCCGTTGGGCAGCCTGATTTTTTACTGGGCAGAAATGGAAAGACAAGTTCGCGTAGAAGGAACGATAGAAAAATTGAGTAAAGAATATTCCACCACGTATTTTCATTCACGGCCAAAAGGTAGTCAGATTGGTGCAGTTGTTTCTCCGCAAAGCCAGGAAATTGCTTCGCGGGAAGAACTGGAGCAAAAATGGCAGCAATTAGAACAGGATTACGAAAACATAGAAGTGCCCAAACCGGCGCATTGGGGCGGCTATATATTGAAGCCCAGATTAATTGAATTTTGGCAAGGCCGTTCGAGCCGTTTGCACGACCGGATCGCTTATAAAAAAGCCGACCAGCAAACCTGGAAAATAGTTCGGCTGGCACCATGAGTTTGGAGGAAATCAAGTTTCTTTTATCAGCTAAATTTGGAGAAGGTGTGGTTTTAGGTGAAGAAACGAGCGGTTTACAACCTGCTTTGTTGATCAACCCAAAACAGATTTCGGAGGTTTGCCTTTTTTTGCGCGACCATCCGCAAACTTATTTTGATTTTCTGGCTTGCCTTTCGGGTGTTGATTATCATGTTGAAAACCGTTTTGGTGTGGTTTATCATCTTTCTTCCATTCCTTATCGAACGCAACTAACACTAAAAGTAAGTGTAGATAAACCTGCTGGTCCTGAAGTACTTCCCTCCTTTCCAACAATATCAAATGTATATAAAACCGCTGATTGGCACGAGCGTGAAGCTTATGATTTGATTGGGATTGATTTTGAAGGACACCCAGATTTACGCCGCATTTTATTGCCCGATGATTGGGAAGGTTTTCCGCTTCGGGAAGATTATAAAAGTGCCGAATATTACAAGGGAATTAAGATTGATTAATGCTTCTTTTAGCGGCTTAAATTTAATATGGTAAACGAAGCATTCCTCAAATACCAGAAACGGATCCAGAATTTAAGTGCCGAAGAATTGGTGCTGAATATGGGTCCGCAGCATCCATCAACCCACGGCGTTTTACGTTTGGAGCTAATCACGGACGGCGAAATTGTAAACGAAGTGATTCCGCATGTGGGTTATTTGCACCGCTGTTTTGAGAAGCATGCGCAGTCGATGTCGTACCAGCAAACTATTCCTTATACAGATCGATTGGATTACCTCTCGTCTATGAACAGCAGCCACGCTTTTGTAATGGGTGTTGAGCGGATGCTGGGCATCGACAAAGAAATCCCGAAACGGGTAGAATACATCCGGGTTTTGGTTTGCGAACTGAACCGGATTGGCTCGCATTTGATTGCTTTAGGCACTTACGGCATTGATATCGGTGCTTTTACGCCTTTTTTATGGTGTTTCCGCGACCGCGAACATATTATGGGCATGTTAGAATGGGCTTCTGGCGCGCGGATGTTATACAATTATATTTGGGTTGGCGGTTTATTTTATGATCTGCCGGTTGGGTTTGAAGAACGCTGCAAAGAATTTGTAGATTACTTTAAACCCAAAATGGTCGAATTGAATGAACTGCTAACCAACAATCAGGTTTTTATCAACCGCACCGCTAACGTTGGCGTTTTGCCTTTGGATGTTGCCATTAATTACGGTTGTTCCGGACCCATGTTGCGTGGTTCTGGGTTGAAGTGGGATTTGCGCCGTGTTGATGGTTATTCTGTTTACCCGGAATTGGACTTCGAAATCCCGGTTGGAAAAGGGGAAATGGGAAATGTGGGCGATTGTTGGGACAGGTTTAAAGTTCGGATTGATGAAATTGGCGAATCATTGAAAATGATTGAGCAATGTGTAGAACGTTTGCAAAAAGAGCTTAAACGGTCTCCTGATTTTGATCCTCGGGGCAAACTTCCCCGAAAAATAATCCCTAAGGCTCAGGATTATTATATGCGTGCCGAAAACCCGAAAGGCGAATTGGGTTTTTATTACATTGCCGATGGCAAAACAGAAATCCCAAAACGGATCAAAGCACGCGGACCGAGTTTTAATAATTTATCGGTTTTGCCAGCCATAAGTAAAGGCGTGATGATTGCGGATTTGGTTGCCATTATCGGTTCTATTGATATTGTTTTAGGCGAACTGGACCGATAATAAATTGTTCAGTCTTCCTAATCAGTCATGCTGAACTTGTTTCAGCATCCCATCATAGAGGTCATTCCCTACACTTCTTATCTTGCTTGAGAGATGCTGAAACAAGTTCAGCATGACCAAAAACAAAAAAGCTCCGTAAAAGGAGCTTTCTGATTTTATACCGATAAAAGAAGCATCTCAATTATACACTTTTACCATAAAAACGTAGTTCTGCAATTTCTTGATTTGCTGAGCGCGAGTCAACTTCGACAAACCATTTCTGCTACTTAAAGTGATTTTTCTTCCTAAAGAATCAGCAGGAATAGATTGGATGGCTTTCATCATATAGTTGGATTTTGTAGCAAAAGCCGCTCCGTCAACTTGGGTTTGCTTTCCTTTGATAATACCGATCACATTTCCGTAACTATCCAAAAGCGGCCCTCCGCTATTACCCGGATTTACCGGAATAGCAACCTGATAAGATAGCGAATCGTTATCAAAACCGGTGAAAGAGCTTAAATAACCTCTGCCAAGTACTGCTGAATCTTTTGGGTACCCAATGGTAAATACATCTTCGCCTAAATCAGCTTTCGATCTTTTAAAAGCGTAAGGCACAGCACTTAAACGTTTAAAAGAAGTATCATTTATGCGTAGAACAGCCAAATCGTAATCCTTGTTGGTGTAAATCGTATCCACTTTAAAAGATTCGCCGTTAGAGTTTTGAACGTAAATAGAATCAGCACCGGCAACAACATGATAATTGGTGATGATGTCGCCATTAGTATTGATGGCAAAACCAGTTCCTCCAAATTTCCCAGGATTAGTACTGTTTTTATACTGACTTTTTCCTGTAATATCTCTAATCAACGCGTTTTGCGACCTTTTTACGGTTTCTAAATCGCGCCGTAAAGCACTGTATCTTGACTGTTGGTTTTGGTTGTTAAAATAACCTGTAAAAAATAAAGTAAGCATCACGGCAAAAATGGCGACCGAAGCCGCAACAGAAATTTTAGAATGATGGTGGCGCCACAAAGTAACCACGCGGCTTTCGCGGATACCTAAACCTTCTTTAACTTCATCAATATCAATCTCATCGTGGATAGCATTTAACTTGTTTTCAAATTCTAAACGCTCGTTTAAACCGGTCAGGTATTTTAAAAACTGCTGATGCTCTGCAATGCGGTTGTTAATTCGCGCGTCATTCTTTCGCATCAATTCAAATTCCATTAGCTCTTGTTCAGAAAGCTCGTGGTTTAAATATCGTTCAATCAAATCAAGTAACTGCGGCTCGTTCATCTTAATAAATTTATAGCTGAAAAAACAGCTTTTTTAACCGTTGCAGGCATTTATACTTTTGCGTTTTTGCATTTTCCGGGTTGGTATAACCAAACTTGTCACAAATCTCTTGCATAGATTTGTTCTGCATGTAAAAATCCTGAATAATTGTTTTGCATGGTTCGCCCAGCATCAACAACGATTCTTCCATCTTGCTAAACTGCAAGTCGCGAAGCTCATGTCGCTCTAAATCATTTTCAACAGGCAAATAGTCGTGTATATCTTTTAATTCACACTCTTTGTTACCGCGTTGATTGAGTTTTTTTAACCAGATACGCCTGCAAACCGAATAAATGTAGGTTTTAAGCTTACTGGTTAGTTCAAAATCCCCGGCTTTAACCTTATTATATAAAATGATAATGCTTTCCTGATAAATATCTTTCGCATCATCAGCATTGCCGTTGTTGTTCAATACCATTTGCAAAACCATCGGAAAATGTACTTTGTAGATACGTTTTAAAGCATCCGGGGAATTGTTTAATATCCCAAGTATATCTTCGCTGTCTGTTGGTATAGAACCGTTTATCTTTAAACTCACCAGTTAATACAGTTTGTACAAAAATGTAACCCATTTTCCGAAAAAAAAACTTTTTTATAATGTAGGGTTACCTTTTCAAGTTTATGGTATTAAGTTGAAATTTCACTGCTTTAATAACAAAGAAAACAACATGAAAAATTCATTCAAATTAGGCTTTTTGGCTTTAGCCCTTACTTTTACAGTTGCTGCTTGTAACTCTAACAAATCTACAACTACTGCTGATTCAACTTCAGTATCTACTTCTACAGATACTTCTAAGAAAATGGCAGACACTACAAAATCAGCTATGGATACCACTAAAAAAGCTATGGCTACTGGTGCTGACACTACCAAAAAGAAAATGTAATTATTTAAACAGGAATTGTACAGTCACAATAATTGTATAATTCCTGTTTACTAGTTTAACCCTTTAAAACAAACACATGAAAAATACATTCAAATTAGGCTTTTTAGCTTTTGCAATATCTTTATCAGTTGCTGCCTGCAGTTCTGACAAAAAAGCAATGGGAACATCTGATTCTACCAAAGTAGATTCTTCTGCCTCAACAACTACCACTACTGATACTACTAAAAAAGATACAACCAAAACTGACACTACTAAAAAACCATAATCTGCTTCCGGCAGGTTAGATTATCGTTTGCAACTATCTTTATCAAAATCACAATAAAAATATCACTATGAAAAAATCATTCAAATTAAGCTTTTTAGCTTTAGCTGTTACTTTATCTGTAGCTGCTTGTAATTCTAACAAAAAATCTGGTACAGGTTCTGATACAACCAAAACCGATTCTGGTATGTCTGTAAAAGACACTTCTAAAGTTGATACAATTGTTAAAGACAGCACTGTAAAAGACACAACTTTAAAGACTAAAACAACTACAACTACAACTAAAAAAATGTAATTTTTTAGTTTAAATGTAAAAGAGGCCGTGCATTTTGTACGGCCTTTTTTATGTTGCTATTTTTTGTGCGCTAAAAGAAGCATTGATCAGATTATACTGTATCAACCCCAATAATTATGCTGTAATTTTTACTTTTGCAAACTCAAGTTAAATCAGCTTCTATGCCTTTGTCCCCGCTTTCTGCTATTTCGCCTGTTGATGGCCGATATTACAAAACCACCAACCATTTAAGCAAATATTTTTCAGAGGCTGCGCTCATCAAATTTCGGGTTTATGTTGAAGTGGAATATTTTATTCAACTCTGCGAACTGCCTTTGCCTCAGCTTAAAAATTTTCTTAAAAAAGATTTCACCGATTTAAGGAGGATTTATATCGATTTTAGTGAAAAAGACGCAAAGGAAATTAAAGAGATCGAAAAAACTACTAACCACGATGTAAAAGCGGTCGAATATTTTTTGAAAAAGCATTTCGACAATTTAGGTTTATCGGCTTATAAAGAGTTCATTCACTTTGGTTTAACTTCCCAGGATATTAACAATACGGCTATTCCCTACTCTTTTAAGCTGGCCGTGCAGGAACAATATTTGCCAGCTTTGAATGAGTTAATCAACCTAATTAAAGCTTTGGCCGAAGATTGGAAAGATGTTTCGATGCTGGCGAGAACACACGGTCAGCCTGCTTCGCCAACGCGCCTGGGAAAAGAACTATTGGTTTTTGTGGAACGATTGGAAGCACAAACAAAATTGTTGCACCAAATTCCATTCTCTGCCAAATTTGGCGGTGCTACCGGAAATTTTAATGCGCACCATGTTGCTTATCCTCAAATCGATTGGAAAGCTTTTGGTAATCATTTTGTTGATGAAGTGCTTGGTTTGAATCGTTCGCAATTAACAACCCAAATCGAGCATTACGATAATTTTGCTGCGCAATGCGATAATTTAAAAAGGATCAATACAATTTTGATTGATCTGAACCGCGATATCTGGACTTACATCTCCACAAATTACTTCAAACAAAAAATTAAAGCAGGCGAAGTCGGATCCTCAGCCATGCCGCATAAAGTAAACCCTATTGATTTTGAAAATTCAGAAGGTAATTTAGGCTTGGCCAATGCTATTTTTGAACATCTTTCTGCTAAATTACCCATTTCCCGTTTGCAGCGCGATCTAACCGATTCTACGGTTTTGCGCAATATCGGCGTTCCGTTTGCGCATACTATGATCGCTTTTAAATCGACGTTAAAAGGTTTAAATAAATTGGTGCTAAACGAAGCATCGATCCACAGAGATTTGGAAGATAATTGGGTTGTAGTTGCAGAAGCGATCCAAACGGTTTTACGCCGCGAAGGTTATCCAAACCCTTATGAAGCTTTGAAAGATTTAACGCGTGTTTCGGGAAAAGTTGATGAAAACGTGATGGCTGATTTCGTAAACGGTTTAGATATTTCGCAGGAATTAAAGCAGGAACTGATCGCAATAACTCCATTTAATTATACAGGAATTTAAGCTGATTAGTCAACCACCCGTAAAAAAGTACCGGTAAAAGAAGCATGCTGAACAAGCTGTTTTAATTTTTGTAATTTTATAAAAAATAGTCATCATGAACATCAACGTATATACCGAAAGCACGCCGAACCC
>CAZZVO010000203.1:0-7680 GCA_964657505.1 uncultured Mucilaginibacter sp.
ATATGGGCGCGCAAATTATTCTTTGCGATCCACACCGCGCAACGGTAATTGGTTTGGATAAAAAAGTACAGTTACGCGGTATTGAAATGACTTCGCCTGATATTCGCGCCGGCGTTTCACTATTGATTGCCGCTTTATCTGCAAAAGGAAAATCTGTCATCAGCAATATTGAGCAGATAGAACGCGGCTACCAGCATATTGACAAACGCTTAATTGCTTTAGGTGCTGACATCAAACGTATTTAAAGTCAACTTTAGGTGCTAAAAGAAGCATTGCTCTTAACACAGCAATGCTTCTTTTTTTTGCGTTTATTTTTTCTAACTTTCCGTCTGGATTTCAATTAATGAAAAAAACAGATCCGCCTTACTCGCTTATTTTACTGTTTGTTTTTCTTAAAGTAGCCTTAAACCTGTTTGCCGCGCCACATTTTGGGTTTCACCGCGACGAACTTTTACACCTTGCTTTGGTCGATCATTTGGATTGGGGCTATAAAGAAGTGCCGCCTTTTATCGCGCTCCTGGCTAAATTATCGTTAACTTTTTTTGGTGATACTGTTTTTACCGCAAGAATATTCCCAACGATAGCTGCCGGACTTATCATCTGGCTGACCGGTTTAATTACTTATGAATTGGGCGGCAAACGCTTTGCCATCGTTTTAGCTTGTTTAACCCTTGTTTTTTCGCCTGCATTTGTTGCCAGCGATTACCTTTTTCAACCTGTTGTGTTCGATCAGTTGTGGTGGGTTTTTAGCGTTTACTTCATCCTTAAATACTACAACACCACAAATTACAGGCATTTATATTGGCTCGGTTTAATTGTTGGCATCGGGATGCTCACCAAATATACCATGGCTTTTTTTACTTTTTCGCTTGTTGCCGGCATACTCATCAGCAAACAGCGCAAACTTCTGTTGAACAAACATTTGCTGGGTGCTGCGCTGCTTGCACTGATACTGTTTTTACCCAATATTATTTGGCAGTTTCAGCATCATCTTCCGGTGGTTACTCACATGAAAACCCTGCAAAAACAGCAATTAGATTACATTTCGCCAGGCGAATTCATCAAACAGCAACTGACTGTAAACGGCGTTGCCCTTTTGGTATGGCTGGCCGGATTTATTTTCCTGCTGTTCTCCGCACGGTTACAAAAATTTAGGTTTATCGCTTTTGCTTACCTGTTCATTTTTATTTTTCTGCTAAAGATGAATGGCAAAAATTATTACCTGTTTGGAGCATATCCCATGTTGTTTGCGGCAGGAGGTTTTGCTTTCGAGCAGCTAATCAAAGCGCGTTATGTTGCTTTGCGCACGTTTGCTATTGCTGTTTTTACCCTGCCAAATTTGATATTGTTGCCTTTGTTGCTTCCGGTTTTATCGTTGAAGCAAACATTGGCTGTTATTCAGTTTGACAGTAAACATATTACACTCATGCGTTTTGCTATTACCTGGGAAGATCACAAACAACATCCGTTAACGCAAGATTATGCAGATATGTTGGGCTGGGAAGAAATGGTAGCCGCAACCGCAAAAATCTATACCAGTTTAACGCCTGAAGAAAGGGCAAAAACAGCAATTTTTGCTGATAATTATGGAGAAGCAGGTGCTTTTTACCGCTTCGGCCCAAAGTACCAGTTACCAACAATCGTTTGCTTAAACAGTAGTTTTGCTTTATGGGCACCCGAGAATTTATCGGCAGAAAATATCATTTATGTGAGCGATGATAAGGATGTAAGCGATTTAAAGCCTGTTGTAGGAAGTTCAAAATTGTTGTACGAAGTAACAAACCCATTAGCGAGGGAAGTTGGAACCGGAATTTTTCTTTTAAAAGATGTTAAACCCGGGCTAAATAAAATCTATCGGCACGATCTGTTGCAAACTCGGGAACAATAATTTTCAATGCTTCTTTTACCGTACTAAAATTAGTTTAAGCTGAAATCGCGTTAATAATATCGTACTGCGTGATGATCTTAAACCGGCCATTTTCATCTTCCACCAAAACCGCCGTATTGTCTTTGTTAATGAGGGAAGAAATTTTATCGATCGACGTATTCAAATCAACAAAAGGAAATGGCGTGGTTAAAATATCTTTTACCGGATGCGATTTTAAAGCAGGATTTTCCAGCAGCGCATCTAAAATATCACTTTCGGTAATTTTTCCGATAATCATCTCCTGTTGCGTAACCGGAATTTGAGAGATATTTAACATTTTAATTGTGTTTATCGCTTTCAAAATCGTCTCTTCACAATCAATCGTTACAATTTCTTGTCCACTTTGCTTGCTGATGATGCTTCTGGCCGTCAGCTTTTCATCTTTTAAAAACCCACGTTCGCGCAGCCAGTCTTCATTGTACATTTTCCCCATATAACGCGAACCGTGATCCGGGAAAATAATCACCACTACATCGCCTTCTTTGAAACGGTCTTTCATCTGCATTAAACCGGCGACAGCAGAACCGGCAGAATTCCCGGCAAAAATGCCTTCTTTACGTGCAATTTCTCTGGTCATCAAGGCTGCATCTTTATCGCTTACTTTTTCAAAATGATCGATCACGTCGAAGTTTACATTTTGCGGGAGAAAATCTTCGCCAATTCCTTCTGTGATGTAAGGATAGATTTCGTTCTTATCAAAAATACCGGTCTCCTTATACTTTTTAAAAACTGAACCGTAAGTATCAATTCCTAAAACTTGAATTGCCGGATTTTGCTCTTTCAAATATTTTCCAGCACCCGAAATCGTTCCGCCTGTTCCTACGCCAACGATAATATGTGTTACTTTTCCTTCGGTTTGCTCCCAAATTTCTGGTCCGGTTTGCTCGTAATTTGCTTGTGTGTTTGATGGATTATCGTACTGGTTTGGCTTCCAGGAATTCGGAACTTCCCGCTCCAAACGTGTCGAAACGGAATAGTAAGAACGCGCATCTTCCGGGTCAACATTCGTTGGACAAACGATCACTTCGGCACCAAAAGCACGCAACGCATCTACTTTTTCTTTGGATTGCTTATCGGTTGTGGTGAAAATACATTTATAGCCTTTTATTACAGCCGCAATTGCCAAACCCATTCCTGTATTGCCCGAAGTTCCTTCGATAATCGTTCCGCCTGGTTTTAGCTTTCCGCTTTTTTCGGCATCTTCAATCATTTTTAAAGCCATCCGGTCTTTGATAGAATTTCCCGGATTGGTCGTCTCGATCTTGGCCAAAACGGTTGCTTTGATATCTTTTGGAATGATATTGAGTCTTACCAGCGGCGTATTGCCAATGGTTTCGAGTATGTTGTTATACCACATTTTTCGTTGCTGTAAACGGTTTCAGATATTAGCGATGATTGAACGTTGAAAAATATCTATGTAAACTAAAGTTCGTTATCTATCTTCAACTTAAATTGTCCTAATACTAATATTAGAAAGAATACCTTCCAAGTGAACTGAAATTGATTTTGAGATATAGAAAATTTCTTCAACATGGACACCACTATTTAATATACTTGTTGACTGTAAGCTTTTTCCTGCCGCCGTTTAAAATCTAACATTGCATTTTTTAAATCTTCCAAATATTGAGTTTTGTCATGTAAATACTTTTCCGACAATATACCACGAACCTGGCGCATAAATTCAACTGCGTGAAATTCTTTTTCGTCTGCTTTATTCCGGGTCTCCATATGTTACTTCTTTAGGCGTTCTGATATCAACTATTTGATACCCAAATTTAAGGTTAATTGCGTTATACTGTTTAATGCGGAAGAAATTTACCATGTGCTTAAAATTCCAACTTACTAAACTATCAACCTTTAAAATGCTTGCAATAGCGATATGTTGCGCATCCGAATAAAACTTTGGAGTTAACGCACCTTCTGATACATAATGCCCGGCAAGTGTAAATTGTTCATCTGTTATTGTAACCAGTTCAATAAATTCAGGTCGAATTGTCGTAGTTAAATCTTGAACATTCGCTGGTGCATTTTGTAATTCCTCAAGTGTTACATCCGACAAAACAATTGTAAATCTTCCTTGTCTCGCTTGTTCAAAAAAAGGAATTGTCCAATCTGAAAATTCTTTGTCATAGTAACCTCCCCAAACTGATGTGTCAACATAAAACTTCATCCATAAATCTACTTAAATAATTACATTTCGTGATGCTTCTTTTATCAGCTAAATTTTGATACGTCAGATGAAATTGAAGTGAATTAGAAAATCTACAGTTCAATAACTTCTTCACCTAATTTTTTGCCAAACCAGCGTTATGAGCCGTATTATTTTTGTTGGTTAACAATGTACATTGTCAATTCTCTTACAATCGATCTAAAGCAATTTCTTTTCTATAAGTATTAAAAGTAGTTGAAAAAAAATCACCAAATTTCGTTGTAAGTTTTTGTCTGTTAGTTTCATTTTGATTCTCGACAAAGTAATTATAGAAATTCGTCAATTCTTTAAATGACTTAATTTCGGAGTTATATCCATATAACTGAATTAGTTTATTTATATCTAATAGAAAAGGTTTAATATCATGTTCTTTAGCAGGTTGGTGAGAAGATTCCCATAGCTCTAATATTTTCTGAAATAACTGAAATCGATATTCCAGCCTTTTTTCTAACCTTTTAGACTTAAGATTAAGAATTGGAGTTACTACAAATCCGACAATTGAAATAATAAACCCTATTCCACCTAATCCTAATGCAATTATATTTGTAGCCTCCATTTTGTCTAATTTTCATTTTGATTTTACCGCCTGTTTTGCATTACCTACAACTATTACATTGTCGCATATACTTCTTTTATGCACCAATAATCATCAAACAAATTTAAAATACTTGCCCGATGATATAATGAATTATTTGATAACGAATTGAATTAGAAATGCAAATGCTTAACGGTAAGTCCATGGTTAACGAGTTGCTTCAAAGAATCAATCCCAACTCGTAAATGCGTTTCGACGAATTTTTCGGTAACATTCGAATCACTTTCCGCGGTTTTTACACCTTCTGGGATCATCGGCTGATCGGAAACCAACAGCAAAGCGCCTGTCGGAATCTTGTTGGCAAAACCAGTGATAAAAATGGTTGCTGTTTCCATATCGACAGCCATGGTGCGCAAACTTTTCAGGTATTTTTTGAAGTGCTTATCGTGCTCCCAAACGCGGCGGTTGGTGGTGTAAACGGTTCCGGTCCAGTAATCACGTGAATGATCGCGAATGGTGGTAGAAATGGCTTTTTGAAGCGCAAAGGCAGGCAAAGCAGGAACTTCAGAAGGTAAATAGTCGTTGGAAGTACCTTCGCCCCGAATAGCAGCAATCGGGAGGATCAAATCTCCAACATTGTTTTTTCGCTTCAAACCGCCACATTTCCCCAAAAAAATCACTGCTTTTGGATGAATGGCTGAAAGTAAATCCATTACCGTAGCAGCCAAAGCACTGCCCATGCCGAAGTTGATGATTGTGATGCCATCTGCAGTTACGCTTTGCATCGGTTTATCCAAACCTAAAATTGGCGCGTTGTTGTGCCATTCGGAAAACAGTTGTAAATATTTAGAGAAATTAGTGAGAATCACATATTCCTTAAAATCATCCAGCGGACGGCCGGTGTAACGCGGTAGCCAGTTAGCCACAATGGCTTCTTTTGTTTTGAGGCCGGATTTTATCGGACTTTGTACTTCTTTTATTTTGTTGGATTGCTTAACAATTTCCGGGTCTTTTTTTACGTCTTTTTCTTCATTCATAAATACAATGCTTCTTTTATCAACCTAAAAATATAAATATACAAAAAACCCCGGCTTAAAGGCCGGGGTTGGTTTATGCTGCTTTCAGCTTTTTAATATCGGACTTTTCAAATTTTTCCCTGGCGTAATCTATTGTTATGTTCAGGTGTTTGTGTTCCCGGTTTGATGGGAACTCAAACATGGCATCAATCATAATTGCTTCGCAGATAGAGCGAAGCCCTCTTGCGCCCAGTTTAAATTCCATCGCCTTATCCACAATGTAATCAAACACTTCCTGATCGAAATGAAGTTTTACATCTTCGTATTCGAACAACTTATTGTATTGTTTAACCAGCGAATTTCTCGGTTCGGTAAGGATGGCCAGCATTGCTTCACGATTTAGCGGATTAAGATAAGTTAATACCGGCAAACGGCCAATCAGTTCGGGGATTAAACCAAACGCCTTCAAATCCTGCGGAGAAATGTATTTGTAAAGGTTTTTCAAATCTATTTCCTGATCGTCGGCCTTCATTTTATAACCTACTGTTTGGGTGCGCATCCGGTTGGCAATTTTCTTTTCGATACCATCGAAAGCACCGCCGCAGATAAACAAAATGTTGTTGGTGTTAACGGTGATCATTTTTTGATCGGGATGTTTTCGGCCACCTTGCGGCGGAACGTTTACCATCGTACCTTCTAAAATTTTAAGCAATGCTTGTTGCACACCTTCGCCGGAAACATCCCTCGTAATAGAAGGATTATCGCTTTTGCGGGCAATTTTATCTACTTCATCAATGTAAACAATACCGCGTTCGGCTAAAGTAACATCATAATCTGCAGCTTGTAATAAGCGCGTTAATATACTTTCTACGTCTTCTCCAACATAACCAGCTTCTGTTAAAACCGTTGCGTCGCAAATACAAAAAGGCACATTTAGTACTTTTGCAATGGTTTTAGCCAGTAAAGTTTTACCTGTTCCGGTTTCGCCAACTAAAATAATGTTCGATTTTTCGATGTCTACCTCGTCTTTGCCAATTTTCTGGTTTAACCTTTTGTAATGATTGTAAACCGCAACAGCCAAAACTTTTTTAGCATCATCCTGACCGATCACATATTGATCCAGGTGTGATTTAATTTCGATCGGCTTTAAAATAGTTCCGGCAGCTAATTGTTGAGGCGACTTTACTTTCCGCAATTTCAACTCTTCTGCCAGGATATCATTGGCTTGATTGACGCACTTATCGCAAATATGAGCGTCTAACCCTGCAATCAGCATTAATGAATCCTGTTTACCGGCACCACAAAATGAACATTTAATATCTTTGCTGGTCTTGCTCATGATTTTTTGTTTATTTCTCGGCTTTGTTACTACGCAAAATTTCATCTACCATACCAAACTGTTTGGCATCTTCAGAAGACATCCAGTAATCGCGGTCGGAAGATTTTTCTACCCATTCATACGATTGTCCGGTGTGATTTGATATAATTTCGTATAACTCTTTTTTCAATTTTAACATCTCGCGCAGGTTGATTTCCATATCAGAAGCAACACCTTGCGCGCCACCAGATGGTTGGTGAATCATAACACGTGAATGTGGCAACACTGCACGTTTGCCTTTTGTACCTGCACAAAGCAATACTGCAGCCATAGAAGCGGCCATACCAGTACAAATTGTTGCTACATCGTTAGAGATAAACTGCATCGTGTCGTAAATACCTAAACCAGCATAAACAGAACCGCCGGGGGAATTGATGTAGATTTGGATATCCCTTTTAGCATCTGTCGATTGCAAAAAGAGCAGTTGCGCCTGGATGATATTCGCATTTTGGTCCATCACGGCATCACCTAAAAAGATAATCCGATCCATCATCAAACGCGAAAACACATCCATTTGTGCTACGTTTAGCTGGCGCTCTTCGATAATGTAAGGCGTCATAGCCGTTGGAAGCTGTGCATTTTCTACACTTCCAATAAATTTATCTACATAAATGC
>CAZZVO010000204.1:0-7639 GCA_964657505.1 uncultured Mucilaginibacter sp.
GTACTCCTAAAACATGGGCGGCTTCTACCGCGTCGTAACTTTTCAACTTGATCAGGCTTACAGCAATCCTGTTCCAACCGAGCGGAGCATTTTCCAACCAGAAGAAACCAATTTGTGTTTGATCTACTGTTCGTGTGCTGTTTGTTGCTGCGCCTAAGCTTTTTATTTCGTTGTAGTCCGCTGCATACTCAGGACTATTTACAGCATAAGGTGCAACCGGCCTGAACTGGGATGAGCTTGCGACACCAAAAGGTGTAATATTCCCCCAAGCTGGTACTGCCACAAATCCATTGAACGGCGGGCCATCAAACGGTGCGGTAGAACGGTACTGACCTGGTAGTGTGCCTTGGATATAGGATGTTTGTGCAACCGCATAACCATCATTAGTGCGCTTGGCAATCATGGCGGCCGCGGCTTGTTGCCCTAAACTTATACCAGCCGTTTTAGCGGCTCCGTTAGCAATGCTATTAATAGAAACCTGATAAAGCGAATCCGCATAAGCTGTAAGTGGTGGTAACAATGAAATAATAATGTCGTGAGCTGCTTTAGCTACGGCTGCATTTGGGTCGGCTGTCTTGTCAGTTGTACTCAATGCATAAGTACTGTATTTACCATAAATCCCATTTAAAGCATCGTGCATAGCCACATTTACCTGTGCATAGATATAAGATTCGGGCATAGGAGGTAATGGCCCGTTTGGCCCGTTACCGGCAAGTGTTACCGCCTTTGTTGCTGCATCATTCCAAGTTAGCAACATGGCCGGGTTTACTATTGTCTCTGTAGTAGTTCGGTCTTTTTTGCAGCTCGCAATACTGCAAATTAGACATAGGCCAGCGATAATAGCCGGTAAAGATTTTAAAATCTCAAAATTTTGGACGTAAGTTTTCCTTTTCATAACATTTCAGTTTGAATAATAGATGATTATTAATTATGTGATCTTTGCCGACGCGATAAGCAAAGCTTTTTTAGAACTATTTAAGAGGGAACAAGCTGTTTTAAAGCAGGCTTAATATTTTGGTTGACGCGGAACAGGTTATCCGGGTCATAACATGCTTTGATTTCTGAAAGCCTATCATAATTATTGTTGTAAGATGCTTTTATAGATTCATCGCCTTCTTCCATTATAAAATTAATGTAAGCCGCACCTGCAGAATAAGGATGGAGTGCTTCCCAATAATCTTTGGTCCATTTAATTATTGTCTCATTATCGCTGGCATCTTCGGCTACCCCTGCCATTACCATTGCCCAGGTGGCATCACGGTGGTGCCAGGCCGTTTCACTTTTCCCTACACGGGCAGTAGCGCCATTTACCGGGTATAAGTGCATTGCGGAAAGTGTGGTAGGCGATGCAACCGCGTGCTGAATATGAAGATCAATTGCCTCATCGCTTAACTTGTTAACGTAATCGGCCTTCCAGTACCAATGTAACCCATGTGGCATAAGCGGATCGAACAAACCCTGCAAAACTGGAAAAGGGATTGGTCCGGCTAAATCTATTGCAGGCTTTTTAACGTTCCGAACAAACTGGAATATATTTTCTGCATCGGCCATTTCACCAGTGTAGCACCAAATTATAGCACACATTTTTTTATGATGATATTGTTCCGGGAAATGAGGATTAGCAGGCACAGTTAGAAATGCAAAAAAGCCGCTGATATCATCTGGTGCATCAACAATAAAATGCCGGTACCACTGCATAATTGTTTTCGCGTCGTCCATCTCCCAAAATGTTGGCCCACCATAAACTACCTTGACCGGATGAGCTTGAAACAGAAAAGAAACCACCACACCAAAATTTCCGCCACCACCACGTATAGCCCAAAATAGGTCAGGGTTTTTGGAAGATGATGCTTGCACATAACGTCCATCGGCTAGCACCATGCTTACTTCCAACAAATTATCAATAGCCAAGCCGTATTTTCGGGTGAGGTGCCCCAAGCCGCCGCCTAACGTCAAACCTGCGATACCTGTGCTTCCGAAAACACCCGATGGCACCGCAAGTTCATGGTCATGCGTCGCCGCATCAACTTCTGATAAAAGGCAGCCGCCTTCTACAATAACCGTTTTATTTTCCTTGTCAATTTTAATCCCCTTCATTTTGCAAAGGTCAATCACCAGGCCGTCATCACACATACCCAAACCACCACCATTGTGGCCACCGCCTTTTATTGCGATCAGCAAGTTATTCTCCCGTCCAAAATTTACACAAGCAATCACGTCATCCGCACCAACACATTGAACAATTAGGGCCGGTTTTTTATCGATCATGCCGTTGTATACCTTACGGGCTACATGATAGGCTTCAGTTTCCGGGAATATAACTTGTCCTTGAATACTATCTTTAAACGTTTGGAGTGAATTTGCTGATATCATTTGCGGTTGATTAATGTTAATTAATTATTCCAAAGTTAATGGTATTAGCAACCGGCAGATAACCTTTAAAGTCTAAAAAACTATCTGTAAAGCCAAATTTTTAAATGATTATGCAGTTTGAAAAACGAAGCAATTTTCAAAATTCTCCCTGAAAAATCTATGATACTTGTTTTATCGCATAAGTTTTTGCGGGATAAAAGAAGCACTTGAATTATAAGAATTGAGGTTGTAAAAGAAGGATTGAAAAGACGACGAAAAACGGGATTTGAGGAATAAAAATATTATTGTGCATTGAACAACTGTTTCCGAAATTGCAAAGGACCGGCACCAAACTTTTCTTTAAATACGCGGCTAAAGTGTGTTGTACTTTCAAAACCGCATTCGTAAACAATTTCGTTGATGTTTTTTTGAGAAATGGATAGCAACATCCGGGCATAATCTAACCTTTTTTGCAATAACCATTTGCCTGGCGTTGTATTAAATGTTGCAGTAAATTCAGTTTTAAAAGCGGTAAGGCTGCGCCGACTTATTTTAGCAAGTTCTTCCAATGAAAGGTTAAAGAGGAAATTGGCCTCCATAATCTCGGATAGCATTGGCTTAACGCAATCGCTTACACTATTTAAATATGATAAAAGAGCCTCGTTGCCGGGCGTTGAAAATAGATTAAACATCAGTTCGCGACATTTTAATTCAAGCAGGTTTTCCGGTGGCGGCGGCTGTTGCGTAAAATAAGGCAACAGGCTGTAGAAATAAGAACGCGTGGTTTCGCTGGTGATAATTTCCAAAACTGAATTTTGCTGCGGCAACGGATTTGAACTTATTGTAACCTGCGATCTGTACTCTTTAAGCAGTTGTTGTAAATAACTGTCGGGCATACAAAAAACTATAACAATCCAGTTGGAGTCGAAAAACTTGCCTTGCCTGATAGCACCTTTTTTTACAAAATACAAACTGCCTTCGGTAAGGGTGTATGTTTGGCCAGGTGTATCAAGCCTCTTTTTGCCGCTTACCGTATATATGACATGATTCATGTGGCTATACAAATCCACCCATTCCTCCATTTGGGGACATTGGTAGTTGACTAAAAGAGTTTCTTTTACAGCAAGCTGCTTAAAATAATCAGGATGGGAAAGAATGTCTTCGTAAACATTAATCATAAATTTCCATATAAACTCGTTTTTAAAGATAACGAAAGTTATTAATGATAATTTAAGGCAAGTTTAAAATTGTTTAAATTATTTCTGTAATTCTTTTATTAATTCATAAAGAGGGAAATTTTATGTTTTAGCAAGATAAACCCAAACGAACTGTAAACAGGTCTAAAAAAAAATTTAGCCTTTACTATTCGATTTTAAAAAAACACATTTAAAAGAAGCATCAAGCTGTACTTTGCAGTTTTAAATTGTAATCATGACTAAAAAACGATACTTTTTCCTCATCCTAATCCTCGGCACGTTAACCGCGCTCGGCCCGTTTTCTATTGATATGTATTTGCCCGGTTTCCCTGCAATTGCAAAAGATTTCCACGAAACTGTTACCCGCGTGGCACTTTCTTTATCCAGCTTTTTTATCGGAATTTCTGCCGGACAGTTGTTGTACGGACCTTTGCTGGACCGTTTTGGAAGGAAGAAACCATTATATATTGGGCTGGTGGTTTACATCCTGGCTTCGTTAGGTTGCATGTCGGCACACAGTATTGAAACTTTAATTGTGCTGCGTTTTGTGCAAGCCATTGGTAGTTGTGCAGCAGGCGTAGCTTCGGTGGCTATGGTGCGCGATCTGTTCCCTGTTAAAGATAATGCCAAAGTTTTTTCTTTGCTGATGCTGGTTGTAGGTGCTTCGCCCATGATTGCGCCAACGGTTGGCGGTTATGTTACGGCTGCTTTTGGCTGGCAATCGGTTTTCCTGATTTTGGCCGTTATCGGTGCTTTAATCCTGTTTGCTTCCGTTTTCTTTTTGCCCGAAAGTTATCAGCCGGATACTTCCATCTCCCTCAAACCAAAACCAATTGTATTGGGTTTTTGGTCGGTACTGCGAGAGCCGCAATTTTATACTTACGCTTTGGCTGGTGCCATGGCTTTTGCAGGTTTGTTTGCTTACGTTTCTGGTTCGCCGCTGGTTTTTATGGATATTTTCCACGTTAACGGAAAAGTTTACGGTTGGATATTTGCCTTTCTTTCTGTCGGTTTAATTGGCTCCAGTCAGTTCAACGGTTTGCTGCTGAAGAATTACCGGAGCGAACAATTGGTACTCGGCGCGTTAATCTGCCAAAGTATAATCGGACTAATATTTATTTTCGGAACAATAAACGGCTGGTTTGGATTATATGCCACTATTGCCATGCTTTTCCTGTTTTTGTGCTGCCTGGGTATTGCAAATCCCAACGCTTCGGCATTATCACTTGCACCGTTTTCTAAAAATGCGGGTAGTGCATCGGCATTATTGGGTGCTTTGCAATTGGGCATCGGCGCGTTGGCGTCTGTTGGCGTAAGTTTGTTCAACAAACGTTCTGCCTTGCCTATGGTTGCTATTATTGCGGGCACAAGTTTACTGGCTTTGCTGGTTTTGGTTTTCGGCAGAAGCAGGATCAGTAACCCTTTGGAAGCAGCGCAGGGGCAGGGAGTGGTTTTGCATTAAGCGTTCATCTTTTATTTGATGTCGACGTTCCATCTATCTCCAAATAATTACAAAGTTTTCTTTGTGTGATAAAAGTTATTGAATAATTTAGTCGATAAAGGCTGATGGAATATTGTTTTAGCTTGAATATTTATTCTAAGTGAAAATCGTTTCTGCTTCAGTTGGAAATCAAATGCTTCTTTTATTACCTTAAATTATATACAAACAACCATTTTTCCATCGGTAAAAGAAGCATTAAAAACAGATCAAAATTAGAACCTCTAATCGTTCCAAATAAAACCTCACTCATGAAAAAAGCATTACTATTCCTCCTTTCGGCTTACTTGTTCTTGGGAAATTCTACAATCGCACAAACCGTTGAAATCAAAAACATTTTAGGTAAAGTAAGTCCGGATGCCATAAAAGGCCGAATGAGTTTTCTGGCTGACGATTTATTGGAAGGAAGGCAGCCTGGCACAAAAGGGTTTTTACTAGCCGAAAAATACATGGAAACAGAATTTATGGCTTTAGGGTTGAAGCCTGGCGTTCATGATTCCTCTTATATACAGCGTGTTCCGTTGGAAAAAGGTTGGGTTGATGAAAGTGGAAGCAGCTTTACAACTATCAACCACAACAAAGAAGAAAAGCTGGAATATGGAAAGCAGTTTATAGTCAGTCCTTATTTTTCTTTGGCAACATCAACTATTACCGCGCCTTTGGTTTTTGTTGGCTACGGTATTTCTGCTCCGGAATTTAACCACGACGATTACAAAAATATAGACGTTAAAGGCAAAATTGTAGTTTATTTAAACGGTGCGCCAGAAAGGTTTCCAAGTAGCGAAAGGGCATATTTTACAACTGCAGATGTAAAATATACCGAAGCGATTAAACGCGGCGCAGTTGGTGTTATAACTTTTAACGCTTCTGTTGGCAGGACTGGTTCCTGGGATGCGGCCGTAAAAAGGACAAAGCAGGGAAGTTATAAATGGATTGGCAAGCAATCCGTCGCGGCCAATAGTTATCCGGCTTTAAAAGCTGTTGCTTCTTTTAACAGTGAATATATCCAGCAGCTTTTTGTAAACGCGCCAACAGACGTACAAAAAATATTTGCGCTGGCTGCAGAAGGAAAATCGCTATCCTTTCCATTAAATATCTCGGCCCGTATTCAGGTTAAAACACAATCAAAAATAATAGAAAGTGCTAATGTTGTAAGCATGATCCCGGGCAGCGACCCGCTATTAAAAAATGAATATGTGGTTTACACTGCGCACATCGATCATTTTGGAATTGGTGCCCCGGTAAAAGGTGATTCCATTTATAATGGTGCCCATGATGATGCTTCCGGCAACGCTATCCTTTTAGAAATCGCGAAAGCTTATTGTTCGCTTGCTGTTCCGTCAAAAAGATCTGTCATTTTTGCGGCGGTAACGGGCGAAGAATTGGGATTGCTTGGGTCTGATTATTTCATTAATAATTTTCCTGTAAAAAACGGTAAAGTTGTAGCCAACCTGGCTATTGATATGCCTTTCTTTTTTCATCCGGTTTTAGATATTGTTCCCTACGGCGCAGACCATTCAAGTTTGGGCAAGCAAACAGAAAAAGCAGCTCAAATGCTGGGCTTAAAAATCGGGCCTGATCCTTTCCCGGAGCAGGTAGTTTTTATCCGAAGTGACCATTACAGTTTTATCAAAAAAGGTATCCCAGCCTTGTTTATTAAAAGCGGTTTCATGACTGTTCCGAGTGATACCGTTAACCGCGCAAAATCTGATGTTGGCTGGCGAAGCACCATTTATCACACGCCGAAAGACGATATGAACCAACCTTTTGATTTTAACGCAGCCACAACACATGTTAAAATCAATTTTCTGATTGGCTATTTTGTCAGCAATGAAACTGATGCACCAGTTTGGAATAAAGGCGACTTTTTTGGACAGAAGTTTAAACGGAAGGAAGGACAAAGTTTATAATTCGAAGATTAAGATAATGCTTCTTTTATCGCATTAAATTTAAGTTTATATTTAGATCGATTTGTAGAATTACGTCTGATCAAAAAATCCAATTCAAGCTTTAATTATTAAAAGAACAATTATGGGATCACAAGCTATTCAGGGACAACTTTGGGGCAAGCAACCTAAAGATTGGGCAGCAATCCAGGAACCTACAAGTAACGGCTGTTACAATCATGTGTTAGATTATCTTCATTTAAAACCTACTGATCAATTATTGGATGTTGGTTGCGGCACAGGTTCTTTTAGTAACCTTGCCAATTTAAAAGGCGCAGAGGTTACCGGCATCGATGCAAGTGAAGGCTTGTTGGAAGAAGCAAAACAGCGAACACAAGCGGTAAAATTTACACAAGGAGAAATGGAAGAGTTGCCTTTTGCTGATTGCATGTTTGACATAGTTTGCGGGTTTAATTCTTTCCAATATGCGGCTAATGTTAAAAATGCTTTGGCAGAGGCAAAACGCGTTTTAAAGCCAAACGGGAAATTAGTGGCTATGATTTGGGGCAACAAAGAAGATTGTGAAGCAGCCTCTTTTCTAAAAGCAGTTGGCGGTCTGTTGCCTCCGCCTCCGCCTGGTGCACCAGGCCCGTTCGCGCTTTCGGAAAACCAAATGCTTGAAAATATTCTGGAGGAGATCAGCTTTA
>CAZZVO010000205.1:0-7623 GCA_964657505.1 uncultured Mucilaginibacter sp.
TATTTAAAAGGTTTTGAAATTGCGGTGAAAGAATCTGACCCGTGGACGGTGATGTCTTCCTACAACAAAATCAACGGGACTTATACTTCGGAACGGCCAGATCTGCTAACTGCCATTTTGAAAAAAGAATGGGGTTTTAAAGGACTTGTGATGACCGATTGGTTTGGCGGACACGACCCGGTTGCGCAAATGGCAGCAGGAAATGATCTGCTGATGCCCGGAAGTCCGAATTTATCCAAACAAATTGTTGCAGCCGTAAAAAGCGGGAAACTATCCGAAAAACAGTTAGACGAGAATGTTGAACGGATTTTAAACATCATCTTAAAATCGCAATCATTCCGTAAATATGCTTTCAGCAACAAACCCGATTTAAAAGGAGATGCACAGGTTTCCCGTTCTGCGGCAGCGGAAGGAATGGTGTTATTGAAAAACAACGGACAGGCACTTCCACTTCAAAAAGGAAAAAAATTAGCTGTTTTTGGCAATACTTCTTACGATATTATCGCCGGCGGAACGGGTAGCGGCGATGTAAACAAAGCTTACACGATTTCTTTATTGCAAGGTTTAAATAACGCCGGTTTCCAGGTTGATCAGAAAATTGAAGACAGTTATAAAGCTTATCTGGCCGATGCAAAAGCCAAACAACCAAAACCGAAAAACTTTTTTGATCATCCGGCGCCAATCCAGGAAACAAACAACAAGCAGGATATTACTTCCGGTGCCACAAACGATGATGCTGCCATTATCACCATCGGCCGTAACGCTGGCGAAGGTGCCGACCGCAAATTAGAGAACGATTATTATTTATCCGATGCAGAAAAAGCATTGATAAAAACAGTATCGGCAGCATTCCACGCAGCAAATAAAAAAGTAATTGTGGTATTAAATATTGGCGGCGTAACCGATGTAGCCACTTGGCGTGATGAAGTTGACGGAATTTTATTAGCCTGGCAACCAGGTTTAGAAGCAGGAAACGCGATTGCAGATATTTTATCTGGCAAAGTAAATCCGTCCGGTAAATTGGCCACTACTTTTCCGGCTAAATACCAGGATGTTCCTTCTGCAAAAAACTTTCCCGGCGAGCCAGCAGCGAAACCAGTGAGCGTAACTTATAAAGAAGGCATTTACGTGGGTTACCGTTATTACAACACGTTTGGCGTAAAACCTACTTACGATTTTGGTTACGGTTTGTCGTACACCAACTTCAATTACAGCAACTTAAAATTGAGCAATGCTTCTTTTACCGATAAAATTACCGCAACCGTTACCATAACCAATAGCGGAAAAGTTGCCGGAAAAGAAGTGGTACAATTATATCTTACTGCTCCGGCCAAAGAAATGGACAAGCCATCCGAAGAGTTAAAAGGTTTTGCAAAAACTGGTTTACTGCAACCAGGCCAATCGCAAACACTAACTTTTATAATTAGTGCTTTGGATTTGGCTTCTTACGATACAAAAACCTCTTCGTGGGTTGCCGAAGCCGGAACTTACACGGTTAAAATTGGTGCTTCTTCCGCAGATATTAAACAAACTGCTACCTTTAATTTAGCAAAACCGATTGTAGCAGAGAAAGATTCTAAACTGCTTTCTCCGCAGGAAAACATCATAGAAATGAAGAACAGCAAATAGCAAATGCTTCTTTTAGCATATTAATTTTAGGTCGGGAAATTATTCCGGCCTTTTTTATGTTTAAAATTGATACTTCTTTTATCACCCAAAAAATGCCTGTTCCAATTAAATTTAGTTTTGATGCTGAAGGTTCGGTGAAGGTTTTAGGAGAGGAAATTGCCTTGTTGGAAGTTGAATTAATTTCTTTGGAAACTGAAATTAATATTTTTCAAACTCAAATCCGTTCTGCTTTATCAACCCAAATCCAACGAATAAAAGAATTAACTAATCAATACAAATCTCAAAAACATGCCAAAAAGTTAAAACGGCTGGAGCAGAAAAAGCGCGGCAAAAACTACAAGGAACCTGTCGGATTAAAAATAAACAATGCTTCTTTTACCACACCAAATTTTGTTTCTGCGGATGACAAGCTGGAACTAAAACGTTTGTTTAAAGAAGCAATCATACAAATCCATCCCGATAAATTTGTGGATGCCGATGAAGAACTAAACCAACGCGCAACCGACTTTACAGCACAATTAAACGAAGTTTACCAAAGCGGCGACCTGGAAGAATTAAACCGTTTGCACGAACATATCATCAGCGGAAATGCGATTGCTTACGTTTCAGATCAGTCAAAATCCATCAAAGATTTATCGGCGATGCTGCAATTTTTACAGCAGAAAAAAATCAAATTGTTACAACTGTTGGAAGAGATCAAACTATCCGGAATTTATGAATTGTTCACCAGCGGAAAAGATGTGCAAATTATAATTTCAGAATTACGGACCGCTTTTGAAGAACGTATTTTGGTGATGGAAAAGCGGACGAAATAGCTGCAACACAAATTATAAATGCTCGTGTTGATTTAATTTTTAACAAAACTTTACATGATAATTAATACAAGTAACACCAGCGAAGGGCAAGAAATCGACCCAAAACAAACTTTGGTTTTTCTGCATTATTTTGGCGGATCGGCACAAAGTTGGAACTGGACAATTGAACATTTGCAAAAGGATTACAATTGTATCGCGCTTAATTTACCAGGTTTTGGCGGAGAAATGGCTTTAGAAGAACCTTCTATTGCGGCCTTTACTTCTTTTATCGTACAAAAATTGGAGTCGCTAAATATAGAAAGTTATGCATTGATCGGACATTCCATGAGCGGTAAAATCGCAGTTGATGTTGCGGCGAATGATCCAAACTTTGCTGTAAAACAACTGATTTTGGTTGCGCCTTCTCCGCCAACAATTGAGCATATTTCGGAAAATGAATTGCAGCGGATGCTCATCCATCCAAATCAAAAAGAAGCAGAAACTACGGCAAATGGCATCACTATAAAGCCTATAAGCGAAGAACAGCGGCAATTGATTATCAAAAACAACTTAGAAACCGATAATAAAACCTGGAATTGGTGGCTGCAGGAAGGCGTTCATCATTCCATCGCAGAAGATTCTGCAAATTTATTTTTGCCAATTATGGTGATTGCTTCGGAAGATGATCCAGCCATTAGTTTTGATAGTATTTTGAAGGAAACGATGCCGCATTTACCCGATGCAAAATTAATAAGCACAAAAGGAGTTGGGCATTTGATTCCAATCGAAGCGCCGCAATGGCTGGCAGAACAGATTAAAGCAGTACTTTCATAATCAAAATCATCATAATGCGATTACTTTTTGTTGAAATGCGATCATGATTTGTAATCTATAGTTCTCTAATTTCGGATAAATGAAAAATAAAATACTTCTTACCGTATTGCTTTCGCTTGGCGTTCTGCTGGCAAAAGCGCAACCCGCAAAAGTACATGGACAATTAAAAGTGGTTGGTACGCAACTGCAGGACGAGCATGGTCAGCCTGTAGTTCTACGCGGCATGAGTTTTGGCTGGAGCAACTTTTGGCCGAAGTTTTACAATGCAGATGCCGTAAAATGGCTGCACCAGGATTGGGACTGTACCGTTTTGCGCGCTGCAATGGGCGTAGAGCCGGCAAGAGGTTATGTCGAAGACCCAAAAGGTTCTAAAGCTTTGATTACTAAAGTGGTAGATGCAGCCATTAGAGAAGGCATTTATGTAATTATTGATTTCCACAGTCATAATATCCGTCTCCCGGAAGCTAAAGCTTTCTTTACCGAAATGGCCAAAAAGTACGGCAAGCAACCAAATGTGATCTATGAAATTTATAACGAACCAAATGAAGGTAAGAATTGGCCTGAAGTAAAAGCTTATGCGCAGGAAGTGGTTTCTACCATTCGCGCCATCGACCCGGATAATATTATTTTGGTGCCAACCACGCATTGGGACCAGGATGTACAGATTGCTGCAGATGACCAGTTGACGGGTTTTTCCAACATCATGTACACTTGTCATTTTTACGCAGCAACGCATAAACAATACCTGCGTGACCGATGTGATTATGCCTTGAAAAAAGGCTTGCCGTTGTTCATTTCAGAATCTGCCGGAATGGAAGCGAGCGGCGATGGTCCCCTAAATATGACCGAATGGCAAGCTTGGATTGATTGGGCCGAAAGCCATAAAATCAGTTGGGTTACGTGGTCGGTTTCGGATAAAAATGAAACTTGTTCTGTTTTAAAAGCAGGAGCAGATCCAAATGGTGGTTGGAAAGAATCGGACCTGAAGGAATCGGGTATCAAAACACGAGATTTTCTTCGGAAGTATAACTCGGGGGAGAAGTAGGTTGGAGGTATCAGGTTTGAGGTAAGGGTATTGCAATTGACGAAAACCTGTCCATGCTTCTTTTATGCCGGTAAAAACAGCATCCATCAAAACCAAAACCGCTTAATACGTTTATTGGATGGATTAAAAGTTTTAGTTTGAAGCGCTACCGTTTTTTTGAGTTTGAAGATTATCCCTGGTTCCCGGAGGCGTTGCGTACCGGTATGTTAGATTACCTGCGTTTCCTGATCCGTTTGCTGCGCGTTTACCAATCCATCACGCCAATTTTGCTGGAAGTATTGGAAAAAACAGGGGAGAAGCAAGTAATCGATCTCGGTTCTGGCGGTGGTGGACCGATACAACAAGTTCAGCAAAATCTAAACTTCAACAACCAACCTGTTACTTTTATTTTAACCGATAAATTTCCAAACTTGGATACCTGGCTTTATCTCCGCGAAAAAACTAAAGGTGGGATTGATTTTTATCCGGCTGCTGTTGACGCGGAAAATGTTCCTGTAGAATTGCGAGGTGTACGGACTTTATTTTCGGCTGCACATCATTTCAGGCCAGAACAAATCAAAGCAATTTTGCAGGCAGCAGTAAACCAAAAGCAAGCCATTTGTTTTTTTGATGGTGGCGATAAAAATTGGTTTTTTCTGCTTGGTTCGTTAATTGTACATCCGGTAGTTTTCTTTTTTTGTACGCCATTTTTGCGCCCGTTTAAAATTTCGCGTATCATATTTACTTATCTTATTCCGTTGATTCCGCTTACTACTATTTGGGATGGCTGTGTTTCAATTTTACGTTTGTATCAACCGAATGAATTATTGCAGATCGCGCAATCTATCCAAACCAAAAACTACACTTGGAAAGCAGGAAAAACAAGAAACAATTTAGGCCTGCATGTTACTTATTTAATTGGATATCCGAACTTGGATTGTTGATTTTTAGGTGATAAAAGAAGTATCAGTCTAAATTACAACACAAACTTAATTTAATTTGCATTTCAATCTAATTTATAAATGATAACTTGTGCGTTTTAAAATTGGATCGATATGCCTCAAACTTTTGATTTTTCTGCGGATTATATTTTAGAAGATGATTTCGTACAATTACGTCCGCTTCGTGAAAACGATTTTGATCATCTTGTTCAATTTGCTTTTAATGAACCCGATATTTGGAAGTATTCTTTAGTGTCGGTAGTTGGAAAAGATGGACTAAGAAATTATATTGAAGCGGCTTTAATTGCGCGAAAAGAAAAGAAAGAATATCCGTTTATTGTGTTTGATAAACGGCAGCAAAAATATGCTGGTAGCACACGCTTTTACGATATGCAATTGAACAAGCAAACACTACAATTGGGATATACCTGGTATGGCGAAAAATTCCAGGGTACAGGTTTAAACAAACATTGCAAGTTTTTACTCTTGGAATTTGCGTTTGAAAAAATAGGTATGGAGCGCGTAGAATTTCGTGCCGATAACAACAATAAAAAAAGTATCGCCGCGATGCAAAGTATCGGTTGTAGAATTGAAGGTGTTCTTCGCAACCACGCGCCATTGCCCGATGGTAGCCGCCGCAACAGTATCATTCTAAGTATTTTGAAAGATGAATGGTTTGGTACGGTAAAAGAAGCATTGAAGGAAAAACTGCTTCAGTTATAATTTGAAAGGGTTGGTAACGGTAATTATACCTTCAATAAGCTGGCCATCACGTAAGTCTTCAGAATAAAGCACAGAACAATTGCACTCAATTGCAGCAGCAATAATAAGGCTGTCATAAAATGAAAAACCGTAACGGTCGGCAATATTACAGGCTTGGATTATCGTAGTTTCAGTATTTGTGTATAAGTTATTATTATGGCTGCACTCGTTAATTACACTTACGGCTACAGTATAGCTAAGTTTAAATTTACGTGTTATAACGTTGCATAGTTCCTGTAAAACCTGTGTGCTGATAAACGTCTGGCTCTGAGAAATAAGTTTGCGTGCAATGGCTCGCTTTTTTGGTTCTGTTATAGAGTATGAGTAAACAAGGATATTACTATCTAAAAATACTTTATCGTTCATTGGCTTCCTCACGGTTAAATTTATATCCCTTGGTGTCCAAGGCCAGTGCAGCAAACGATACTTTTTTTTCTATGAACGGTTCGTTACTTTTACCTTCATCTTTCGCAAATACGATCACTTCAATTTCCTTTCCAACATAACCTTCAGGAATATCAAACGAAATTGTTTGTTTGTCAGCGGTAATTGTGGTGTGTAGCATAATGTAAAAAGTTAAATTCAATCATGTAAATATAAGGGCATTCCTCTACTATCGCAAATATCGCTTTGACTTCATATTGGTTACTATATGATTGATAATAGTTTTATCTTAGTAAAAACATTTCAGTTTTACACTTATAATTCTTTTTTCGAACAATACTTTAAATGCTTTTAGTAAGATTGTATTGGAATGAAAGAAATGATGTTTAATGAAAACCCAGTCATCCTCACCCTAAAACTCAACCCGGAAGCTGCTGCTTATTTTACTAATTTACGTAAACAGCACTTTCCTGCGGAACGGAATTATTTAGATGCCCATTTAACTTTGTTCCACCATTTGCCGGGGAACGAAGGTTCCATATTTGAGGTGTTAAAAACAGTATGCCTTCAACAAAAACCAATGGTTTTACAAGTTACCGGCGTGGTTAGTATTGGAGCCGGTGTAGCTTTTAAAATAGAATGCGAAGGGTTGAAGAAACTGCACAAAAACCTGCAGCAGCAATGGCAGCTTTGGCTAACGCCGCAGGATAAACAAACGTTATGGCCACATATCACCATTCAAAATAAAGTCGACCGGCAAACTGCTGTGCAATTGCAGCAGCAGTTAAGTTTAGATTTCGAACCCTTTGAAATACAAGGTTTAGGTTTAACAATTTGGGAATATTTGAGCGGGCCATGGCAGTTGCTGCAAACATTTGATTTTGAAGGATGAAGGGAAAATATCCAAACCAATCGACAATAAACAACTTAGAATTATATCGATAAAAGAAGCATATAAGGCTTACAGCTATAACTTTTATCATTTCACAAACGTATCATTTTTGTAAAAATAGGATTACAATTGTTTATAAGAAACTGATTATCAGTATAGATAGTAATATGTTAATCAAATGATTAACTTTTGTAAAACATATAACTTATTTTGTGCTTAAATAAGCAATATCAAAACTGTTATGCGTTTTAGCTTCCTTAAATATTATTATATCCTCTTTTTTACGTTCTGTTGCCCTTATTTTTTAAAAGCACAAACTACGCGTGATTCCCTTCCGCCGGTTGTTTCTTTGCAGGAATGTAT
>CAZZVO010000206.1:0-4795 GCA_964657505.1 uncultured Mucilaginibacter sp.
GGTTGAATAATTAACCTGACGTGCTTGATTCATATCTTCTAAGCTAAAATTGTGAGATCTGCCGGTTGAACCATCAAAAGCATAATTAACCCTAAACTTTAGATCTTTAATTATCTGCACTTCTGCAAAAGCATTAGCCAAGGCGCGCAACGTGTGGCTGTTACCATCAGCTTCCTGTATAGTGGCATAAGGGCTGTTAATATCTCCTAACTCGTTAGCGAAATTTTTAGAAGAACCATAACTGCCATCTGTATTTACTGTTGGAATTGCCGGGTTAAAGCGCAATGCCGAAAAGATAAGGCCGGTTTGAGAATTGTTGTTATCGAAAGCATTGCTGCTCACGTAAGTCAGTTGAACGTTTTCACCTAATTTTAACCATGGTTTTATTTTATGTTCCGAGTTGATGCGGGTGCTGTAGCGTTTGTAGTTGGTTTTATCAATAATCCCTTTTTCATCATATAAAGAAGTGGAAAAATAATAGTTAGAAAACTCGTTGCCACCCTGGATATTAATATCGCCATTGGTAACTTTTCCGGTACCCATAATGGCTTTCTGCCAGTCTGTTCTTTGTGTAGCGTAGTAAGAATTGTTCCATGGATCTGCAATTGGTGCATTGTCGTTGGTATACCGTTCTCTTTTTAGCGTATAAAGTTCGGGCGCGGTTAATAATTTTAAATATTTGGTCGAGTTAGAAAAACCAGAGTAAAAATTAACCGTAGTAGAAAGCTTTTGGTTATAACTTCCTTTTTTGGTGGTTACTAAAACCACACCATTTGCTGCCCTTGTACCATAAATTGCACCTGAAGAAGCATCTTTTAAAACTTCTATCGAGGCAATATCATTGGGGTTGATATCACTTAAACCGTTGGTGTTGTTTGACGGAACCCCATCAATTACTAAAAGCGGATCGGCATTGTTAAGTGTGCCTGTACCGCGTATACGGATACTTGGTGCCGCACCTGGCGAACCATCATTCCTAACAATACTAACACCACTTGCACGCCCGTCAATTGCGTCAGCTGCGGTTGTTACCGGCAAATTCTGGATATCACTACCCTTGATACTTGATATTGATCCTGTTACATCTACTTTTTTTGTAGTACCATAACCCACTACAACTACTTCATTAAGCGAAGATTGTGCAGCTGCCATTGTGATGGTTAGCGTTTTGTTCCCGGCAATCGGGACGATCTTTTTTTCAAAACCGATATAAGTTAGTTCGAGCACGCCATTTTCAGGGGCAGAAATAGAGAAATTACCATTTACATCACTGGTTACGCCTAAATTTGTTCCCTGTAGCTTAATGCTTACACCAATTAGCGGTACGCCTTTGCTGTCAACCACTTTGCCTTTTACAACAATCTGGTTGTTGGCATCGGCATCATTAGAAATAATAATAACGTGGTCGTCCCCGATTTTGTAAATCAATTTATTATCTAAAATAGAAGACATGATCTGTTCGATCGTTGCGTCTTTCACCTCTAGGTTAACGCGGCCTAACTTTTTAACGGCGGCATAATTATAGAAAAAACGGTAATCGCTTTGTTTCTGGATCGAGGTAAGGATACTGCTAACTTCGGTCTGTTTGATACTCAGCGTAAATTTCTCCTGGGAATAAACGTGTGCAGAAACCTGCATACCAGTAACCAGAATTAATAGTAAGACTGCTTTCATGAGCAAAATAACTTTAAGGCATGAACTTGCGTTGAGAAACGCAAATACCTTTCCTGTTTTTTTCATTATTTTTGTTTTGAAAATGAATGGATAGAGTAAGTGCCTTGATAACTACTTACTCTTAATTGATTAAATCCCGGATTTTTAAGGGGAAGAGCGGCAACTCTTCCCTTATTTAGTGCTGTAGGTTTTTCAGGAATCTGATAAGTAAGTTTTTTCTCCCATATTTTAATTTAAGTTTTAATAGTTGGTTGTTATTAGTGTTTGCTGATGTAACTCAGGTAAATTGTTTTTCCTTCTGTTCTTGATTTAAAGGAGGTAGTCATTTTTAGGATTTTAAGTGCAGCATCCAGACTTTCATTTTTCAAAACTCCGCTGATCTGTTCTGTTTTTAAACCTTCATCTTCAAAAACAAAACTTACATCATATTTCCGTTCCATCTGTTCGGCCACATCATCGAAATCCTGGTTAGTAAAAATTATTTCATTGTTGATCCAGGCATTTTCCTGGTATTCGCCAGAAATAATATCAGGTAACGTTGCCACCTGATACTTCATTTTCGATGCTTCTTTTACCCCTGTTTTTTGTGCTTTAACTGGCGATCGATCGTTGGAAACAGTCAACTTTTCATTTGGCAACAAAATAATTTTCTTATCCGGCTCATCGGCTAAATCAACTTGCACTTTACCTTCCAGTAATGTGGTTTCTATTTTTTTATCACCGGTGTAAGCTTTCAAATTGAATACAGTGCCCAAAACTTTTACTGTAAGGCCAATAGTATGTACCAGAAATGGCCTTTTAGCATTTTTTGCCACTTCAAAAAAACCTTCGCCATTCAGCTTTACCTCTCTTTGTTTTTCGGCAAATTTAGCCGGATAAGAAAAACGGCTTCCAGCATTTAACGTAACTTTTGTTCCGTCTGACAACACAATTTTTAACGTTTTTCCATAAGGTACGTACACCTGCTGCATGTTAGATGCCACAGTCTGAGTCTTTTTATTGAGGAACCAAAAGATGCTGACAGTAGCTACTAAAACTATCGCTGCGGCGGCACTAAGCCATCGTCTAAAATTTAATGATACTGTTTTTATACTGGTAAAAGAAGTATCTGTTTTTGTTTGAACGGAACTATTGATTTTTACCCAAAGCTTGTCTAGCTTCTTTTCCCTGTCGTTTTCTGTTTGCGCATTATCCTGATCTTTTGGTATTGTACCCAAAGCATAGGTTATCTGCTGCAACTTTTTGTAATTAGGATAATTTTTATAAAAAACCTCCAGTTCTTTTAATTCTTCTTTACTGGCCGATTGGTCTAAACTTTTAGCCATCAGTTCAATAAATCTTGATTTTCCCATAATTCTCCAATCTCACTATAGGACACATCTCGTTTTAAATTTTCCTAAAAATATTTTAAAAAAAATAGCAAATAATTTTTAAGTGCTAAAAGAAGTATTGAAGCGGAATTTCGCGCTTTACCTAATTGCGCTTTCGAGTTTTTTTAGGGCAATTGCCAGTTGCGCAAAAACTGTTTTATTTGATAAGCTTAGTATGGCTGCCACTTCATTGCAAGTTAAGCCATCTTCTTTAACCATTTTAAAAATGAGTTTACAGCGGGCAGGTAAATTGTTAACGGCGTTTAATATTTCAGTTTGTAGCTCTTTGCCAATTAAAAGTTGTGCCGGATCTGCTGACAAATGAAAATACAGCGTTTCGGCAATAACCAACTCTTTGTTTTTTTTTGCAGAAGCACTACGCAACCAATTTAAACACGCATTTTTTACCGATACATATAGGTAAACCTGGATGTTTTTGATCTTATCTAATGTGTTACGGCTTGTCCATACTTTTACAAAAACATCATTTACAATTTCTTCGCTGGCTTCTTTATCATCCAAAAATGAACTCGCAAACTGGCAAAGCTTTAAAACTTGTTGTTTATATAATTCATTAAAAGCAATTTCATCATCCTCGTACTGGATGTTATATAAAAGTGCTTGGATGTTCAAAGTATGCGACATTTAAAATTAAAAAGCTACATCACAATCACCTCGATAGCTTCTTTGTAAATGTAACATTTCGGGTACAAAATTAAGCGTACATTAACATATTGATAAATGCAGGTGCAAAATTTATGGCATTAAAAACAGTATCTGCCCAAAAAGTTCAGTTTTAATACTTCTTTTACAGCATAAAAATTGAAGTTTTTGGGCAGATAAAAACAGTACAGACAATACCTTACTGCCTGCCCAGCAAATTATGCCGGCATTATTTTAAGCGAATACGCAAAAACATTATCTAGGCTTTTAGGTAGAGTTACAACCAGGCCTGTATTGTTGCGTTCAAATTTTAACGGCTGGCTATCCTGCACCAAAGTAACATGCCCAACCTGGCCGGTGTAGTGCTTGCTGTTGCTGGCTAATGATTTAATTATCACTTTGCCAGCTACCGGTGCACCTAAAGCAATGGCATATAACGCATTGCCTTTGGTTGTAAAACGGATATCCTGGCCACCAAAAGGCTTGCCTTTTCCTTCATTAAAGCCTTGTGCCGATAGCGGGATTACTTCTTCACTTACCGGGCCTTCCCCAAAAATTTTCCATGGGCGCGTGCCAAAAATACTTTCGCCATTGGGTTGCATCCAGGCGGTAATACCTTCCACAACGGCCATTTCTTCACTATCAATCGTGCCATCGCCTCTAACCGGTACATTAAGTAATAAATTTCCGTTTTTGCTGACAACATCGGCCATAGTGTGAATGATGGTTTTGGCCGTTTTATACCCCTTTTTAGTGTAAATCCGGCGGTCGTAATGCCATTGACCTAAGCAGGTGTCCGTTTGCCACGGTAAAGGTTCTATGGTGTTGCTTTGTCCGCGTTCAATATCCCAAACCATACATTTGCGTTGCTGCTCGTTCAGTACTTTGCCATTAAGTACGGCTTTTAGTTTACCGCCATTTTTTTTGATGTTCGTATTGTAAAGATGCGCCGCGATACGCAAGCCCGCATCACTAATGGGATACAAAGGCAAAATGGTATCGTCAAAATACATCAGGTCGGGTTCGTATTTGTTAATCAGGTCGATGGTGCGGTTAAAAAACTTTTCACAATAAGCCTTGGTGGGCAC
>CAZZVO010000206.1:4895-7561 GCA_964657505.1 uncultured Mucilaginibacter sp.
GGATGGCCGTAACGTTTCAGGTGGTCTTTGTAATCGTCATCACCTTCAATATACATACTTCGTGCATACCAGTCGCCGTGTTCGGGCTGGCATTGCGGGCCCCAGTGCGCCCATATCCCAAATTTTGCATCGCGGAACCAATCCGGCACCTGGTACTTTTCTAACGAATTCCAGGAAGGGCTGAACGGGCCGGGTGCCACAGTTTCGCCATAGTGCAGCCCGCTTAACAGATCGGCACCAAATGATTTGTTTACAGCCATAGCAGGTATAGCGCTTAATGCTGTTTTCAACAAGGTTCTTCTTTTCATAGTTATTTTATAGGGATAAAAAAAGCATTGTATTAATGTTGCTGATCGGCCATCGCTGCGCTACGGTAAACAATAACAGGCGTACCCGCAGTTACCGAAACCCTCACCTTTCCATCTTCTACTGCTACCTTAACCGGTTCACGGCGGTCAATGTATAAAGCACGGGCGGCAATATCGGCTGCATTCCAGCCAGTAGGAAGCGTTGCCTCTAAATCTTTGGTGTTGCGCGAAAAAAAAGCGATACGGTTGGCATCGATCGGGCAAAAGGTGGCGTTATTGCCCGAAATTTGAACCCCGCCATCAACAATCGAATAATCATCGCTCATCCAGTCGTTTTGTATTTTTGAATTTCCTTCCAGCTTTATTTCTGTTTTTAAACCGTTACGCTGGTAACCCTCCATCGCTTTACCATGCACTTTACTAAACGGCAGCACCGTCATGAAATAAAAATCGATAATATCGCGCCTGCTGGTGGTGTTATTATACCACTGGATAGAACGGCAGTTCCAGTACAAACTACGGCGTGGGTCGCTGCGAGGAAAATTGCCCGTACCCCAGATAGCCGATTTGCGATAAACAGCGGCCAGTAACGGAACAGGCTCTCCGCCAAACCGATCGCTACCGCCGCCAAAACCATCTGCAGAAACAGCCAGTTTGCCAATAAACGGATAGCGCAAATGTTCTGACATGACGGATACGCCGCGCTTTTTAAAACCATCGATGATTTTGTATTTGCCATCGACCAAGTTTTTGTAACCGCTGGCGGGATGCGCCGGGTCCCAATCATTGCGGATAGCGAACCACGACATGGCATCGATCAGTAAAGCATCGTGTATTTTGTAATGCTGCACCAGGTAATCCATCCTCGGCGCAGCCCATTTCGGCTCATATTTGGCCATCCCTACAATATACGAATACTCGCCAGCCCAGGCCACGCTGCGCCAGATTTTGCCGTCGGGCCGGCGGGCAATAAATGCGGTATCAAATTTGGGGCTGCTTTGATAAGCATCGTCATAATTAATGTTCAGGCTGATGTTAGCGTTGTATTTTGGGCCAGCTTCGAGCAGTTGCAGCAAACCTTTTTCTCCGCCTAAACTTTCGTTCACTTTATCTTCTGAAGGAAAACCAGTATCCTGCCCATCGTAAACCCAGCCGCTGATTAACGGGATTTGCGGTGCATAATCGGTTAGCCTGGCAATATCACTAATTAACTTTTCGGATTGTGCAAAAGTAGTGCGCGGTTGTTTTTCTGGTTTGTATTTGCCGGCCACAAGGTAAATAAACTTATCATCAAAATATTTGCTTGGTGTTGGCGGCATTTTTTGAGCGAGGATTTTAGCGCCGTCAAGCCAGTCTACTGTACCATTTTTATCATAATCACCTGTAAAATTAAGCTCACAGCGCGATTGCTGGCCAATAATTAAGTTGGGCGTATTTTCATTTCCTTTTACGGCAGGGCCGCCATCGTTCATTTGATAACCCAGGCCACCATGTACCCGGAAAACCTGCGTGGTACCGAGCCGCGCATGGTGATGGCCTTTATCGCCGGTGATTTCAATTTTAGTACCGTCCATATAAGCCGAAACCTCCATCACACATTCGGCTTTATTTGTACCGATAATGCCAACCGGCAATACAAAACCAATATCACCGAAGTAACCGTCGACAGGCAGTTGGTTCGGTTTGGCATCTTTTAAATTTACCATTTCTCCGCCATCTTCGCCGTGTGCTAGCCAGCCCGTGCCGTCTTCTTCGCGCACAGTGGCCAGATTTGGCAGGGCGGCATCAATCAGTTCAAAGCCATTTTGCTCGGTAACGTTTTCCATCGTTACCACCAGCGATGCTTCTTTTAGCTCATATTTTATATGGAAAACCGCAGCACTCAGCTTTTGGCTTTCTGCTTTAAAAGTAAGGTTTGCCTCTGTTGGTGCAACCTGTGCCGCAACCGGTTTTAGCGCTCGGGTAAAATACTGACGAGGCTTTAAACGGCAAAAGGTAACTGCAATATTTTTTAAAGTATCTGCGCCCCAGATCGTAGTGCCGTGATAATTGTATTGATATGGAAGGCCGGTGGCGCGGTCTATCGTAACTGTTAGATCTTTTGATTTTAGAACGATCGGATTTACCGGACCGCTAATCGCTTTTTTGTATTTTGTATCTTGAGGTTTTTGTGCAAAACCATTAGTAAATTGTAACAATAGCAACAAAGCACAACCTGCGGAAATATTGTTGTTTAAGATTTTTAAGGTCATAAAGGAAGCACTAGTAGTAAACATGTCCCGAGGAATTTTTTTGAAATACAATTAGATCGAATGCTGTACAAACAATCAAAATACACCTAAACTTATTGTTCCCGAA
>CAZZVO010000207.1:0-7512 GCA_964657505.1 uncultured Mucilaginibacter sp.
CGTTTACCTTTAAAAAATGGTCCAGGTGATATTTGTAAAATGCTTCAAACTCGCTTTCTTTTCGCTCATATAGGTTATTCAAGAAATGGCGGTCGTAATGCCCCTTCCACCAGGAAAAAGGCATGCCGATATCGAAAGGATGCTCACGCTTTTTAAAACGGGCGAGAGGTTTGAAGTATTCTTTCATCTAAATTGATAATTGACTAATATAAATAAAGATGATAAAATTTAGATTATGCTCTGTAACCCGTTGTCCTGCAATTGATACTTTTATGTTGGAGAATGTTTGCCTTCCCGAATTTTTATAGATACCGTCAAGAAAAAAATATATGAGTAGTGAAATTATTGATAATGTCCAGTTATCCTCTATTTGCCTAAATTCTATTAATGTTAGAAGTAAATATTTCATACGTCGAAATTTGAAAGTTTTAAGCGACTAATGTGCTGCTAAATTTTGTAATTTTGTAAATTCCTCCGGTTATTTAGGGAGAGGATCTTACCCTAACTATTAGGCTATAAAAGGCTCATGATTTGCAGGGCATGCATGAGGTCATCAATCCGACTGCAATATTCTCCACGTTTATCAACATAAAACATTTAATTAGTTAAAACGAGTTATACCTATCTTTAAGCGCATACTGTATGGGCTTGAATCAACTGTTTTTGCTATGGCATTAATACATTTCACTATTATTTGTCTATTTTGACTAAGCAAACAATCCAAATATTTTTAATACCTTACATCTTCAACCAAACACCAAGCAATTGAATACAGTAGCTAACCTCATCAGCAATGGTATCACTGCCATAAAATTGAATATTTTAGTTTTCGGACCACAAGTGAAAGTGTTATCAACTGATCAAAGGACTCTTAATTTACAAAATAAACGAATACAAATCCGGCAAGAGCTAGAGAATTTGGGACATAATGTAAAATATGCAGAGGACGTAGTTGACCCCAATTTGCCAAGCCCCCAAAATAATGCGTTTCTTCAGGAAATTGTTATAATGGCTGAATTTGACATAATCTTTAACATCGTCGACTCACCTGGAAGTATTACTGAACTTGCATTGATTGCTTCAAAACCAACCCTATCCCAAAAAGCAAGTTTGTTTTTAGATAGCCAATTTACAGGAGGATTACCAGCATCGGCTTGCGAAGCCGCTAAGTTTTTAGGTGCAGATTACAACACGTATAATTATCCTACTGATTTAGTGGACTGTCATTTGCTAACGTTTATACTAGCAAGAGTTTCTAAAGCACAATTCGTAAAGTTAATATCATAATGTCAACAATAACCCTAAAAGATATTAATAGAAAAATTAAGGAAAGCGAAGCTCTCTTTAAAATTACCCAGGCCAAGGAATTCGAAAAGAACTTGAAAGATTTGGAAATTTCCTGGCAAAATGGAAATGTAAATAAAGAGTCGGAACTATTCGCAATTTTCCTTGAGCATGGGTTTATAAACCAGGGAGACACGAAACTCAATTCAGCGGGTTTACTTTTTTGCGCCCGAATTTCCATAGATTTTGAGCTACAACTCTCATCTGAGGAATTGCTTGATAATAAGTTCAAAATAATACGGGCAATTTCTATAGGTAAAAACTCATGCACTTTTTTAGCTCAACATATTATACTTGGAACTTATGTCGTTTTAAAATTTTTGAGACCAGGGGCATCTGACAATATTGTCGAATGTCTGAAATTAATCAGTAGCAGTGAACCGATTCCAAATTTGATACAAGCTTGGGACTATTTTAAGGTAACAATCCTTGACGTTTTCAATAGGGAAGTTGAAATAGAGTGTGTTGTTTTTCCATATGTTAATGGCATATCATTGAAAAAATTTCTTAGTAATGATTCCCAGCCAATTAATGCTTACGCCATTGCAGCATTTATTAAACAAGTGAGTAAAGTCTTACATTATCTTGAGGAAAAGGGGGCATACCATGGTGATTTACATGAGGAAAACATAATTGTTACTACAAGCGAATCAGGCAACCTTAAATTCAATGTAATTGATGTTTCTTTTGGTGTTACGGGCAGTCTTACTTCGGATATTTGCAAAAACAATGATCTAATATTTTTCCGCCAACATATATGGAATTTTCTTAGCACCCAACAGAAATATTTGACGAAAATGTCTATTCGAAAATATTTAGGTGCTAAAATTTTCTATGTTGTGAATGCGGTTATGCTTGGTAAGGATAAAAATTTCGGTGAAATTTACACCCTTTTCGATCATAATACAGAGTACGATGATTATAAAGTCAAAAAAATTGAGTTTATAGCAAAGACGTTTAAACCTCCGGGAACTTTTAAACTTCAAAGGTACGAGGAAATAACAGACCAAGCAGTTGCGCTTAGACTATTTGTACCATTTCCAGAATTAATGGAACTCACCAAATCTTTTGGAAATTTTGTCCTATCTGGAACTAGAGGTTCCGGAAAATCAACATACTTGGCCGCAATTGCCTTCTTTGCCAAAGCGTCCAACCCATTAGTCGATTTTAGGGAAATCTTCGGCATATACTTTCCGTGCCGTCAAGGTGAATTCAGGTTGCTATCTTCAGAGATGATAAATTACGACCAGGTAGGAATAGGAAGGGTTAAGCACGTAATTATAGTAAAGATAATAAGAAGAACTCTAGAGGCAATTGCTGATGGCATCGAAAGTAGTAAATTAACGGAGCCGCAGGATTATTCAATACTGAAAAAGCCATTAGACGTTTTTTTGGGAGACAGTACATTCGTTTCCTTAGAAAGGGATATCGTTTCAGAAATAAGGAACATGGTTTCGACAATGGTTAGAGTTGAGATGAAGGTTTTAGACAATTTATTTAATAACAAAAATGCTTTATTAAATCTAATTGCAACAGAAATCAATGTATTGGACTTTTTTAAAGCTGTCAGGAATAGTTTCCTTGAACTAAACAATACAAGGTTTCATCTTTTATTCGATGATGCGGGATCACCCAATATTCCGACTGAAGTACAGTGGATAATCAATGATATAATCATTTCCTCTAATCCTATTTACTGCGTAAAGCTTACAACTGAAAAGAACTCATATCAGTTTCGCTCAACTAGTTCTAAAGAATTAGAGAATGGCCAAGACTATTTTGAACACGATATCAATTCGATTTTTTATACAGGATCTAAAACATTTGGCTTAGACGATAGTAAACTTGAATCATATTTTAAAGAAATAGTAGGAGCACGTTTATCACACTTCAATTATCAAAGTCATGATGTGACACAATATTTGGGTGACGAGTTGGTTAAATTTGAAGTACTGGTTGATTATTTAGCGAAGAGCAGACGAAATGCATATTATTGCGGTTGGTCTATGGTTTGGAAAATTGCAAGTGGTAATCCAAGAAATTTGCTTGAACTTATTTCCGAAATTTTTTCTGTAGCCAATGTTAATGAAACAAGTCTTCCAGAAAATATTCATAGAAGGAATCAGGATAGGGCAATCAGGTCAGTTTCAGAAAAAAGACTACGATCTATAGCACAAATTTCTGGAGCATTTCCATTTGCAGGAGAGCAATACAGCTTAGGTAGGCGACTTTTCGATATTACACTTGCTATTGGTTCAGTGTTTAGAATTTATTTAAAAGCAGAAAGTGAAAAAAATCGGAAAGATCAATACTTAGCAATTGAAAGAAACGAGATTGTCGAGTTAGATTCCGAGCCTGAGTTCTTATTGAAGGAACTTGTCAAGTATGGAATATTTGACGACTCCAGGCTGGATTTTGCACGAGATGACATGGTTAAAAAACCAATATACATATTAAACAGAATTTATTGCCCCGTCTTTAGCATCAGTTTCAGGCGGGATCAGCACCTTCGATTATCGAAAGAAAGATTTGAACAATTGCTAAAAAGCCCTTCTTTATTCGTTACACAGGGGACAAAACTGCTAAGGAAGGAAAATAATATGGGTCAATCGCTCCAAAATACGCTATTTGATACATTGAATGATGAATGAAATTATTACAAAACAACTTAAATTTGATCAGGATCGTTGTGATTTCGACTTGCTTATTCTTGCAGCGGGGTTTGAAGATAGAGCTTTTAATTTTCTTTTAAATTCTGATTTTGATCTAGATGCTCATTGTATTTTGATTGAGTTTCTTAGCGGCCCGGAACTCAATAAGGATATTTTTAATAACTATCTTATCAGAGTAAAAGCACTATTTGCAGAAGAAAAGATACATATCATTCAATTGGGAAATAGCGTACAGTTGTTCGAGAAAAATCTGAATGATCAATTATTGAAATTGCCACGATTCATTAACAATGTTTGGATTGATATATCAGGAATGCCGACGCATACAATTTGCGTAACTCTCAATTCAGTAAGAACATTATACCCAACTCAATCTCAGAATATTATTTATTCTGCTGCAGCGAGCTATTTTCCAACTTTTGAAGAATTTACCGAATTGTCTAAGAAAAGTGATAACAATGAAGAATTTGTCCCTAAAACAATGACTATGGAAATGTCTGAAGTGTTGATTTTAGAAACATTTTCCGGCCACCGTTCTAAGGAAGGTATATCTTGTCTTGCAGTTTTCCCAGGGTATGATGCAAATCGAACTGGGGGAGTTATAGACAGTATCAACCCTTCAATGCTTCTGTTTATATTTGGTGATCCAAATGATTCGGATTTGAAATGGCGGCTTAAATTGTCAAAACAGTTGCACAGAAAATTTGAAAGCACACGTAAATGTGCTGTAGAGTCAGTCTCTTCTTTAGATGCTAATCAATCGTTAAATATCCTTTCTGAATATTATGATTATTTATTCGAGGATTATGATTTTACAATCGCTCCGCTTTGTTCTAAAATGCAGGTTGTGGGGACATTTTTGTTTTGGGAGAGATATAAAGAAGTTCAATTGGTCTTTCCTCTTCCTGTCGGATACGACCTTGAAAAAAAGCCGGTTGGAAGCTCGGCATCATTTATTACTACATTGGAACCTCGAAGTTCACTCTACAGAACTTCACCCGGTTCACTTCCTTCATAAATATGAACTCAATAGAATTATTTGCTGGCATCGGTGGCTTAGGCTTGGGGGTTGCCAATGCAGGATTTAACCAGGTTTTAGCAATTGAAAAAAATACTGAATGCTGTAAAACCATTGCAGTAAATCAAAATTTGGGAATAAGTGATTTAATCAAATGGAACGTCCTTAACGACGATATAAAAAATATTAATTTTAAAAAATACGAAAATCAAATCGCACTTGTCTCCGGTGGACCACCTTGTCAACCATTCTCATTGGGAGGTAAACATCTTGGTAATTTAGACGTCAGAGACTCATTCCCTGAAACAGTTCGTGCGATAAAAGAAGTAAAACCCAAAGCATTCATATTTGAAAATGTCCGTGGCCTTACCCGAAAAACCTTTGCCAATTATTTTGAATACATTGTTCTTCAATTGACCTATCCTGAATTAACAAAAAAAAAAAACGAGAGTTTTGAGCAACATTTAGCAAGATTAGAAGGAACCCGAACAAAGGGTAGCTGTCCAGGATTATCTTACAATATAGTTTATCACGTATTGAACGCTGCAGACTTCGGTCTACCACAGTTAAGACAAAGGGTTTTCATTGTTGGATTTAGGTCAGATATAAAAGTTAGCTGGCATTTTCCAAAACCGACACACAGTTGCGGAGCACTTTATAATTCGATGGCTAACGGTAATTATTGGGACAGACATAGGATTGGAACCAAAAACAGGATAAACGATGTAGTTATCGGACAAGAGAATTTATTTCAGGACGAGAACATCGAAACTCTTCCTTGGTTAACTTTGCGTGATGCGATTTCAGATTTACCTGACCCCGAAAAATTTCCAAAAAAAGCTAAAGCTATAATTAATCATACCTTTCAACCAGGTGCTCGATCATACAAAGGACATAATGGAAGTTTAATGGACTACCCGGCAAAAACTTTAAAGGCGGGTTCTCATGGTGTGCCAGGTGGAGAGAATGCAATTCGAAAAGCTGATGGAAGTTTAAGATACTTTACAGTTCGTGAAAGTGCAAGATTACAGGGGTTTCCAGACAATTATGTATTTATCGGTTCATGGGGTCAAGCTATGAAGCAGTTAGGTAATGCCGTTCCAATCCCATTAGCGGAAATGTTAGGTAAGAGTATTCTTAAGGCAATAAAAAAATCTGCAAAATAGTATCGTCGGAATTCTGCACTTTACATAATTGATTTATTGATCTGGAACAAGTGAATGGCTACCATAAGCCGGGGTATCACGCAGTAAACGACAGATAACTATTTATTATATGTTATTTGTTCTGTAATATATTTGAAGTTGATTGAAGCTAAATGATCCAGGAACTCAGTGATTTAAATGCAATCAATTAATGCTATTACGAGTATTCGCTATTTATATAATTAAATACTCACCATTATATTTATAAAACAATTTTTCGTGAAGATACTTTGCATCAATTGTTATTACTTATTAGTTTTTATATAAGTCATTAGGAATCCAACTGTGTCAGATTTTTTGTGGGTAATTCGAAAATTACCGATTTTTTAAGCTATAAAAATATTTAATATCAACGAATTGTTGGATAGGTCGAGTCCCGTCCAACTTTAAGTGAACAGGGCTAGCCACGTTGACCGTTCAGCAACTAAAGTGATCAACCGGGCAAAGTAACAAGGCCTGGCAAAAACAAACCAACCAGTCCGCTTGCTATAGCGTTGAAGCTTTGTCCGGTTTGGCCTACTTTGCCGTGTCGGTAAAGTAAGGGACGACCAATTAAAAGCGCGGGGAAGAAAAGCTGGTTGTGAGCGGGCGAACAACCTCTTTAAGCGGGTAGGAAAAGCGGTTTTCACAATTGCAGCGTGGCGAAATGTGAAAACGGCTTTTCCTGTAAGATTTTTATCGTCCTAAACTATAATCCCAGCCTTGTTCTTCGTCATTATCTTCATCTCTGGAATTATCCCTAAAGCGATCAGCAATATTGATAATCGTTTGTTCAAAACCGACAGGCAAATCTTCGCTTATGTAAACAAGCTGCTGTTGTTTTATCTTCAATTTTAGTTCAAATTCGCCGATACCTTTGGAAGCATCAATGATTTCGAGGTTGTCAAAGCGATCTGCAAAACGCTCCAGATGTTGTAAGCCTTCATTATAATTTAGCAGGATGTTTTTACGGTCTACAAAATGACCGCCGTCTAAAACCCTTTTGTTCACCCTGACCGTTGATTGTTCGGCACTTTCTAAAGCTAAATAGACCATATTGGTGGTATAACCAAATCGTTTGAACTGGCCAGCAATATCCACTAATTCCTTATCCCTGAAATTAGTTTCTAAAGTAAAATGCTGTTTTAACCTGACTGCTTCATTAGCCCGGTTGAAAAATTCCTGGGTCGCTGCATCATACACCTCTTTCTTAGGCATACCAGGTGATTGGGCCTCAATGCGGGCAATAACTTTGTCCACGTCAAAGATAATAGCACCGGGTTCTGACAATTCT
>CAZZVO010000208.1:0-7467 GCA_964657505.1 uncultured Mucilaginibacter sp.
TCCGTTCAAATCTGCGGTTGCGCTTGCAGCAGATGGCGATGAGTTGGCAATTCGCCCAGTGCTTGTGGTGTGCAGTTTAATTTTACTGGTATCGATGCCAAAAACATAAGCCGCAACCTGCTGCATTTTGGTGTTAACGCCTTGTCCCATTTCCACCGCGCCGGTGCTTATGCTCACGCTGCCGTCGGTGTAAACGTGCACCAAAGCGCGCGCCTGGTTCATCATGGTGTTTGTGAAAGAAATGCCAAAGCAAATCGGCATCAGCGACAGACCTTTTTTGTAGATTTTATTGGATTGATTAAAAGTTTCGGTTTCTTTTCGGATCAAATCCAGATCATATATACTTTCCAATTTAGTCCAGCAAGCTTGTGCTTCGCTAACTGCAATTTGTCCGTACGGAAACTCATCGCCGGTTTTATTTAAGTTTTTTTGTTGGATAAAAGAAGCATCGACTCCCAAATTTTCAGCAGCTTTTGCAATCGCAGCTTCAATTACAAACATGCCCTGCGGACCGCCGAAACCACGGAAAGCCGTATTGGGCGGCAAATTTGTTTTGCAACTATAAGCAACCGCATGCACGTTTGGAATGAAATAACTATTCGTACAATGGAACAAAGTACGCTCCAAAACGGCCGGCGAAAGATCGGCGGCGGCACCGGCATTTTGGAAAAAAGTAACTTCGTAAGCTAAAATCTTCAAATCCTTGTCAAAACCAATTTTAAAATCGGAGGAATACGGATGGCGTTTGCCAGTCATCGCCATATCTTCCATCCTGTCTAAAGCATATTTTACAGGTTTTTTGGTAAGATGAGCTGCAAGCGCGCACAACGCCGCCCAAGCATTTGCCTGGTCTTCTTTTCCGCCAAAACCGCCGCCCAAACGGATCACATCCACTTCAATCTGGTGCATCGGCACGCCAATTACGCGACAGGAAGCTTGTTGCGTGGCACGCGGACTTTGGGTCGAGGAATAAATTTTTAAAGCATTGTTTTCCTGCGGGATGGCGTAAGCACCTTGCGTTTCGATGTATAAATGTTCTTGTCCGTTGGTTTCGGCAATTCCTTCAAAAATATGTTCGCAATTTTGCCAGGCATTTGCAGTATTTCCCAATGAAAAAGTGCGCGGCGGAACAATTAAATTTCCAAGTTTGTATGCTTCCCGCGGATCGGTGATGATTGGAAGCGGCTCAATTTCAACTTTGATTTTCTTAACCGCCAGCCTTGCAGCTTCTGTACTTTCTGCCAAAACAAAAGCAACTGGCATGCTGCAAAAATCAACGTGATGTTCGGCCAGCAAAGGTTCATCAGGCACAATTCCGCCGATTTGATTTTCGCCGGTAATGTCTTCAAAAGTTAAAATTCGGACAACACCCGGAACTTTTTTGGCTTCCAATAAATCCAAACTTTGGATCAAACCATTTGCAATTGGCGAACCAAAAACGGCACCAAACAAAGTTCCCTGAATGAGCGGAATATCGTCCAAATAAATGGATTCGCCCCGGGTATGGGTTTTAGAATCTATGTTTTTCATTTTTAGGTCGATAAAAACAGTATGGTTTAAAACAGCAATTTTTCAACCTGTAATTGCGGGAACAGCTTGATAAAGTGCGCTTTAATCAATTGCGATAACAGGAAACGCTTGTATTCGTCTGTTCCACGAGCATCGCTGATAGGTGAGATTTCTGTTTGCGCCAATTCGGTTGCTTCGGAAATGAGTTCTTCGCTGATTTCTTTTCCTTTCAAAAAAGCCGAAGTTTTAGTTAGAAACAAAGGAAAAGGCGCAACACCTCCGGCAGAAATCCTGGCGTCTGCAATAACCTGATCTTGCAAGGTTAATTTGATGGCCGTATTTGCACTTGCAATATCCAAGTTGGTACGTTTGCTTACTTTTTCAAAATTGAAAATTGTATTTTGATCAGGCAGTTCAAACCAAAATTGGGAAACTTGTTCATTGCTTTTTTTATCCAAGGTTTTATAGCCTTTGTAAAACTGACTTAACGGAATTTCCCTCGATCCTTCATCACCAATTAAAACAAGAGTTGCATCCAAAGCCAAAAAGAAAATGGAGAAATCGCCGATAGGAGAACCGTTTACAAAGTTGCCCGAAATTGTAGCCATATTCCGAATTGGTGTGGAAGATATTAACTTGGTAAAAGATTCTATTTCAGAAAAATAACGAAGGATAAGAGGAGAATTAATCAAATCATTTACGGTTGCTGCTCCGCCAATAATACATTTATTTCCTTCCTGAGTAATCGTTTTGAATTGTTGTTGATTGGATAAAAAGTTGATCTCGGAATGCACCATTTGATCGTGCTGTTGCACATACAAATCTGTTCCGCCGCCTACGAACTTCGCATCCAAACTTGGAACATTTATTTTTCCGTTTGGATGCAAAGCCAATACTTGTAATCTTTCTTTGATACTTTTAAAATAAGCAGGCAAAATAGATTTAGAAGTTACAAATTCAATTGCATCTTCCTCATTTCTTTCCTGCATCAAATTAGAAACATGCTTTAATGCACGTTCGATAGATTTATAACCCGTGCAACGGCAAATATTGCCATCAACAGCGGCCACGGCATTTTGGTAAGTTGGTTGCTTGCTATTCAAACAAAAACCAGCCATCGAAACAATAAAACCCGGCGTACAAAAACCGCATTGTGTGCCGCCTTCATCGCATATAGCTTGTTGAATTGGATTGAGGTTTTCCATGTTTACACCTTCCACCGTAACCACATGTTTGCCGTTGATGGTGCCCAAAGCCGTTAAACAGGAAGTGGCAGAATGGTAAGTAACCTGGCCGTTTTGCAACTCGCCAACCAAAATTGTACAAGCGCCGCAATCGCCTTCGCGGCAGCCAATTTTGGTGCCTTTTAAATTTTGGTGATAGCGGATAAAATCGAGCACGAGCATTCCGGGAGGCAGTTCGGTACTTATTTCTTTGTCGTTGAGAATAAATATGATCAAATTGTTTTCTTGTTTGAAGATTGCTTTAAACCGTACAATACCTCCACATGCTTCTTTTATCAGCTAAAAAACCTCATCTAAAAGATAGTGGGTTTGGAAAAAGATTTTCCCGGCTTAGATAATCAACTTGCAAGGCATTACTAATTTAGGTTAAACTATGCAATCCATCAATAAAAATCAAATTTTAGAAAGTTTATTTTCATACAAATCTTAAAAGCTTTGAGGATGCTTTTTATTAAACGCAGAGTTCCAGGTTCCGAACAGTTTGGCTGGCAATTTCTTGCAATGATTCTTTTGTGAGATAAGCCTGATGCGGCGTAACCAATACGTTTTTTTGCTGCATCAAATCTTCCAGCAATTCGTCTTTAATTAAGTCGTCTTCGTGGTCTTCAAAAAACAAACCTTTTTCGTATTCGTAAACATCTAAGCCTAAATATCCTATTTTACCTGTTTTCACAGCCTCCAGTACATCTTCTGTATTTAATAATGCGCCGCGGGAAGTATTGATCAGCATCACCCCGTTTTTCATTTGGGCGATACTTTTTTTATTGATCAAATATTTGGTAGCTGGGGTAAGCGGCAGGTGCATAGAAATAATATCGGCAGATGCGAACAACTCGGGCAAGGTAACATCTTGTACGTGGTAAACATTTTCGGGGAAACAGCGGTCGTAGCCAATCACCCTGCAACCTAAACCATTAAAAATTTTGGCAACGGCGCTGCCGATACTCCCCAAGCCGATCAGCCCAATCGTTTTCCCCGAGAAATTGAAGCCCATTAGTTCATTATTTCTAAAATCAAATAAATGGCTATGTTCATTTGCTTTGATCAATTGCCTGTTCAAAGCAAAAGCCATTGCAACCGCATGTTCTGCAATAGCTTGCGGCGAGTAGGAAGGCACGTTAAAAATAGAAATGCCATATTTTGCTGCAGCAACTTTATCAATGTTGTCTGTGCCGGTACAACGCGTAAGGATGTATTTAATGCCGAACCTGGCCAGTTTATCAATTACTTTTTCAGAAACATCGTCGTTGGTAAACACAATTACGGCCTCTTTTCCTTTTGCATAATCAACTGTATCTAGGCTTAACGCATTGGATATCAATGTAATTTCGTGTTTTTTCTGGTTTGCTTTCGCCAGGAATTCTTTTTCGAAAGGTTTAATACTATAGGCAACGGCTTTCATATCTGATCATTTATTTAAAACAAAAATATTGCTAAAGCTGCGGTTAGAATATGAGCGCGGTCAGCAAGAAAAATGATCTTCATCAGTTTTTTATTTTATTGTTCCAGTTTTCTGCGGATTGAAATATTAAAACGGCTTGTTGATTTTAGTACGATAAAAGAAGCATCCTACAAATTCACTTTTATTATTATGGAAAGGTGACGGCAATCACTTTTATAAGCAACCATCGTCATTTTTAATGCCCTGCCAAGCGTCTAAGTTTGTCCAAGTTTAGGTGCTGATAAAATTTAGATAACCGTAAAATCTGGATGGCAGATCAATCAAATACTTTTATTTTAACGGTTAACTGCGGTTCTTCAAGCCTCAAGTTTGGACTTTATCGTTCCGAAAACCTTCAAATTGGATTAGTTGGTTCTGTTGACCGGATTGGCGAGGAAGAAAGCGTTTTAGATATTAAGGATGATAAAAACAGTATCCTCAAAACCCGAAAACAGCATTACAAAAATTTGGGGGAAGCTGTTAAAGATGTAATTGTTTGGCTGCAACAAAACCAGCATCAATACAAACTAAAAGCGATTGGCTACCGGATTGTGCAAGGCGGCCCGAACCACCGCCAACCCGAAATGGTTAACAAAGAGTTGCTAAAAGCTTTGCATCAGTTTGTTTACCTGGCACCCAATCATTTGCCGGACGAAATTGATACGGTCAAAAGTTTTCAATCGGCTTTTCCAAACGTGCAGCATGTGGCTTGCTTTGATACTTATTTTCATCGTGATATGCCTTCGTTTGCCAGGAATTATCCTTTGCCGGCAATTTATCAGGAACAAGGTTTAATGCGATATGGTTTTCACGGCTTATCCTACCAATATATAATGCAGAAATTAACGGAGCTTGATCCAATTGTAACTAAGCAAAATATAGTTATTGCCCATCTGGGAAACGGAGCAAGTATAGCCGCGGTTAAAAACGGCGTTTGCGTTGATACAACGATGGGAATTAGTCCGGTAGGCGGCCTGGTGATGGGCACCAGGTCTGGCGATTTGGATCCAGGGGTTTTGTTGTTTCTGCTGAAGAAAACCAAACTCAGCTTAAACCAACTCGATGATTTGCTGAGCAAGCAATCTGGTTTAAAAGCAATTGCCGGCATCAGCAATGTACAGGAATTATTGGAACAGGAAGATGAAAATCCTGCAGCAAAAGAAGCACTTGCCGTATTTTGTTATTCCGTAAAAAAATTTATTGGTGCTTTAACGGCGGCGATGGGCGGTTTAGACAAGCTGGTTTTTACCGGAGGAATTGGCGAAAACTCCCCAGCCATCCGGGAGCGGGTTTGTGAAGGACTGGCTTTTTTAGGGATAGCATTAGATCAACCCAAAAACCTAAAAAACGAGACTATTATTTTTACTAACAAAAGCAAAATAGGTGTGCTGGTTATCAAAACCAACGAAGAATTGATGATTGCCAGATTGGTTCGAAATGTTTTGGCCAACGATATCAAACAATAAATTTATGGAAACAGAATTGATCAACCCGGAAATTGAAACATTATCACCAGAAATGCTTCAAAACATTAACGCATATTGGCGTGCCGCAAATTACTTGTCTGTCGGGCAGTTGTATTTGCGCAATAATCCCTTGCTAAAAGAACCGCTTCAGTTGGAACATGTTAAAAACATGCTGCTTGGGCACTGGGGAACTACGCCCGGGCAGAATTTTATTTATACGCACCTCAACCGGGTCATCAACCAGTACGACCTGAACATGATTTATATTTCCGGTCCGGGACATGGCGGCCCGGCGGTTGTGGCCAGCACTTATTTGGAAGGGACTTATACGGAAGTTTATCCCAACATCAGCCAGGATGAAGAAGGGCTTAAAAAATTGTTCACCCAGTTTTCGTACCCCGGTGGCATTTCCAGCCATGCTTCTCCCCAAACGCCCGGTTCTATCCACGAAGGCGGCGAATTGGGTTATTCTTTAAGCCATGCTTTTGGTGCTGTTTTTGATAACCCGGATCTGATTGTAGCTTGTGTAGTTGGCGATGGCGAAGCAGAAACCGGCCCTTTGGCCACGGCCTGGCATTCTAACAAATTTTTGAATCCGGTAACAGATGGCGTGGTATTGCCGATCCTGCATTTAAATGGTTATAAAATTTCCAATCCAACGGTTTTGGCAAGGATTACGCACGAAGAATTGGAGCAATTGTTTGTAGGATACGGTTGGACGCCCATTTTTGTAGAAGGCAGCGAACCGGAAGCAATGCACCAAGCTATGGCAGCCGCTTTAGATATCGTTATAGAACAAATCAAACAGATTAAAGCACACGCTTTTGAACAAAAAGATTTAACGCGGCCACGCTGGCCGATGATCGTTTTAAAATCGCCCAAAGGATGGACCGGCCCTAAAGAAGTTGACGGGCAAGCGGTAGAAGGCACTTTCAGGGCACATCAAATCCCGTTAAGTGTTTCTGCTTCAACACCTCCGGAACATTTACAGCAATTGGAAAGCTGGATGAAAAGTTATAAACCCGAAGAACTTTTTGATGAAAAAGGGCAGCTAAAAACAGTATTGGCCGAACTGGCACCAAAAGGCGACAGGCGGATGGGCGCAAACCCGCACGCCAATGGCGGCCAATTATTGCGCGATTTACGCATGCCGGAATTCAGGGATTATGCCGTTGGTGTAGCTTTTCCCGGCGCAGACGGAGAAGGCGATACGCATGTTTGCGGCAGGTTTTTACGGGATGTAATCAAAGAAAACCAGCACAAGCGCAACTTTAGGGTTTTTGGTCCTGATGAAACCATTTCTAACCGTTTGGAAGCTGTATTTGAAGCTTCAGGCCGGCAATGGGATGCACAAACCGCAGTACATGACGAGTTTCTTGCTACCTCTGGCAGCATGATGGAAATGTTAAGCGAACACCAATGCGAAGGCTGGCTGGAAGGTTATCTGCTCACCGGCAGGCACGGCTTGTTTAACTGCTACGAAGCTTTCATCCACATTATTGATTCCATGTTTAACCAACATGCCAAATGGTTAAAAACAAGTTTGGAAATTCCCTGGAGGCGAAAGATTGCTTCTTTAAATATCCTGCTTACTTCTACCGTTTGGCGGCAGGACCACAATGGTTTCACGCATCAGGATCCAGGATTTATCGATCACGTCGTTAACAAAAAAGCAGAAATCGTACGCGTTTACCTCCCGCCCGATGCTAATTGTTTGTTATCGGTGATGGACCATTGTTTACGCAGCTATAATTATGTAAACGTTATTGTTGCAGGAAAACACCCGGCACCGCAATGGCTAAATATG
>CAZZVO010000209.1:0-7372 GCA_964657505.1 uncultured Mucilaginibacter sp.
GAATGTAAGGCAAAACGGCGACATCGGATTAAACGAAAACCTTGCTGCAACCGACTGGAATTTAAAAGTAAACAAAAAACCGGGCGAAGTTTTACAAGTTTCGATGGAGGAGCTGAAAGCTTTGCCCAAAACAGAAATTGTTTTTGATTTTAAATGCGTGGAAGGTTGGGACCAGATCCAGCATTGGGCAGGTGTAAAACTAACCGATTTTATGCAGCATTATCATTTGGAAGAACAGGCCAAAATGCAATATTTGGGTTTGGTTACGCCGGATAAAAAATATTATGTTGGGATTGATATGCCAAGCGCATTGCACCCGCAAACTTTACTGTGTTACGAAATGAACGACGAACCTTTAAAACCCGGTCATGGTGCGCCGCTGCGGTTGATCATACCCGTAAAATATGGCATCAAAAATCTGAAAAATATTGCCAGTATGTCGTTCAGCAATTCCCGTCCGCCAGATTATTGGGCAGAGCAAGGCTACGATTATTACTCGGGCCTGTAAGTTTTAGGGCGATAAAAACAGTATCAAAAAAATTGTTCAAGCAAGCAAACAAGCAAACAATGTCTGTTCTCAAAAGTTCAGTTTTAAAAGGTTTGTATGGACGGGACAATTATAAAAATCGTTGGGTTGGTAGCTGGTGCTTGTACTTCCTGCGCCATTATCCCGCAGGTTATTACAACTTTTAAAAAGAAAAAAGCCAGCGACGTTTCTTTCCTGATGTTTATTGTAATGCTAACCGGAAACGTTTTGTGGGTAATTTATGGCGTTGTTAAAAGCGACTTGGCCATTATCCTCACTAATTTGGTTACTGTTGGATTGAACGTAACGATGCTGGTTTTGAAAGTGAAGTATAAGGAAAACAAATAATTTCAGCACTGGTTGATTTACAATTAACAAAATCCAAATAAAAAAATTAGGTTTGTATTATGGAAGCACACGAAGAACATCACGAAGAAGAACACCACGTAATTGGCCTGGTGCCAAGTATAATATTTTTAATTGCATTAGCAATTGTGGTGGTTTGGTATTCTATCCACGCATCAGGTCCGCATTAAATAAAAATAGTTTTTATAAGATAAACTCCTTATCAACATCAATTTTATGCTGATAAGGAGTTTTTGTTGCATCATAATTTTAACACGATAAAAACAGCATTTACTGTTTTAGATTGCTGTCTTGGTTTTTTGATTGACTTTCATCTTCAGCTTTTTCATTTTCATAATTTAAGGTGAAAGCAGGTTCTGCAGCTTTCACGGCATCATTAATCTTATCCAATTCCTGGTTATCGTTTGGTGTAGTTTGGTCTAAACCATCGTCATTACTTTGATCCGGATCGTTGGCCGGCGTATTTTCTGGTGTGCTCATATTTGTTTTTCTTTAAAAGATAAAGTACTTACAAATGAGATTGTTTTAGTTGGGTCCATCCTTAATTAGAAAAGTACGAAACTAACATCCAATTTCAGGAAAAATAAATGTCCGCTTAAAAACCAATTGCTGTAATTTGCCAAATATAAATTTGATGATGTATAAGTTGATGCTTCTTTTATCGGCTATTTTTTTGATCAATACTGCTTCTGCACAATTTAACGATTCTACACATTACCATACCAGTTATGCTTCTACCGGCGCAATCAACAAAACCAACGATGGCAGTTCTTACTTGTTAAACAATGCTTTCAAATTCAACATTAAAAACAAGCACAACACTTTAAATTTTAACAACAGTTGGGTTTATGGCCGCTCCAACAGCAACCTCACCAACAATGACTTTTCTTCTTCGCTGGATTTTAACCTCGACAGTAAACTGAAACATTTTTATTATTGGGGATTGGCTAACTACAATACCAGCTTCTCCCTCAAAATAAACAACCAATTGCTGGCCGGTTTGGGTGCTGCTTTCGATGCGGTAAACAAAAAAAATGCAATGCTTAATTTAAGCGACGGTATTTTGTATGATACGAGCGACTTGTATTTAACCAGCACCCAAAACGATGTTTACCACACTTACCGCAACTCTTTTAGGTTGAACTTTCGTTTCGTGATCCATAATTTGCTGATTGTGGATGGCAATAATTTCCTCCAAAACTCGCTTCAAACCAGCAGCGATTACATCATCCGTTCTAATACAAACCTTTCTGTTAAGTTGCGCAGTTGGCTGGCTTTTACTACTTCTTTCAACTACAACCGGGTAAACCGAACGCACAGTCAAAACTTACTTTTAAACTACGGACTTACAGTTGAGAAATACTTTTAATGAAGTTTTTGGGTTGATAAAAGAAGCATTTAGATTGATTGCTACATTTTGAAATGCTTCCCAATTTTACAATCCGCAAACAGATCGGGCTGAACTAAAAGCTTTTTCCCGCTGCATTCGGGCCAACAATCCGTACTTTTGCAGCACGGATTATAAACACACTATTCTCTTGTTAACACCTGCTGATCTGGTATAATTTGATCAGGAATTCAATTTACTTCTGCCTATTCACCGTTCTCCGCAGAAAAATTAATTTTTAAATGGCATCCGGTTTCTGTACTTGCAATCAATTCAAGTTTCCCGGGAAACAGCCAAAACAGGTAAAACCAGCGTTTAGTTTAAATTGATAAAAACATGGCAAAATCGCAGGCAACTTTTATGAAGAAGCAGTTGGAAAAGAACAGGTTAAAAAGGAAAGAGGACAAAGAACAGCGCAAACAAGAACGCCAGCAAAGCTCGGCAGGCGGCGGTTTAGATAACATGATGGCCTACGTAAACGAGTTCGGCGAGATCACTTCTACTCCACCCGAAGTCCAAAAAAGATAAGCTTTTTTCATAGCTTGAAATTTAAAGTCCCGGCAATAAAGCGTTTTAATTTTGAAGCTTTTGCCCGGACTTATTTTTTTGTCCTTATTTTTCCCTTCGAAAAACTTCTTCAAAAAGATGACGAAAGCGGCGAGTGTATTAAAATCACCTAAAACTTTACGGATTGCAACAGCCGTGTTCTTCTTTATTTCCGGTTTTAGTTATGCAACCTGGGCATCGCGCATCCCAACCCTTCAACAAAAATTACACCTAAACGAAGCCGGTTTGGGCGCTGTACTTTTTGCTTTGCCGGCCGGGCTGATGCTTACTTTACCGATAACAACTTGGCTGTTAGGCAAGTTTAGCAGCAATAAAGTGATGTTTGTGGGCACTATTTGTTTTAACCTGATGCTGGCCTTGCTGGGTTTTACCACACAAGTTTGGCAATTGGTGCTGGTGCTGTTTTGCTTCGGCTCTTCGCGCAACCTCATGAATATTTCTGTCAACGCACAGTCTGTTGGCGTGCAGGCGTTGTACAAGCGTTCCATCATTACTACTTTTCATGGCATTTGGAGTACCGCCGGGTTTGCGGCTGCGGCTTTAGGTTACCTGATGGTTGCCGGAAAAATCCTTCCATCCTATCACTTTTTAATGGTGGGTTTTTTGATGATTTTGCTGTCCTTTTATTTCTTTTCCAACACATTGCAGCAGCAGCCAAACCAGCAGGAACGGAAACCTGTTTTTGCGTTGCCGGATAAAGCTTTGGTAAAATTTGGCCTGATTTCTTTTGCTTCGATGGCTTGCGAAAGCACGATGTACGATTGGAGTGCCATCTATTTTCACAAAGAAGTACATGCTTCTGCTACCGTTGCCACGGCTGGTTTTGTGGTTTACATGGTTGCCATGATGACAGGCCGCTTTTTTGGCGACTGGTTAGTCAACAAAATTGGCATCAAACCGATGTTAACTTACAGCGGCATCCTGATATTTTTCGGCATGTTGCTGGCAGCCTTGTTTCCGGTTGCTTTGATTGCAGGTTTTGGTTTTATCCTGGTTGGCTTTGGGGTTGCCTGTGTGGTGCCACTGGTTTTTAGTATTGCGGGCAAATCTAAAACTTTAAGCAGCGGTTCTGCCATTGCATCAGTTTCTACGGTTGGTTACCTGGGGTTTTTGCTGGTTCCGCCCGTAGTTGGTTTTATTGCGCAGGTGGCAAACTTGCGCTGGTCGTTTGTAGTGATGGCATGTTTAGGTGCGATGATGGTTTTTATGGTGAGCAAAGTGCAGGAAGAATAAAAAGTATATCTTCTTCGTCCGGTTTTTACAAATGCTTCTTTTATCGGTGATAATTCTTGTTCAATAATTTCAATTGGAAAAATCGTACAACATATTTATTTTTTAATACTTGTGATTTTTAAACTGGTTATACGAATAATTGAATAAATGATTATTGTATCAAAATGAAAAACGCTAATCAAGCTTTAAGTGACCAATTTTCTGACATGATTAGCAGCAATAAAGGGATCATTTATAAAGTAGCTAATTTATATTTTCATGATGTTGAGACACGTAAAGATTTAGTTCAAGAGATAATTTATCAATTGTGGCGATCTTACCCTAATTACAACACCGCATACAAGGTTTCAACTTGGATGTATACTATATCGATCAATGTTGCCATTTCTTCTTATCGTAAGCAATCCAAAAGGGATACCATGTACGTGCCGATAACAGAAACTGAAAACATAATTGCGACTGTGGAAGGCAATGAAATGGATGAAAAAGTATCATTCTTATATCAGTTTATAAATGAACTAAAAGATCTGGATAAAGCACTGATGTTTTTATACTTGGAGTCTCACAGTTATGCGCAAATAGCCGAAATTATGGGCATATCAGAAACAAACGTGGCAACCAAAATAAGCAGGAACAAAGAGAAATTAAAATTAAAATTCACAAACTTTAAAAATAAATAAAATGGAAGATTTAGAATTAAAACAAATGTGGCAGTCTTATCAAAACAAAGTTGAGGCAGTAATGGATACAAATACAACAGTTATCCAACCTCAAAAAAAACAAGATGTAAAGCATTCATTGGCCTCTCTTTATTTATCTAAATCTATAGGCATTGTTTTAGGATTGGTTTGGGTGATTATAGTTGTAAATACAGCAATTACCCATTTTAACAATGCTGCATTTGCTATTTCGTTGGTTATAATTGCAATTGTTAGCTTAATTTCAATCAGTCTTTATATCAAACATTTGGTTTTTATTAACCAAATTCATTACAATGAAAGTATTCTAACTATGCAAAAAAAAATAGCTAAGTTACAACTATCACAATTGGATACTGTACGTTTAGCATTTTTACAATTACCGTTTTACTTTACCTGGTACATAAATAAAAATATGTTTGTTGGCGATCAACTAATTTTTGGACTATTACAAATAGCACTTATTACATGTTCCATAGTTGTTACAATTTGGCTTTTAAAAAACCTCAAATTGGAAAACAAAGATAAAAGTTGGTTTAAAGCTTTGATTAAAAGTAGCGGATGGAATACAGGCAATAAAGCGATCAGTTTACTAGCTGATATTGATCATTTTAATAATGATTAATAATCACTTACTTCTTTTACCGGCTAAATTTTGTCATAAGTTTTTACTTGATAAAAGAAGCATCAGCCTACTTTAACAACAACACGGGCAGAGTTGATTTTACAGTTAATTGTTTAGAGATACTATGATGCAAAAGCGACTGGAAAAAGCTATATTTTTTAGGTAAAGAGATGATCATTTGTGCCTGATGATCGGTGGCAAAATCCACAACGCCCTGAATGGTATCGGAATGGTTGATGAAAAAATATTCTGGTTGATAAGGTTCCAGCATTTCAAACAAGGCTGATTCTTCGGCCAGCATTTTCGGGTCTTGTTTGGTATGCAAACCTTTCGAATCTACATTCACCACCAGCAATTCTGCATGTAAGGTATCCCAAACTTTTTTTAATTTATTTTGAGGGATTACTTCCGTTACTTTTTTAAAATCGCAAGCCAGCACTACCCTTTTTAAAGGTTCGGCAACAGCTTTGTTCGGCACAACCAGAACCGGCACGGGACTGATCCTCGAAATCTCAATAATATTCCTGCCCACTTGCGTATCTTCTTCTTTTGGGTTATTGTTGCTGCACAAAACCAACAAGTCTATTTCGGTTTCTTCCAGTACTTCCAAAATGGCACGCAGTAAAGGCAACCGGCTTAAACGAATCTTTATTTCGACACCGATGTTTACAATCCGCTGTAATTCTTCTTTAATATCATTCAGTTCTTTGATTTTTAAACGGACGCTTTCCTGAATATTATCAGGAGACAATTGCACATAATCCGTAGAAGGAAGTACATCCTCAAAAGGCGAAACATAATAAGCATGCAACAAAATCAACTTGGTTACGCCCGTTTGCTTACTCAGAGCAGCCGCATAATGTGCCGCAGCAACAGAAGAAGCCGAAAAATCTGTGGGGACAAGGTATGTTCTCATGCTCGGTAAGGTTTAGTTTCAGCCACAAACTTAACGTTTGCCGCTACTATTTTATATTAACAGCAGCAAAAGGTAAAAATAAGAAGTTAGCTCAAATTGTATTACGTGAAAAAAAGCGTTGGAATGCGTTTTACAATGCTTTTTTTCATAATAGAGCAACCGCAAGTTTGCTTTAGGAAGGTGGCTTTTTCTATAAATTTTCAATTGTTTAAGCTGGCTTTCAGCCCTTCTTTTCTCAAAACAAAAGAACGTAAAAACAAGACGCAACCCCATTAAAACAACCAAGAAACAAACACTTTATCCTTACATTTGCTTAACTCAATCAAACACAAATCGATATGACAACCCAAACTAAAGGTGCAAACTGGTGCCGTAAAGTGCTTTTCACAGCTTTTGCCAGCCTGCTTGTTGCAACAGCTTCTTTTGCACAAAATAACGACGGCACAGCTATCACCATGGGCGGAAAACCCATCCACACGATTGGAAAACTGCCGGCCGTAGGCACACCAGTTAAAAGTTTTACTTTAACTGGCGTTGACCTGACAGACAAAACTTTTGCCGACTATAAAGGAAAGTACGTGATTATGAATATTTTTCCGAGCGTAAACACAGGCGTATGCTCCAGATCGGTACGAAAATTTAATGAAGATGCGGCAAACCTAAAGAATGCCACCGTACTTTGTATTTCTAAAGACCTTCCCTTTGCGCAGAAACAATTTTGTGGTGCCGAAGGGATCAAAAACGTGGTGATGCTTTCTGACTTTAGAAGTGATTTTGGAAGTGTTTATGGAGTTAAAATTGCGGATGGACCAATGAAAGGTTTGTTAAGCCGTGCCGTAATTGTAATTGACCCGGCAGGTAAAATTGTTTACGAGCAACAAGTGCCCGAAATTGGCCAGGAGCCAAACTATACGGCCGCTATCGCAGCTATAAAATAAAGGTTAGCTTTTTTATATTGATCAGTTGTTGAAAAAACACAAGCGAAAAGCTTGTGTTTTTTTGTTTAATGGTTTGAGGCTACTTGTATTTAACGTTCTTTTTGCTTGAACAAAAA
>CAZZVO010000210.1:0-7324 GCA_964657505.1 uncultured Mucilaginibacter sp.
TCCAGTTTTTATGATTTAGAAAGATAGGCGATATACTTCCCCCTTCGAAGGGGGTTAGGGGGATGATTTGATATTTACCCGATAAAAGAAGCATCAAACAGTAATTGCAGTTCTTTCATCAGAAATTAAATTGCCGCCTTTAATACGAATAATGCGCTGTGTTTTCGAAGCCAGTTCCATGTCATGCGTTACCAAAATCAGCGTGGTGCCGCTTTCGCGGTTCAGGTCGAATAGCAACTTTACCATTTTCTCGCTGGTCTCGGCATCTAAATTTCCGGTTGGTTCATCGGCAAATAAAATTTTGGGCTGATTGGAAAAAGCGCGCGCCAGAGAAATCCGCTGCTGCTCGCCGCCCGAAAGTTGCGTTGGATAATGGTGGCTCCGGTTGGCCAATCCAACTTTATCCAGCAAATCCATGGAACGGGTGCGACTGTTTTTCTCGCCCCGCAACTCCAACGGAACCATTACGTTTTCTAAAGCCGTTAACGTTGGCAACAACTGGAAATTTTGGAAGATAAAACCAACATATTGGTTGCGGACTTGCGCGCGTTCATCTTCGCCCAAATTGTCGAGCGCAATGCCATTCAGTTCCACTAAACCAGAAGTAGAACGGTCCAGTCCAGCGCAAAGCCCAAGCAAAGTTGTTTTTCCGCTTCCCGAAGGCCCGACTATGGAAAAGGTAGAACCTTCCTCCACCGCAAAATTAATATTGTTTAAAACCGTTAGCGTGTTGCCTGCACTTTTATAAGTTTTGGTGAGGTTTTCTATTTTGAGGATATTGTTCAAAGGATCAAAAGATTAATTTTCTTGAAATATACGTTTAAAGCTAAACTTAAATATAGGCACTATGTTTAAGAAACAATTTAAGCAAGTTTGTTACGTCGTTATGCAAAAAGTATTTTCCTGTCTGCCCCTCATTTTAATTGTAGTTTTCTGCGGATGCGGGAATAATGCAAAACAAACTACCGACACTAAAAAAGATACGGTAAAAGAAGCATCGCCCCAAATGCAGCAACAAAAAAATATCCTGTTTTTTGGGAACAGTTTAACGGCCGGTTATGGTTTGGATGATCCGGGGAACGATGCTTTTCCGTCTGTCATCCGGCAAACCATTGATTCATTAAAACTGCCTTACAAAGTGGTGAACGGCGGTTTGAGCGGAGAAACCACTGCCGACGGGAAGAACCGGATTAACTGGTTATTAAAGCAGCCAGTAGATGTTTTTGTGTTAGAACTTGGGGCGAATGATGGTTTGCGCGGAATCCCGGTTGCAGAAACAGAAGTTAATTTGCAGTCTATCATCGATCAGGTAAAAGCAAAATACCCAAAAGCAAAATTAATGATGACCGGCATGCAAGTGCCGCCAAATATGGGTGGCACTTATGCTGATGATTTCAGGAAGGTTTTCCCTCGCCTCGCCAAAAAAAATAACATGACTTTAGTGCCGTTTCTGTTGGAAAATGTGGCCGGTATCCGGGATTTAAACCAACGCGACGGTATCCATCCAACGGCAAAAGGTGCAAAAATTGTGGCTGAGAATGTGTGGAAGGTTTTAAAAGGAATGTTGTAATGCTTCTTTTACCGGATATTTTTTGACGAGGAAAATGTCCTATTCACAAAATCCAGAAAAATCAATAAAACCGTGCTGTATTATCTTTTCTGATATAAATATTATCGGTAAAATTTAATGCTGGATTTCAAATGTTAAAATTTGAGATATTATAACTTAAACTAATTATTAGTAGTAGATTAGGAAGTTTTTTTGGGTAAAAAAGCTTTTTTGTAAAGGAAATATATCAACGAAGCGATGAGCATAGCCTTTCTATTTTGCCTTTTATACGCCAAAAGAATAGATAGGTTACGATAAAATTACCAATTGTGAACAGAAGAATTAAGCCGGTAAAAACAGCATGAAGGGAAAATTTACCTGTTGTATCCTTTCTTTGTTTTTAGCACTTGCCTTTGCTTGTCCGGCCTTCTCTCAAACCAATAAAGGTACAGAGTTTTGGGTAGCTTATATGGATAATGTAAGGGGCGTAACCAGCAACACGCCCTGCCAAATGAGTTTGTACCTTACATCCGATATTACAACGACCGGAACGGTAAGCGTTGCCGATGGCAGTTTTACACAAAGTTTTACCGTTAACGCCAATCAGGTTACCACAGTTACGATGCCGCAAACTGCTTTTTTAGGTACAGAAGGGCAGTTTTTAAAAGGCATACACATTACTGCTGCAAACCCGATTGTGGTTTTTGGCCATATTTATGCGTCCAATGTTTCCGGGGCCACTTTGGCTTTACCGGTAAACACTTTGGCTAAAGATTATTATTCGATCAATTACACCCAAAGGTCAAACGAAGGAAATTCGTATTCGGCCTTTGTAGTTGTGGCCACGGAAGATACAACGACTGTTGAAATTACACCATCGGCACAACTAAACAGCGGCAAACCGGCCAATACTCCTTTTACTATTACTTTGCAAAAAGGGGAACTATATCAAGGTTTATCGGCCACAGATTTAACGGGAACCCGTATCCGTTCTATCAGTTCTGGCACTAATGTTTGTAAGAGGATCGCTGTTTTTTCGGGAAGCAGCAAGATATATATCGGAAATGGGCCAAGCATGTCGGCCGACAACCTTTTTCAGCAAGTTTATCCAACTGCTTCCTGGGGAAAAAATTATGTTACCGCGCCGCTAAGCAACCGCCCTTATGATACATTTAGGATCATCATCAGCGACCCAACCACTAAAGTTACCATGAACGGGACTGTTTTAAGCAGTGCTTCTTTTATCAATGGTTTTTATTACGAATTTAACAGTACCGTACCAAATGTGATCAGTGCGGATAAGCCTATACAAGTGGTGCAATATGCCATTACACAAGTTGGTACGAGTGGCAACAACACGCCATTGCCCGGCGCGGATATAGGCGACCCGGAAATGATTTTCCTAAACCCTATCGAGCAGATCATTAACAATGTAACGCTTTATTCGCCCACGGCTTATAAAATTTTGCAAAGCTATATCAACGTTATTATTGGTTCTGCCGCGGCACCAAGTTTTACTATTGATGGTGCAACGCCAGCCGCTGGTTTTAAAACGGTTCCGGGCAACACGGCTTACGCTTATGGGCAGTTTCCGGTAAGTTCCGGAACGCACAACATCAAAGCTTCGGATGGTTTTAATGCCATTGCTTATGGCTTTGGCAACGCCGAATCTTATGGTTACTCGGCGGGCACCAACTTGCGGAACTTGAACGAATTTGTGCAAGTTGAAAATAGCGTTGGCGACAGCATTGCCAGTGCCTGTGTTGGCGATAATGTAAAATTGGAAGTTTCCATTCCGTTTCAAACCAAACAACTTATCTGGATGCCGCAAAACGGTGATGCTGTTTTTACCGATAACAATCCAACATTAGTTAGGCAAACGGTGAAAGACAATAAACCTTTGTACACCTACAGTTATCCAAAACCGGTTGTTTATCCAAAATCCGGCATTTACGATGTAAAGGTTAAAGCTTTTAATGCCATTGCAGATGCCTGCGGCAGTTATGAAGACATCGATATCGGCTTTACAGTTTTTGATATTCCGGTTGCTAAATTTACCGCAAGGGCACAAAATTGCCAATCTGATACTTTAGGTTTTGCTGATAAAAGCACATCTGCCGGTGCAACCATCAAAGTTTGGAACTGGAATTTTGGCGACGGCTCGACTTCGGCCTTGCAAAACCCAACACATATTTATAACCAGCCTGGGGATTTTGTTTCTACATTGCAGGTTACCAATTCTAACGGTTGTACTTCGGTTTTAGATTCTCAAAAAGTACATATTTATGCCAGGCCTGTTTCTAAGTTTGTGGCTTCTAACCCGGATTGTGCCAGTAAAGCAGTTACTTTTACCGATCAATCTACCTCGAAAGAAGGCATCATCAACAGTTGGGTTTGGAATTTTGGGGATGGAACAAAGCAAACCCAGACCAGCAACGCAGCCTTTCAACACATCTTTAAAACAGCCGGAAACTATAACGTTAGCCTGGTTACAGTAACCGATTTGGGCTGCCATAGCGATACGGTTATCGTTCAGGTAACCGTTCATCCGCTGCCTTTTCCTGATTTTGTTTTGCCTGAAGTTTGCCTTTCGGATACATTTGCAAGTTTTACCGATAAAAGCAGTATCAGCGACCATAGCGAAGGTTCCTTTACTTATTTGTGGGATTTTGGCGATACGGCTGCAAACCCATCCAACCCAAATACTTCCACCCAGAAAAACCCACAACATAAATATACGCAAGCAGCGGACTACAAGGTTAAACTAACTGTAACTTCTGCCGATGGCTGTGTTGCCGATACCACGATGAAATTTACCGTAAATGGTGCTGTACCAAAAGCCGATTTTACCGTGTTAAATCCAAGCAGTTTGTGCAGTAAACAAGCTGTACTTTTTAGAAACACCTCCACTGTTGATTTTGGAAACCTGGTTAAAGTGGAGTTTTATTACGATTACGCAAATCATCCAACCCAAGTTGAAACAGACGGCAGCCCGGCACCGGATAAACTGTACAGTCATCAATACCCGGTTTTTCATTCGCCGGCAACCACTAATTACACCGTTTTGATGCGGGCTTATTCCGGTATAACCTGTGTTGACGAAAAAATGCAGGTTATTACCTTAAACGCTGATCCGCAGGTTTCGTTAATCGTCCCAACATCTACCTGTGCAGAAGTAAAGCCTTTTCAAATTGTTGCCAATGAATCGAGCGGTTTAAATGGTAGCGGTACTTATTTAGGCAAAGGCGTTAATACGTCAGGGATGTTTGATCCCGCAAGTGCAGGCACCGGCATCCAGACCATCACATATGTTTTTACCGCGCAAAATGGCTGTGCCGATACGGCTGCCAAACAAATTACGGTTTATCCAACCCCAAAAGTTAATGCCGGTAAAGATGTTTTATTCTTGGATGGTGGAAATGCTACACTAAACGCAACTGCATCCGGAAACAACCTTACTTATAAATGGACGCCTGCTGTCGGGTTGAATTATGATAACGTTTTAAACCCGGTAGCCCAGCCAACGGCAAATACAACTTACACGCTAACAGTAACTTCTGCCGATGGCTGTACCGCCGCAGATGAAGTAAACGTAATTGTTTTAAAAGCACCAGTTGTACCGAATACTTTTACACCTAATAATGATGGCATCAACGATACTTGGAACATCAAATATTTAGACAGTTATCCTAATGTAACAGTAGAAATATTTAACCGTTACGGCGAAAGATTATTTTATACGATAGGATATGCTATCCCCTGGGATGGACGTTATAAAGGTGCTGATCTGCCGGTGGGTACGTACTATTACATCATTAACCCGGGCAACGGAAGAAGCAAAATTGCAGGCCCGGTTACTATTATCAGATAAGGAATGAAGACATATACTTTTACATTTTTACTATTGTGTTGTGTTAGTTTTGGTTGGGCACAGCAAAAGCCGCAATACACGCAATATATTTTCAACAACTACCTGATTAATCCGGCGATTACCGGGATCGAAAACTACACCGATATCAAAGCCGGGTACCGCAACCAGTGGACGGGTTTAGACGGTGCGCCGGTAACCATGTATTTTACCGTACAAACACCACTGGGCAGTAAGTTTATCCAAGGCGACCCGATGAGCCAGCCAGGAAACGGCGAAGACCCGATGAGCCGTTCCTATGTTCAGGATTACCAGGCGGCCGCGCCACATCATGGTATTGGTTTTACCGTTGTTTCTGATAAAGCCGGGCCAATCACACAAAGTAATTACGATATTACTTACGCTTACCACTTAGGTATCAGCAGTAATTTAAATTTAGCTGTTGGTGTTGCCGCAGGTTTGGCAAGCATCAACTTAAATACCAGTCAGATTACCTTAGAGAACGCGCTCGACCCAGCTATTGCCAACGGTAATGTTAACCAATTAAAGCCCGATTTGGGTCTGGGTATTTGGGCATATTCGTCAAGGTATTTCTTCGGTATTTCTGCGCAGCAGGTGCTGCCGCAAACTTTGTATTTTTCTTCTAACACTTCTACCTATAATCAAAGTAAAACCGTTCCGCATTATTTTATAACGGCTGGTTACAAGCTGTTTTTATCGGAAGATATTTCGCTCATACCTTCAGTAATGTTTAAGTATGTAAACCCGGTGCCTTCTACATTTGATGTTAATTTAAAAATGGGTTTTTCTGATAAATTTTGGATCGGCGGTTCTTATCGACGCAACGATGCCATTGCTGCTATGGCCGGAATAAACATCAGCAGCTTTTTGAATTTAGGTTATGCGTACGATTTTACAACATCTAACTTAAACACCGTAAGCAACGGTACGCACGAAATTATTTTGGGCATTATGCTGGATAATGCATATAAAGTAATTTGCCCGAGAAGGTTTTGGTAATATTGAATTGACTGTATTTGGTCTCGTATTGATAGTAAATTGTTTAATCTTATTTTAAGCAAAAACAAAAATCCCTTATAAACCAAAAGTTTATAAGGGATTTGACGATAACTGTGACCCCGCAGGGGTCTGCCATTCTAATGTAATAATCTATTTATCAGTGTTTTGAAGTTTGGTATTTTCAATAGGAAACCTAAATAGTCACCGAATCTTTTGTATTGCTTTAATTTAGTTTAAGAACGTTAATTAACACTAAAGGTAATATTTAAGATCAAATAGTCTTAATTTGTTAATTAATTTTTAATCTGATATGGTTTTGATAGATAGGTGAGAAGATGCTACAAAGTGAAAAGTTATGGAACATATGTAATCCTATAAATTAATTTGTAGGAGGTTGAGACCTTGTAAGCTTACCCAGAAATAGGACGGTTTGTTATTAGACAAAAATCTAATAAATTAACTGTGATATGAAATCAAAAAGATTTAGTCCCCAGCAGGTAGCCATTATTTTAAAGGAGTATGACAATGGCAAAAGTGTAGCTGAGATCATCAGGGAACAGCGTGTAAGTAAGGCCTCTTTTTATAAGTGGCGTGAACGTTATGGTGGGATGAATTCAGAGGAACTTAAGAAGCTGAAAGCTTTGCAAGAAGAAAACCGTAAGCTTAAACATATGTATGCTGAATTAGCTTTGGACCTGAAAGTAGCCAGGGAGATCATAGAAAAAAAGCTTTGAAGCCCTGCGTAAAAAAACAAATTGACCGGGAGCTAAAGCTACAGGATACCAGCATCAGCAGGGCGTGCCGGTTATTAAACCTTGGCAAATCATCTGTTTATTATACTGCTAAAAAGAACGATGAACCAATTATAACATCCTTATCACAAAAAG
>CAZZVO010000211.1:0-7295 GCA_964657505.1 uncultured Mucilaginibacter sp.
TGGGCGATTTTATTGTGGTGACGGAAGGTTCTAAATAATTAATCTTTGTAATGACCTTTTAAAGACAAGATACTAAGGACTGAAATATTTCCGCTTGGCAATATTTCATAGATTAATCTGTGCTCGCTATTAATTCGTCTAGACCATCTTTCCGAAAGCTCGTGTTTTAATGCTTCGGACTTACCAATTCCGTTAAAAGGATGTTTGATGATATCCGAAAATTAGTTCGCGAATCTTATTTGGAACTTGCTTATTGCCCGATTTATTCCAGAAATTCAAATCTTTAATTGCCCGACTGGAATAGACTATTTCCATAAATCTTCCAATGCAATTTTTGTTCCTTTACCTTCTGCAATTTCTTTGCTTCATTCCAATATCTTCGCTAAAAATTCCGGGTTGTATGGGCTTTCTTCTTTTTTGAAAGCTACATTTAATGTTGTTAAAACTGCCTTCACAGCAGCTAACTGTTTTTGATTTTTGGGCTGTACAATTAAGATTTCCATCTAACACAAATAGTTATTATTATGAATCTTTATAATTCGCAAGTTTAATTTAGATACTTAGAACTTCGTATTGTAATAAAAGCATTTGGAAAATGAACACTGTTTTTATAACCCTAAAATTGAAGAAAGTTTTTCAATTTTAAGTATTCTATTTGGATTTTTTGATACAACATCAGAAGTCAAATGATTTTAAAAAGTGTAATTAAGCAGCTTTTTAAAAACAATACAAGTAGGTTTTCAGGTGATAAAAGAAGTATTACGTGGATTGGAAAAAACTATAGATTTATTATTGTATTTGGTTATTGTGATTTTATTAAAGCAATCAGACATTGCTATCCATCATAAGCTTTTTGCAAATCCTCAATAACAATTTTATTCATTTTCATCATCGCTTGTATTACGCTGTTAGCTTTTCCCCGGTCTTTATCTTGCATCAGTTTACCTAAAGCCGAAGGAATAATTTGCCACGAAACACCAAACTTATCTTTCAGCCAGCCGCATCTTCCTTTTTCGCCACCTTCCGAAAGTTTTTCCCAAAGTTCATCAACTTCTGCTTGTGTTTCACAATTCACAAAAAGGGAAATACCGTTAGAAAAAGTGAAATGCGGACCACCATTTAAAGCATAAAAAGTTTGTCCGTTTAACTCAAAAGTGGCCGAAATTACGGATTCTCCATTTCGGCTTATGCTTAAAACTTTGGAATTTTTAAAAACGGAAGTGTACAAGTTTACGGCTTCTTCGACCTGATTGCTAAAAGTTAAAAAGGTTGTGATCTTTTGCATTTAGTTTCAAATTATTATTACTTAACCAATCAAACTATCCTCCGCCACTTTTCCTTCCGCTTTAGCCAGCGTATCTTCGCGATGAACCATATCTGCAATGCTATGTTCGCCCAAAATTTTTAAAGTTGCATCGCGCACATTAACCATTACATCGCGGATACCGCAATATTGTTCGTCTATACATTCGGCACATTTCTCGTAAAAATTTAAACTCACGCAAGGCAGTAAAGCAATTGGGCCATCAATAACGCGGATTATGGCAGAAAGCTTAATTTCTTCTGCTGTTTTTAGCAGGTAATAACCACCACCCGCACCTTTTTTACTGCTTAAAAATCCGCCGCGTTTTAATTCCAGTAAAATGGCTTCCAGGAACTTTTTGGGAAGTTGGTCGCCTTTAGCAATATCGGCAATCAGCATCGGCTTGTTTTCCGTGTTGCGAGCCAGCGCCATCAGGGCTTTTACGGCGTATTTTGTTTTTTTGGTGAGCAATGGAAAAAGTGTCTAAATCCGGAACGATTAAACAAATGTAAAAAATTTTGTCGAGGGCGTTATTTCAAAAATATACCCGAAACGATCCGTAACGAAACTAAAATCACGACAATGCCTACGAAAATCATGAGTGTTTTTACAGGCAGTTTGTTGGAGATGCGTACGGCAATCGGCGCAGCAATCATTCCGCCTAAAACCAAACCCAAAATCACCTGGAAATGGTGAAAGCCAATTAAAATTATAAAAGTAACGGCACTGGTAAAAGCCACACAGCCTTTGGTTAAGGTAGAAGTGCCAATGGTATAACGAACATTTCGGCCGCCTGCAATTAATCCCGTGGTAACAATTGGTCCCCAGCCGCCGCCGCCAATCGCATCCAGCAAACCACCAAAGCCAGCCAGCCAGCCAATCCGTTTGATTTTAGTTTTAGTTGGAGTTTTATTTAAAGCTTTGCGGATAATCAGCACGCCCAAAAACAGCGTATAACAGCCCACAATAGGTTTTAAATACTGACTATATTGATGTAAAGAAGACAAAATCGTGGCACCACAAACTGCACCAATAATTCCCGGAATCAATAGTTTTTTAAAGAGTTTAAAGTTGACATTGCCTGATTTCCAATGCATCAAACCGGCAGCACCGTTGTTAAAAACTTCCGAAGCGTGAACACTTGCACTTGCTGCAGCAGGCGGAATACCCAGCGAAAGCAGGAAAGTGGTAGAAGTTACGCCGTAAGCCATTCCACAAGCACCATCAATCAGCGAAGCCGTAAAACCGCCCAGCATGTAAAGCAAAAGCTGTTGATTAAACTGTGCGCTTAGCCAATATTGCACATTTAAAATTCGTTCGTAATTGAGGTAAGTGAACAGTACATGACCTAAAATCATCAAACTAATAGCCGATAAAATAGCCAAAGTAATGGCAACCGGACGGGTAATTTTAACTTTTGCAGGCTGCTGCGATTCATTCACCAAACTGGAAGTTATGACGTTTAACTGCTTTACCTTGTCGGAAAAATCGCCGTTAAGTTTTTGACGGATTTGCGTCATGTTGGTTAAAACATCGTTAATTTCTAAAGGGAAGGTTTCATTCAAAACCTCCTTTACGCGTTTGGCAACCGTTGGCGATTTGCCGTTGGTAGAAATAGCAATTTTGAGATTTCCTTTTTGTACGACAGAACTCAGGTAGAAGTCGCATAGCGGAGGCGTATCTGCTACATTTACCAGCAGGTTCCGCGCTTTGCACAACTCGTAAATTTGGCGGCCAACCTGTTTGTCATCAATTGCCACAATTACCAAATCGCGCTCCAGCAAATCGGATTCTGTAAAAGCGCGTTCTTCAAACGGAATGCTTCTTTTACCGGCAAAATTTTTGATCTCCGCAGAAATTTCACGGCCAACAATTTTAACATTTGCTTTCGGACTATTACCGAAAATAGCTTCCAGTTTTTCCATCGCCACATAACCGCCGCCCACCAGCAAAGTATTCAGCTTGTCGGGCTTTAGAAAAACCGGGAAAAGTGTGTTAACTTCTGCTTTGCCAATCGCTACGTCTGCTGCTTCCATGCTTCTTTTATCGATGTTATTTCAACACGTTTTCAGTCAGTTGCGCCGTTCTGAAATTCGCAGCTTTTTGTTTAAATAATTTGGATTGTTCGATATAATAAGACGCAAATTCTTCGGATGGTTCCTGCTGGTTGATCTGGTAAACCAAATCTTCAAAACTCAAATGCAAGTCGATTTTTTGGGTCGAAACAAAGTTCAAATCAAAATCAGTTACAATCCCGGCCTGCGTATTGGTTTTGATATTTTCGGAAATCAACATCGCTTTTGCTGTGTGGATGAAGGCCGAATAAGCGTAATAAATGGCATCCGCAAAATCTTGTGCCTTAAAAGAAGCATTAGCATTTTCGAGTTTTTCTTCGGATTCAAATAACAATGTAGCTACCAAATCGATCATTACGCCAGCGCATTCGCCAACGCCAATTTCGGTTTTATAAGGTTGTGATTGTTCCCAATCGATAAAATCATCCGCAGTTACATTTTTAGTATCGCCCAAAGGATTCAGCAGATCGTAAAAATAAATTTTGCCTTGTCGGTTATAATATTGATTGAAAAGTTCTCCTTCGATCGAATTGGATTGATAATCGCCCAACAAATCGCGCAAAACCTGCGGACCGCGTTTACTTGGAACTTTAATTACCTTATCTGCCGCGACACCCGCACCGTTTCCGGTCGGGCCGCCACCTAAAAGCACTTGCAAAGCTGGCGCAACCATCTTGTCAATTTTCATACTCGAACCGTGAAAACCAATACTTGCCATCGCGTGTTGCGCGCAGGAATTAATACAGCCACTAATTTTAATCTTGATATCCGTATTGTAAATTAAATCCGGGAATTCGTTTTTGATCACTTTTTCCAACTCTCGCGTAATTCCTGTACTGTTGGAAATTCCCAAATTACAAGTATCTGTTCCCGGGCAGGAAGTAATATCGGCCATACTTTCGAAACCTGGTTCAGCTAAATTCAGCTTGTTCAGTTCTTCAAAAACGTAAGGCAGATTTTCTTCGCGAACGAATTTTAACATCATGCCTTGTGTGTTGGTTAAACGAATATCATCGGCCGCTGCTGTTTTTACCAGCGTAATTAATTTTCTAGCAGTCGGTGTTTTGATATCTCCGTTTTGAATGCGTAAACCAATCGCAAAAAATCCAGCTTGTTTTTGTGGGAAAACGTTGGTTTTTAACCATTGCTCATACAAAAACGGATTGGAAATTTCTGTGCTAAAAACAGCATTTTCTGGAATTATGGTTTCCAGTTTTGTGGCATCAATTTCGTAAGTTTTATTTTTAAGTGCCAAACGTTCTGCTTCCGCCAAACGGATCAATTCTTCCGCACCAATTTCCTGAACCAAATATTTCATTCGCGCTTTGTGGCGTTTATTGCGCTCGCCGTAACGATCAAAAATCCGCAAAACGGCTTCTGCAAAAGGTATGATTTGGTTTACGGGCATAAAATCGGTAACCGGATCGGCCATGTACGGCTGAGAACCTAATCCTCCGCCCAAAACCACTTTAAAACCTCTTGTTTCGATCCCGTTTTCAGTTTTTACCTTCGGAATAAAACCCAAATCGTGCATAAAGGCAAATGCAGAATCATCTTCGGAAGAAGAAAAAGCAATTTTAAACTTTCGCCCCATTTCCTGACAAATCGGGTTCCGCAGAAAATAAGCAAAAATAGCGTGGGCGTAAGGCGAAACATCAAAAGGTTCTTTTGGGTCGATGCCCGCCATTGCCGAAGCAGTTACGTTTCGAACCGTATTTCCGCAAGCTTCGCGCAACGTAATATCGTCTTCTTCTAATTCAGCCCACAATTGCGGCGTGCGATCTAAACTTACAAAGTGAATTTGAATATCCTGGCGTGTGGTAATGTGCAAATTTCCGGTCGCATATTCATCCGAAACATCACTCATTTTACTTAATTGCTGTGTGGAAACTTTCCCGTAAGGCAATTTAATGCGCACCATTTGTACGCCTTGCTGCCGCTGACCATAAACGCCGCGTGCCAAACGCAGGCTGCGAAATTTCTCGTCGTCAATCTTTCCCTCACGAAACAAACGGATTTTTTTTTCAAGATCCAGGATGTCTTTCTCCACCACCGGGTTTTCCAATTCAGTCCTAAAACTTTGCATTATAGTCTATAGAATTAATATACAATGATAACATAATATTTTAGGCGATAAAAGAAGCATTACTGTTCATACTGTTTTTACCACCTAATTTTACCTTATTTTGAGGCTTCCAGTTCTACCGGAACAGAAGCTTCTAACGCCTGCTCAATATCCGCCAAAATATCATCCACGTGTTCTAAACCAATCGACAAACGAATAGTTCCTTGTTGAATACCAACTTCAATACGCTGTTCTTCAGTTAGTTTAGAATGTGTACTGCTTGCTGGATGTGTGGCAATGGAACGTGTATCGCCCAAATTAGCCGAAATCGAAAATAGTTGCAATGAATCCAAAAACCTTGCTGCTCTTTCCAATCCGCCTTTTGGCACAAAAGTGATAATACCACCGCCTGCTTTCATTTGTTTTTTGGCGATTTCGTACTGCGGATGCGAAGGTAGAAAAGGATATTTTACCAATTCCACTTCCGCATTTGCTTCTAAAGCTCTTGCTACTTTTAACGCACTTTCGCAATGGCGATCCATCCGAACGGCCAAAGTTTCCAAACTTTTACTTAATATCCAGGAGTTAAACGGCGATAACGACGGACCAGAATGCCGTGCAAATGCTTCAATTTCTCTGATCAGCTCGTTTCTACCTAAAATAATTCCGCCTAAAGCACGGCCTTGTCCGTCAATAAATTTCGTTGCTGAATGGATCGACAAATCGGTACCATATTTAATCGGTTGCTGCAGGTAAGGCGTTGCAAAACAGTTATCTACCACCAATAATGTGTTGTGTTTTCTTGCGAAATTGCCCAGCCATTCCAAATCAATAATATCAATTCCCGGATTGGAAGGCGTTTCCACAAAAATCATTTTGGTATTGGATTGGATGGCTGCTTCCCATTGTTCGGTTTTATCGAGATCGGCATAAGTATAAGTAATGCCCCATTTTGGCAGAATATTATGCAGCAATTGGTGCGTGGAACCAAAAACCGAGCGGCTCGAAAGTACGTGGTCGCCTTGTTTTAAAAACGTAGCGAACGTGGTAAAAATAGCCGCCATGCCGGTTGCCGTTGCCCAGCCATCTTCCGCGCCTTCTAAAACCGCCATTTTGGTAATAAATTCATCCACATTAGGGTTGGCGTAACGGCTGTAAATATTGCCTTCCTGTTCGCCGGTAAACAACGCGCGCATTTCTTCCGCATCATCAAACTTGTAGCTGGAAGTCATGTAAATCGGCACAGAATGTTCTTTGTACTGTGTGCGTTCTAACTGTGTGCGAACGGCTTGCGTTTCAAAATGCTGACTCATAAATATTAGTTGAGCTTGTAGGAAAAATTAATTTTTGCGGTTTTGCTGAGGATGAGCGCAACGGAACAATACTTTTCGAAAGTGAGTTCCAAAGCCCGTTGTATTTTTGCTTCGTTTACCTGCCCTAAAACATGAAATTCAATGTCAATCGTTTCAAACAAAGATGGTTCCCGGCCTTCAAAACGTTTGCCATTGATGCTGATTTGTAAATCTTCAATCGGTTCTTTTTGCTTTTTCAGGATAGAAATCATGTCGATTGCACTGCAGCCGCCCAATGCTGCCAATACTGTTTCCATTGGGCGGAAACCCATATTTTCGCCGCCAATTGCCGGATTTGCATCCATGTTTAATGTATTGCCTTGTGCATTTACAGCTTCAAAATGGTAAGCTTGATTTTTTCTGCTGAGGTTGATTTGCATTTCTGTTTTGAGTTGCGGGTTGTAAGTTCTTGTTCCTTAAAGAACCTTTGCTTTTTATGTTGTTGAGATTGTTGCAGCGTATCCGCCTTGTTATGCTTAGCTTGTCGAAGCACTTCTTTC
>CAZZVO010000212.1:0-7281 GCA_964657505.1 uncultured Mucilaginibacter sp.
AACCGTATTTCTGCTGTTCTTCCTGTGAATTATCGTGAAAACCTACCGGCGAAAGATCATTCAAATAGTAAGCAAACTGAACAGGAACTGGTTTATCCAAACCAAATTCTTTACGAACGGCTTCCAGCGATTGCACATCAGCGCGTTGCCCTTGCGTCATCCGTGCCGGATCGGACGGCAAAATATTGAATAGGAAAAACACGACTACCACCACGCCAAACATTACGGCAAAACCGTAAAATAATTTGCGAAGGATGTAGCTGATCATTTACTGTTTCCCAATATATTTATCCACCAAATCTTCATAACTGGGCAAATTATGGAAATGCCATTTGCCAATTACCGTTCCGTTTTTCATCAGCAAAATGCCGGGATTTGCACGCACGATGGTTTTTAATGGAACGCCGTCCGCATAAAAAATCTCCATAAACAGCTTGTGTTTTTTGCTGAAAGCTTCTGCATCTTGTGCCGAATTAGAAGTTAGCAAAACCGTGCGCACGTTAAAGTTTTGGGTGAGATTTAAAGACAACGCATTGATTTTATTAATTGCATCGCTGTTAGTTTCATCCAGATTATAAGCGACTACAATAAGGTTGTAAAACGGATTTTGCAGCAATTCTTTGGTGTAATCGTTTCCTTGCGCATCAGAAATATTGAGGTCTGCAATTTTTGCAGAAAAGCCCTTTTTAATTAAAACACTGGTTGGTTCGCCTATAATTTCCCAGTTTGGATCTTTCCAGATGCCTGATTTTAAATATTCTTTATTGGTGATGCTTCTTTTATCGCCTGTTTTTTTGTTGTGCAGATTGTAGGTGATTTCATATTCATCCGGCACAGCATTCGGCGGGATTTTCATTTCTTCCGGGATATTTGCACCGACTTTATAAGGCAGAAAATCGATCACCGGCAAAAAATTGTAGGTATAAATGCCCACGCCAAACGAAAAAATAGTGGCTAAAAGAAGCATCAAATTTTCTGTTTTTTTGCTAAATAAAGGCTGAATCAAATTTCTGTTGAAAAAAATAAAAACAATCAGCAACAGCAAAACCAAATCTTTACTGAACGATTGCCAAGGCGTAAGCGGAATTGCATCACCAAAACAACCGCAACTTTGCACCACTTTAAAAGCCGCCGAGTAAAAAGTGAGGAACGTAAAAAAGATAATCAGAAACAGCAATCCCCAGGCAACTTGTTTTCCGCGTGCGCCAATTAGTAAAGCAAAACCAAAAAGCATTTCCAGCGCGCATAAAAAAATCGCTAACGAAAGCGCCAGTCCGTTTAGAAATGTGATGTGAAAAACTTCGAAATATTCAACCAACTTGTAAGAAAAACCAAGCGGATCATTGGCTTTGATCAAACCGGAAAAAATGAAAAGCAAGCCGACCGCAATCCTGCAAAACCAAACTAAATTCTTTTTCATTTCACCTCCAGTTTTATCAATGCAAAAACAGCATAATTCAGCATGTCCTGGTAATTCGCTTCTACACCTTCGGAAGCTAAAGTTTTGCCAGCATTGTCTTCAATCTGTTTTACACGCAACAACTTCATCAAAATCAAATCCGTTAAAGAACTGATGCGCATATCGCGCCAGGCTTCGCCGTAATCGTGGTTTTTGGCCAGCATCAGTTCGTAGGTTTCCTTAATTTTTTGGTCGTAAGAAGAGCATGCATCTTCCACATTCATTTCCATCGGCGTTTCCGGTTTTAGTTCGAGTTGCATCATCGCAATCACACAATAATTTACGATGCCGATGTATTCGCCAATAATCCCATCACCAACTTTGTTAATTCCGGTTTCTTCTAAAGTTCTGATCCTTTGTGCTTTAATAAAAATCTGATCGGTGATAGAAGACGGGCGAAGGATGCGCCAAGCCGTGCCGTAATCTTTTGTTTTTTTGGTAAACAGTTCTTTACAAACGCTGATAACGGCTTGATATTCGGCTTCGGTTTGGTTCAAGGTAAGAGAATTCAAATTTTGTATGATATTTGTTTTACAGGATTTAAGCTGATAAAAATCCTGTTTTTAAGATGGCTAAAGATACATTTTTTCAGAAAAAGACGACGATCAACGCTGGCGGCAAGCTGATTGATTTGAGCGAACCAAAAGTGATGGGCATTATCAACACAACGCCTGATTCTTTTTTTGCCGGAAGCCGAAAAATGAATACCAGCGATGCTGTTTTTATGGCAGAAAAAATGGTAAACGAAGGCGCAGATTTTCTGGATATTGGCGCGTATTCTTCCCGACCGGGTGCTACGGATATTTCTCCGCAGGAAGAAACCGACCGTTCATTGCCTATAATTGAAGCGATTACAAAAACTTTTCCAGAAGCCATTATTTCTGTCGATACGTTTCGTGCTGCTGTTGCCGAAGCTGCAATTCAAGCTGGCGCGCAAATCATTAACGATATTTCTGGCGGAGATTTAGATGAACAAATGTTTGAAACGGTTGCCCGGTTGCAAGTTCCGTACATTTTAATGCACTTGAAAGGCACGCCGCAAAACATGCAGGAGAAGGCGCAATACGAAGACATTTTTGGGGAAGTTTTTGATTATTTCGCGGAGAAGATTTATCGGCTGAAAGAGTTGCATGTGCACGATGTAATCCTCGATCCGGGTTTTGGTTTTGCTAAAACAAAAGAGCAAAGTTTTGAATTACTGCGGAAAATGCAAGGTTTAGAGTTGCTGAAATTGCCGGTTTTGGCAGGCATTTCCCGCAAAGGAATGATCTACAAAACTTTAAATTCCACTGCTGAAAACGCGTTACATGGGACGACTGTTTTAAACACGATGGCTTTATTAAATGGTGCGTCTATTTTACGTGTCCATGATGTAAAAGAAGCGGTTGAAACGGTGAAGTTGTTTATGGCGTATCAGGAATAATTGAGACTTAAACAGGAGCCAGTTTATATCTGACTCCTGATTGCATTTAACTACAAACTTGCAACAAAAGGTGCTTTCCTGATGTAATTTGTACTTGAGATTTGCTCAATCAAAAAATCAGCTAAATCTGTTGTGCTTATTTTTTCGCCTTTGCAATCTTGTAAATCTACAACGATCCCACGTCGTTCTGCCGTTTGTTCGATCATTGGTAATCTTACAAAAGTCCAGTCGGTTTTGCTTTTGCTCAAAATCTCGTAAGCTAATTGTCTATCTGCAACCGCTTCCGGAAACATTTGGCGCATCCAATTTGTGCTTGCCTGGTTTGCTGCACTCTTTTGATCTCCCCGAACATCAACATTTAATCCGGCAAGCAAAATATAACGACAAATTTTGAATTCGTCCATTGCTTTTAAGACGTTTGAGGTAGCCAGACTTTGAACTAACGGTTCATCCTTTTTTGGTCCGATCGAACTGATTACAACTTGGCAGCCGCTTAACAACAATTGTGCAGTTTCAAAATCCCTGATATCTCCTTTTACTATTTCTAAGAAAGGATGGTTGACTTGTGAATTTTCTGGCTGCCTAACCAAAGCTTTTACCTGATAATTTTGACGGAGTAATTCTTGTAGAATATAAATTCCTGCTTTTCCAGTTGCGCCAAGCAGGGCAACTTTTATAGTTTGGTTCATTGTTTTTTCTTTATAAAAAATTAGAAATAAATTTTCAGTACCGTATTTTTAGGTTTTACGGTGTATTGAATTACTTGAAGTAATTCAATAAAATTGATATTTTATAAAGAGAGTAGAATGAGACAAATGTATAGAATTATAATTATTTCCTATCTTGTTCTCGTTATGAAAAAATATTTATTGCTGCTAATCTACTGCCTTACAGCTTCTTTCGCCTTTGCACAAAACCCAATGGCTGCTGCTGATAAAGCTAATTTTAAAATAATTGCGCTTTCTAAAGATCAGGCCGGTGCTTTGATTATAAAAAAATGGGTAGTGCCGATCAGGTATAAAGTTTACAGTGCAAAAGGTGCTTATTCTTCTACGGAGATTGATTCGATTTTTAGCCAGATCAAAGCGTTGACGAGTTTGGATATTGCCGTCGCCAAAACTGATGACGAAGTTAATTTTGCTGTTTTTCTGGGTGCCCAAGCTGATTTCGGTTCAAAAATCCCATCGGTTGCTGCTCAATATTTCAACAAATTCGGCGGTACTTATTATAAATTTAACGGTAAAGGAGAGATTTATGATGCTGTCGACTTGATTACCATTACAAGTTTTACAGACCAGCGCGATGTGCGCAATGCTTTAAGAAGAAGTATTGTAAAACTGTTCGGTTTTTTTACGCCGCTGGAAAGTAAACCAGGCAGCATTTTTTACTCGCAAAGTAACAACGTGGTTAGGTTTGATAGTTACGATTCTTTCTTGATCCGGTTGCTGTACAGTCCGCGTTTTACACCGGGAATGACGGCAACACAATTAGATGAAATGTTGGGCACGATGTAAGTTTTATACCGATAAAAACAGTATCGTTATGAATACAAGTTTTCCTGAAACAGAAAATGCCCTGAATTCTCGGAGCATTTTTTGTTTAACAGGTTTAACCTGGTAAAAGAAGCATCATTCGTTTGTTGTTGTTTTTGGTGCTGCGGCAGCGGCAGCTTCTGCTTTTTCTTTCTTCTTAAAAAATCCGCGAAGCAAAAAATTATGCTGAACAGCTTCCAGATCATCATTTAATTTCTGGGAACTTTGTTGCAAATTGTCCATTGTTGTTTTTACCTGATTAGCCGTTTTAGCATCGTTCAGCAACAAACCCATCGCGTTGTCGGTGCTGTTTAATTTATTGCTTGCTTTAGTTAAGTTATCTGTAATTACTGATGCATTTCCGGCTGTTTTTTGCAATTGATCGGCTGTTGCTTGCAGTTTGCTAAACACAACTGTATCGGTCATTACTTTATCGGCCAAACCGCCTTTGGTATTTAATTTCGATGCAAATACACCTAACTGCCCGGCCAATTGTGCCGAAGTACGTGTGGTTTTTTGCAAGTTCAGCACAATAGCGCGGAAACCGTTAGCCAAAGTTGAATCGGCCAGTAAAGCACCGGCAGTCCCTTTTCCTTGCACAATATCTGTACTCAATTTTTTAAAATTTGTGGTGATACCGATCAGGTTTTCATTATTTTCCTGAAGTGTTTTCATAATATCATCGGTAGAAAGGTCTTTTTGCACCTGTAAAATGTCGCCATCTTCAATTTCGGCCGTTTTCGGGTTTCCGCCAAAAATTACGATCAATTTATTTCCGATCAAACCATCCGAACTTAATTTGGCGCTGGCATCTTTACGGATATATTGCTGTGCTGATTGCTCAATACTCATCGATACTTCAACCTGAGATTTACCATAAAATTTGATTGTTTTTACAGTGCCAATCTTCACGCCCGAAAACCAAACGTTATTGCCTGCTTTTAAGCCGCCGATATCATTAAAAACAGCGTTTACCCGAAGTGATTTTACAAAAGATTTTTGTTGGCCGCCCAGCACAAATATGCCTACGATAAATATGACCAGGCCAAAAAATATAAACAGGCCAACTAATATATTTCGTTTACTTTCTGCTGTTTGCATAATTCTTTATTGTATAAAATTATAGTTATAGAATGTTTTTACTCTGTCGTCATCTGTGTTAAAAACCTCTTCAAAAGTGCCGGTTGTTTTAAATTGTCCGTCGAGCAGCATGGCAATACGGTCGCCGGTTTCTTTGGCACAAGTTAAATCATGGGTGATGATGATGGAAGAAGTGTGGTAACGTTGCTGTACTTCGTTTATCAGGTGGTTTATCTCAAGGCATGTAATTGGGTCGAGGCCGGCAGTAGGTTCATCATACATCATAATTTCCGGCTTTAAAATCAGCGTTCGGGCAATACCAATCCGTTTGCGCTGACCGCCAGAAAGTTCGGAAGGCATTTGGTTGATGGTTTGCGGCAAGCCGACACCATCCAATACCGTTTCCACTTCTTTGGTCACTTCTGCTTTAGTTAAATTGCGTTGGTTACGCACCAACGGAAACTCCAGGTTTCCGCGCACTGTCATACTATCGTACAAAGCGCTGCTTTGGAAAGAAAACCCGATCCGCAAGCGCAACTGTTCCAGTTCTTTTGTATTCAGGCTGCTTACATCCTTTCCAAGAACATTCACCGTTCCGGAATCAGGCTTCAATAAACCTGAAATTATTTTGATCAGCACTGATTTTCCTGTACCAGAACGGCCCAAAACAACCACGTTTTCGCCTTGGTAAAGCTCCAGGTTAATTCCGCGGAGCACATTATAATCGCCAAAAGATTTCTCTAAATTTTTGATGTCGATAACAACCTTGCTTCTGTCAATCTCTACTTTTTGCTTTTCCATTTTTTGGTGTTAAGTTCTAAAGAAACCGGAGATTTGGACAATAACAATTTCTTCCACAAAAACCAAAAACATTCCAAAAACAACCGCTGCATTTGCTGCCTTGCCCACACCTTCGGTGCCTTTTTCAGAATTGTAACCCTGATAGCAACCTACCATACCGATAGTAAAGCCAAATACAATAGATTTAATTAAAGAGGTATTGAAGTCGAGGAAAGACAGCGGCTCGAAAGCAGTTTGAAAAAAAGCACTTATGCTGGTGCCTTCATTGGTGTTTACATTTAAATAAGCGCCCAACATTGCAACCAGTGCCGTGTACATTACTAAAATAGGGATGCTGACGGTTGTAGCTAGCACGCGCATACAGACCAGAAACTTAAAAGGCTTGGTGGCAGATACTTCCATAGCATCGATCTGTTCGGTAACTTTCATCGAAGCTAACTCGGCACCAATACTCGAACCTACTTTTCCGGCTGCAATTAACGCGGTAACTAATGGTGCCAAAGCCCGAAAAATAGCAATAGAAACCAATGAAGGAAGCCAGGAAGTAGCACCAAACTCGGCCAAGGAAGGGCGCGATTGTTTGGTAAATACAATGCCTATAATAAAACCAGTTAGTGTAATTAACGGAAAAGAGCGATAGCCAACCTCGTAACATTGGCGGATAAACTCCTTAAATTCGTATGGAGGTAAAAAAGCTTCTTTAAAAAAACGGAGTACAAAACGGTAAACGTTGTAAATTGCTTCAAAAAACACCGAAACACGCTGCCATAAACTTGGCTTTACGTTTTCTGGTTCTAATGCGGTGCTGTTGTCAGGCTTCATTAAAAATATTCAAAATATGGCTAATCTTTTTGCTCCAGTTTTTCAACCTAAATAACTGGACTTTAGCTAAAAGCAAAACTTTACTTTTTGTTTTATGCGATTGTGTGTTTGGCAAATATAGCAACATTAAAGAAGTTAATCGTTTGATTAATAAATTAGACTTT
>CAZZVO010000213.1:0-7194 GCA_964657505.1 uncultured Mucilaginibacter sp.
TGGTTTAGCGGCGTTGGTACATATTTTATCCGAGGCTTTAGAGTTGCAAATCAGGATCAGTTCCTGCTCGGAAGGTTTGTTTTCACGTATCAATTTTAGCAAAGTACGTAAAACTTTCCGTAAAGCACTTTCCATTATTGCTGTGCTGTTGTGGCTGCTGGTGTTTTTTATCAACCTCAATTTCTCTGGTGCTTTGTTCATTTTGGGCGAACGGATATTGTACAAGCAGCGCAATTTGGGCAGCATCAGTTTTACACTGGGCAACATTTTACTTTTTGCAATTATTATTTACTTGTCCAACTGGCTGCAAAAAAATATTGGTGTTTTGCTGGGCGAAGGCAGCAATACTTTTATGGGTAAAACCGAACAAAAAAGCTCCAAACTTGCATTGATTAGGTTGATTGTTATTTTAATTGGATTTTTTATGGCGATCAGCGCTTCCGGACTTCCAATTGATAAATTAACCGTTGTACTTGGGGCGTTGAGTGTTGGTATTGGTTTAGGCTTGCAAACCATTGTAAACAATTTTGTTTCGGGCATTATTTTGATTTTTGAAAAGCCTTTCCAAGTTGGAGATTTTATAGAATTGGCTGATAAAAAAGGTAAAATTATGGATATTGGTATTCGTGCCAGTCGAATGCTTACGCAGCAAGGATCGGAAGTAATTGTGCCTAACGGAGATTTACTTTCCGGTCGGTTAGTTAATTGGACGCTGAGTAACAGCTATTTAAAAACAGAATTGTTGTTTAAAGTAAACAGCGATGCAGATATTTCCATCGTAAAAAAGATAATTGAAGAAGAAATTGCAAAAGCAGAAGATACCATTAAAAATACATCTGCAGAAGTTTTATTTAACGCTGTTGCAGCAGATAATATAGAATTGAAAGTGCAAGTTTGGATCAATAATATTTATAGCGAAGTAAGTTTTAAAGGCAAATTGCTCGAACAGCTTTTTACAAAGTTTAAAGAAAAAGGAATTAGAATGATGTAAGAAATTATTATTATAATTTCTGCATTTATAGCGGAATTTAAAATAATAATCTAATCTTTTAAATCAGGATCGATGTGCGTCGCCGGTTCAAATTCTTCTACTTTAGAATAAGGAATATAGCCAATATCATTATTTTTAAGTTTGATTTTTGCCTGAATGCCCGCTGGGCTTTCTAAATCAATACCTATAAATTTAACACTGTCGCCAATGGTTAACGTTTCTGTAGGTTGTTGATCTTTGTTTAAAACTTGGATATCTAAGTAAGCATCGGCTTTTTTGTCCCACGTATTGATCCTTACTTTTTTATCGGCATACTTTTGTTCCAAAGTTTGCAAAGATTGGATTAGTCTTTCATCATAGTCTCGATGAGTTTGTTGTTGCGTACTTCTTTTACAAGATGAAAATCCAATGATCAACAAAAAACCAACTATGAATTTCAAACTTGAATATTGCTCGAATGCAACTAAAGTTGGATACTTTGAAACTAAAGATTGTATTTTCTTTAAAAGCAAGTTCATGTTTAATTTTGTAAAGATTGATGCTTCTTTTATCACCCTAAAATTAGAATCGATTTTGTAAAAGTATTTATTTCATCAACATAAGAATCCAAATTTACCAACCCATTAGTTGCATCACCCGTAAAAATTCTTTTTGTAAAGGTGCTTTGATGTCGATTTGCGTTCTGGTAATTGGATGCAAAAACGAAAGTTCGGAAGCGTGCAGCAACATCGTTTCCATTTCCCAAGTTGTTTTAAACATCCGGTTTTGCTTGTTGCAACCATGCGTCCTGTCGCCAATAATTGGATGAAAAATATGACTGAAATGTTTACGCAACTGGTGCATCCTGCCGGTTGTTGGTTTTGCTTCCACCAAAGAATATCTGGAAGTTGCGTGCGCGCCCAAAGCAATATCCAATTCTGCGCGTTGCAAGGTTTTATAAGCGGTGAAAGCATCTTGTAATGTTCCGTTTTCTTTTCGTAATGGATAATCAATTTCCTGTTCATCAGGTGTGTGGCCGCGAACAATGGCCAGATACTTCTTTTGCACCTTGTTTTCTGCGAATTGCTGTTGCATCGCTTTTTCGGTTTCCTTATCCAAAGCAAAAAGCAAAATCCCACCAGTTTTCCGGTCAATCCTATGAACTGGATTTACCCATTGGCCAATTTGGTTTTTTAACAATTGCAAAGCGAATTCTTTAACATCAGATGCAATCGGCGAACGGTGGACAAGCAATCCATGCGGCTTATTAACGGCAATCAGGTACTCATCGCGGAACAAAATTTCTAAAGACAAGTGGTTTAAATTAATTTTTAACAAATGCCAAATTTAGGGCAATAAAAGAGGTATCGGGTGTTACTTTCTTTTTTAATGTTGAGATTGATGGATATAAGCTTGGATTTTTTCTAAGCAAGCAGGCATTTCCTTTTTGATTTGTTTTTCCCAAAACCTGAGCACGGTAAAACCTAATGCTTCGAGTTTAACTGTATTTGTGCGGTCGCGTTGCATATTCCTTTCAATTTTTGCGATCCAAAAATCCCGGTTGGTTTTGATTTTTTCGCGCTTCTTTTCCCACTCAAACCCATGCCAAAACTCCCCATCAATAAAAACCACAAGTTTATATTTTCGGATTAAAATATCGGGGTTTCCGGGAAGCAACTTATTATACAAGCGGTAACGGATACCGGTTTTCCATAACACTTTTCTAAGTAATAATTCGGGAGATGTGTTTTTTGCTTTGATCTTAGCCATGAGCTGGCTTCTTTGCTTTGTGGTGTAAAAGCCGTTTTCCTCATTGAAACGAGGCACTTTTATTATTTCTTCTTCCTCTGTGTAATTAACCATAGATCAAAATGTGGAAAACTAATTTTATTAGCAGGACGAAAACTATCAGCTAAAAAAATATATTTGTAACCATGTGTAAGGTTGTTTAACATGGTTATATGAAAAATGTTTATTCGCTGGCCGAAGCTGCAAATCTTTTAGGCAAAAGCAAGGAAACTTTAAGAAGATGGGACAAAAGTGGAAAGCTTTCTGCCTTACGCGAGCCGGTGAGCAATTACCGCACTTATAAAAAAGAACAATTGATGATTTTTGACGAAGTAGAATTCCATCCAAATGATGTTAAAAAACAAGGGCCTGTAAAAGCTGAGGAAGATTATACGGTACTTGAACTTTTTGCCGGAGCAGGCGGATTGGCTATCGGAATGGAACAAGCCGGTTTAAAATGTATTGCCCTGAATGAAATTGACCATTGGGCTGCGGAAACGTTAAGGAAAAATCGGCCAAACTGGAATGTGTTGGAGGGCGATATCCGTAATTTATCTTTCGCTCATCTAAATGGTTCTGTTGATGTAGTAACTGGCGGTTTCCCTTGTCAGGCGTTTAGTTATGCCGGTAAAAAATTAGGTTTGCAGGATGCGCGTGGAACCTTGTTTTACGAATTTGCCCGTGCCGTACAGGAAACTTCCCCTGCCATTTGTATTGGCGAGAATGTGCGTGGCCTGTTAAACCACGATAACGGCCGGACATTGCAAGGCATGGTTTCTATTTTGGATGAAATTGGCTACCGCGTTTTAGACCCAAAAGTATTGAAAGCCATTTTTTACAACGTGCCGCAAAAGCGGGAAAGGCTGATCCTGGTTGGCATCAGAAAAGATATCGACTTTGATTTTGAATATCCGCAAAGCAGTAATGAAGTTTATACTTTAAAAGATGCTTTAAAAAAAGGCAGCCTTTATGCTACAGATGTACCAATTTCGGCCGGAGCAAAATATCCGATCAGCAAAAAAGAAGTATTGGATTTGATCCCGCCAGGTGGTTATTGGCGCGACTTGCCGTTAGAAATGCAAAAAGTGTACATGCAAAAAAGCTTTTATTTGGGCGGTGGAAAAACCGGTATGGCAAGAAGGATCAGTTGGGACGAGCCTTGTTTAACCTTGACTTGCAGCCCGGCACAAAAGCAAACCGAAAGATGTCACCCTGAAGAAACCCGCCCATTTACTGTTAGGGAATATGCACGCATCCAAACTTTCCCGGACGAATGGCAATTTGCAGGACCGGTTTCCAGTCAATATAAGCAGATTGGAAATGCAGTGCCTGTTAATTTGGCAAAGGCAATCGGGACTTCTATAGTCAGTTTTCTGAATGCAAAACGGTTAAAGGAAGTAGAAAATCAGGACGAAGCAATTGCAGTTTATTAAAATTGTTAAACAAAACTATAATTTATCAAAACCTAAATAGTAGCCATAATTTTCGAAAGTGATTTGATCTAAAATTGTACGGTTAGCACTTGCAGCCTGGTTATTGATTGCTGATATTGCAGAATGCTCCACAACTTTATGGTTTTTTTCTACTGTATGTAAATAATCGTCTATTGCAGCAGGAAGTATTTTGTACAGTTGCACAAACGCATCTTCTTCATTCGTTAGGATTTTGTAAAATTGGTCACCGGATATTTTATAAACCCTGCTGTGGCTGTATTCTTTCCCGTTGATAATGCCCGTCCACTTTGTATTGAAACTGCTTTTGGCTAGTATTTGCACCCAATAACAATTAGCTTTTTTGTAAGTGTCTGCATAATGTGCCAACTTCTGGAAAAGGCTTTCCGACGCACTGCTGTTCATGGTATTGTGCTTGTTTTTAATATCAGCAAATAAAGTATCATCAGTTGCTTTAATATCAAAACCACTTAGTTTACCAATTTCAAACCCATCAATCCCACCTAAAATTTCTTCGTGAAATGTACCGATAGAATTGTTGATCGATTTATCGATCTGCCTTAACAATTCTGTTTGGATCAAACTTTCCTGGTCAATATCATTAAATTTGCTATCAAAAGTTAGCTTGATGGTATCAATTTTATTTTCGTAAAACCTTGCCCTGCTAATATCATTTTTCGCTTTGATGTAAGATTTATGCAAGTTGGCAATGCATTTAAGCAAGTGTTCGTCGGTTATGTAGTTTAAGTACTTATTCTCCATTTTAAGCTTGTTCAGGTTTGCATACTGCTCAACACAAACAACAGAAATATTTTTATTTTATCCACTAAATTTAGGGCAATAAAAGAAGTATCGGCACAAATATCGTTTTTCAATTTAAAAAAACCTCTCAGAACCAAAAGCAGAAAAAACAATCTATATTGTTCAAAAAACGATGTTAATCCTTTAAGTAATTTATGCACAAAGCCCGTTTAGAAGCATTCAGCGATGGTGTAATTGCAATCATCATCACCATTATGGTTTTAGAATTGAAAGTTCCGCACGGCGACAGTATTGACGCAATTGTAACCTTATTACCGGTATTTTTAAGTTACGTGCTCAGTTTTATTTACGTTGGCATTTATTGGAACAACCAGCACCACTTGTTGTTAGCTGTCGAAAAAATAAATGGCAAGGCCATGTGGGCAAATATGCACTTGCTGTTCTGGTTGTCTTTGATTCCGTTCGGGACAGAATGGATGGGCGAAAGCCATTTCGCGCTTTGGCCAATAGTTATTTATGGAATTATTTTATTGATGAACGCTGTAGCTTTTACCATTATGGCTGCCGGGTTGATCAACGCAGAAGGCAAAAATTCTAAAATTGCAAAGGCGTATGGAAAAGATTGGAAAGGCAAAAGTTCAATTTTACTTTATATCATTGCCGTTGGACTTGCTTTTATCAACCCAAAAATCAGTTTGGCCATTTATGCGGTTGTTGCCATGGTTTGGTTTATCCCGGATCGTAGAATTGAACATACTATTTTGAATGATCATCGACCCTAAAAAAATTTGCATTAATTAAAAGACAATGCAATTGAAATTCTATCTCAAATCCGCCTTTTCAAGGTTAAAAGTACGCGAGCAAAAACCTGGCGATGCATCACATCCAATAACAAAGTCCGGTCATTTTTAGAGCGTAAAATTTCATCGATTTCCTGCAAGCTCATCCTGCCTACATCTTTAAAATTAATGGCTACAATTTCATCATCTTTTTCGATACCCAAATGGTCTGCTGCCGATCCTGGTTCTACCCGGCAAACAATTATCCTGCTGTAATTATTACCGGCGGCGTAATACTCCATTCCGCTCATGTCGTGCTCAAAAGGTTCTTTAAAATTGTAATTGGGTTTTAGGTACAAGTAACCCTGCTGGTAATCAAACAATAGCACAAACCTTTTTAATAAATCGATACCAATACTGCCGTCGCGCTTTACTGAAAATACTTTATCCAAAGCACTGCAAGAATCCGGAAAAGCCGTAATTACTTGGTGGAACTGATAGCTGCCGATAGCCATTTGCTCCACTCTACTCATATAACCGTTGATCGGGCCGCTCAAACCGACGCCCAAATTAGCGGCGGTGATGTATTTTTCGGGCATGGTGCTGTTGCCGTTCCAACCGTTTTCGATGGATAAGGGGTGACCGGCACCAAGATCAACCATCAATTTTACCGGTAAACTGTTGCCAGCTTGGAAGTTGATGTTGGCGTTGAGATACGGCTTTTTGTCTTCAATTTGAATCGGGATTTGTGTTCCTTTTCGCCAGGTACGTAATTTATGTGTGCTAAAAGCAGTAATGGTACTGTCAGCAAAATCTATTTTTAAGGGGAAACTGTTAAAAAGATCAAACCCGATTAAACCATGTATCGGGATGCCGGCAAAGGCAGAAAGTTCTAAAACATCTTTAGTGAGGATGGCTGCCGACATATTACTGCTTTCAATGCCCTTAATTTTTACGTCCAGCGTGGGCACCATCCAGGCATCCAGGTCGTCGCCTTCGCCCAAACCCGTCACTTTCATCCGCTTTTTGTATTTCAGGCTTAAAGAATCAACCAATAGCGGGTCGGTGATAATCATCAACCCGCAACCCGTATCCAAAATAAAATTGTAAGGGCCGTGCTGGTTAATTTGTAATTGGATAACCAGCATGTTACGGATAAAACGGAACGGGAAAGATGCTTTACGCTGACCGCCGGAAATGGAAAAATCCTGCGCAAAAACAGGCAAAGCAATAGCTAGCAGCCAGAAAACGGCTGGTACAATAACACACCTGCAAAGGCGGCGTTGCAACCAGGAAGCCAACACGGTAATGATTTTTTAGGTTGCGTAAATTTAACAATAAAATTATTTAAACTAATTTTTAGATGCTTCTTTTATCACTAAAAAAATAAGGTCATCCCCCTAACCCCCTTCAAAGGGGGAAGCATATCGCCTATCTTGCGAAC
>CAZZVO010000214.1:0-7193 GCA_964657505.1 uncultured Mucilaginibacter sp.
CCGGTTTTCCTGATCGGTCATATTACCAAAGATGGAGCCATCGCTGGCCCGAAAATTTTGGAGCACATGGTGGATACGGTTTTGCAGTTTGAAGGTGACCGGCATCACGTTTACCGAATTTTGCGTACGATCAAAAATCGTTTTGGTTCTTCTTCAGAATTAGGGATTTACGAAATGCAGGGCGAAGGTTTGCGAGAAGTTTCCAATCCATCGGAAATATTATTATCCCAAAGAGATGAAGCTTTAAGCGGCATCACCATTTCTGCAACTTTGGAAGGCATGCGGCCAATGCTGATCGAAACACAAGCTCTGGTGAGTGCTTCGCCTTATGGCACGCCGCAACGTTCTGCCACTGGTTTTGACAATAAAAGAATGAATATGCTGCTTGCCGTTTTAGAAAAACGTTGCGGTTTTCGGTTGAGTGCAAAAGATGTTTTCCTGAATATTACCGGCGGCATTCGGGTAGAAGATCCGGCAATCGATCTGGGTTTGGCGGCTGCCATCATCTCTTCTCACGAAGATATTCCGGTTTCTTTCAAAACCTGCTTTGCCGGAGAATTGGGTTTATCAGGAGAAATCCGTGCCGTAAATCGGGTTGAGCAACGTATTGCCGAAGCACAGAAGTTGGGTTTCGAGCAGATTATCATTTCGAGGTACAACCTTCCGGCTGGCGGAAAAAACAAAAAAGCTGTAGATTTTTCAAGATTCGATATTGAAGTTAAAGCCGTTAGCCGGATTGAAGAAGTCTTTCAGTTGCTTTTTGGCTAAGGAATGCCGAAATTTATGTTGATAAAAACAGTATGTTTATGGAAACGCAGGAAATTATGCAGTTATCAGATCTCGATCTTTCAAAAACTTATACTTATGCTGATTACTTGCAATGGAAATTTAAGGAACGCATTGAACTGATAAAAGGCCGGATTTTCAAAATGAGTCCGGCACCAAGTTCTTATCATCAAGAAATAGTTGTAGAAATAACAAGAGTTTTTGCAAATTATTTGAAAGGAAAACCCTGCAAAGTATATTCTGCTCCTTTTGATGTTCGCCTTACAAAAAAATTACTGCTGAATGAGGATGTAATTACGGTTGTTCAACCGGATATTTGTGTAATATGTGATCGCTCTAAAATTGATAAACGTGGTTGCATTGGTGCACCAGATATTGTTGTTGAAATTCTTTCGCCTGGTAATAACAAGACAGAATTACAAAATAAGTACGAAGTTTATGAAGAGAACGGTGTGCAGGAATATTGGATAGTTTCTCCGCAGGACAAAACGTTTTTGAAATACACGCTAAACAACGAAGGTAAATACGTTGCTTCCCGGTTACTAACTTCAGGAAGTGAAGTTTCTACACCGATTTTACCAGATTTTGTATTGAATTTGGAAGAAGTTTTCAAAGACAATTAAACGAATTTTGTTGAAGCGGTGCTTCCTTTACAAACTATAATTTTTTTTGATGGTTATGCTTAAAATAAATAACCATGAAAAAAATATTCTTCTCAATAGCTGTTCTTTTTAGTACTTTAACGGTTTCGGCCCAACACGATACACGTCCTAATGACGGTTCGAAAAGTATCACACCTCAGGGAAAAGTTTACGGGGAAAAAGTTGATGTAAAAACAGCACACCCAATTGGAGACCTGGAAACTTATTTTGGCCGCCGTACTTCTATCACCACTACAATTTCTGGCAAAGTGGTTGATGTAAATAAAAATGGAGAATCTTTAACTTTACGAGATACCAAAGGCAGGCCGGTTTCTGTTCACTTTATGAAAGCGGGGTTTAAATTTCCACAAAATATCAGGGGAAAAAATGTGCTGATTGATGGCGTAATTTCTAAACAGTTTATTTCCAACAACCAACAGCATTACGCAGGTTCAAATGCTGGCGTAGATAAAACTCATCAGAAAAACAACAACTCCGGAACTTATGAAATTGCTGCGCGAGGTGTGCAGTTGCTTAATTAACAGATACTTCTTTTATAAGCTGAAAAACCACGTTCAATTTACAAGAACGTGGTTTTTTATGTGCTAAAAGAAGCATTCTATTTACTCAAATACATCGATTTTTCTTTGTATAAATGACGGAAATACGGGTCTTCCAGATCGCGGATAAAACGGATAGATTCGCCGGTGGATTTCATTTCCGGGCCTAATTCTTTAGCTATTTCGGGGAATTTATCGTAAGAGAAAACAGGTTCTTTAATCGCGTAACCTTGCAGTTTTCTTTCGATCGTAAAATCCTTTAACATGTTGGCTTCCAGCATAATTTTCGCGGCAATGTTGATGTAAGGCACGTCATAGGCTTTGGCGATAAATGGAACGGTACGCGAAGCACGCGGATTAGCTTCAATCACATAAACTTCTTCATTTTTGATGGCGAATTGAATGTTTAACAAACCGCGAACATTTAAAGCTCTGGAAATTTTAACCGTATGCTCTTCCATTTGACGGATTACATTTGCCGATAAATTAAACGGCGGCAAAACAGCACTCGAATCTCCGGAATGAATACCTGCCGGTTCAATATGTTCCATCAAACCGATGATATGTACATCTTCACCATCACCAATCGAATCTGATTCAGCTTCTTCTGCGCGGTCTAAAAAGTGATCAATCAAAACACGGTTTCCAGGAAGGTTTTTAAGCAAATTAACCACCGCTTTTTCCAAATCTTCGTCATTGATGACGATGCTCATGCCTTGTCCGCCCAAAACATAACTTGGCCGAACCAAAACCGGATAACCAACCTGATGTGCCACAACCAAAGCTTCTTCGGCACTTTCTGCAACGCCGTATTTTGGATAGGGAATGCCTAATTCTTTCAGCAGATCAGAAAAACGGCCTCGGTCTTCGGCAATATCCATGTTATCGTAACTGGTTCCGATAATTTTGATGCCGTGTTCGTGCAGTTTTTCAGCCATTTTTAAAGCCGTTTGTCCGCCTAATTGAACAATTACACCTTCCGGTTTTTCCAGATCAATAATTTCACGGACATGTTCCCAGAAAACCGGCTCGAAATACAATTTATCAGCCATGTTAAAATCGGTTGAAACTGTTTCCGGGTTACAATTAATCATGATGGATTCAAAACCACATTCTTTTGCAGCCAGCAAACCGTGAACGCAACTGTAATCAAACTCAATTCCCTGACCAATTCTATTCGGACCAGAACCTAAAACGATAATTTTCTTTTTGTCGGAAACAACAGATTCGTTTTCACCTTCATAAGTAGAATAATAGTAAGGCGTTTTGGCTTGAAACTCGGCTGCACATGTATCTACCATTTTGTAAACGCGGTGCAAGCCCAATTCTTTGCGGCGTTGGTAAACATCTTCCTCGCTTACATGCTGCAAAATGTAGGCAATTTGCGCGTCCGAAAAGCCTTTTTGTTTTAAGTTGAAGAAGAAATCCCGCGGAATATTATTTAAAGAATAACGGCGTAATTCGATTTCTAAATTAACAACTTCTTGAATTTGGTTTAAAAACCAGCGGTCAATTTTAGTTACTTTACGCACAGATTCTATCGGAACACCTAAGCTCAGCGCATCGTAAATGTGGAATAATCTGTCCCAGCTTGGATGTTCCAAACTGTACATAATTTCTTCCAGATTGCGGCTTTGTCGGCCATCGGCGCCGAGACCGGCGCGCCCAATTTCCAAACTCTGACAAGCTTTTTGCAAGGCTTCAATGAAGCTGCGGCCAATTCCCATTACTTCGCCAACAGATTTCATCTGCAAACCAAGCTCTTTGTTAGCACCTTTAAATTTATCAAAATTCCAGCGCGGAATTTTTACGATGACGTAATCCAAAGTTGGCTCAAAGTATGCAGAAGTTGTTTTGGTGATCTGGTTTTGCAGTTCATCCAAATTAAAACCAATCGCTAATTTAGCTGCAATTTTTGCAATAGGGTAACCGGTTGCTTTAGAAGCCAAAGCCGAAGAACGGGAAACACGTGGATTAATTTCTATCGCAATAATATCATCATTTGCAGGATTAACCGAAAACTGCACGTTACAACCGCCGGCAAAATTCCCGATGGCACGCATCATTTTGATCGCTTGATCGCGCATAGATTGATAAGCACGGTCGCTTAAAGTCATCGCTGGTGCAACCGTGATGGAATCTCCAGTATGGATTCCCATCGGATCAAAATTCTCAATCGAACAAATGATAATCACGTTATCGTTGTTATCGCGCAACAGTTCCAGCTCAAATTCTTTCCAGCCGATTACTGCTTTCTCCACCAAAACTTCGTGTGTAGGAGAGGCTTGCAAACCGCGACTCAAAGCCGCATCAAATTCTTCTTTTTTATGGACGAAACCGCCGCCGCTGCCGCCTAAAGTATAACTTGGACGGATCACCAACGGGAAACCAATTTTTTGAGCTGCTTCTTTTCCTTCTAGAAAAGAGTTGGCGATTTGGGAAGGCGCAACGCCAATGCCAATTTCAACCATCAACTGGCGGAACTCTTCGCGGTTCTCCGTTTTTTCGATGGCGGCAATATCAACACCAATTATTTTAACGCCATATTTTTGCCAAATGCCGCGTTCTTCGGCTTCTTTACACAGGTTTAAAGCGGTTTGTCCGCCCATGGTTGGCAGTACGGCATCAATTTTTCGTTCCTGTAAAATCAGTTCTAAACTGTCGCAATTTAACGGAAGCAGGTAAACATGATCGGCAATAACTTTATCCGTCATGATGGTTGCCGGATTGCTGTTGATGATCGAAACTTCAATCCCTTCGTCTTTTAAAGACAAAGAAGCTTGCGAACCGGCATAATCAAACTCGCAAGCCTGACCGATAACAATTGGGCCGGAACCGATAATTAAAACCGAATTTAGGGAAGTGTTTTTGGGCATAGGGCTTTTTGTGATAAAAAGTTAAGCTGTTAATGAGCTTACAAGCCAGAATTTTCTATGCAAATGATGGAAAATCCCGACTTGTTTGTCGGGATGCAAAGGTAGTTATTTGAAGGGGTTTTTTCTATCTTCCATTCAAAGTAAAATTAATCGGCATCGTATAAGCAACCCGAACCGGAATGCCGTGCTGTAATCCCGGGTTCCATTTAGGTGATTGAGTCAATACTCTTACTACTTCGGCATCTGCTACATTACTTAGGTTTTTATCGATTTTTATACCCGTAAGGCTTCCATCTTTTTCCACCACAAAGCTTAAAAGTACTAATCCATGTATGTTGCTATTCCCTGTATTGTTCGAAGGAAGTCGTACATTTTTAAAAACATATCGAACAAACGCACTTTCTTCTCCGCTAAAATTTGGTAATGTTTCTTTTGTGGTATAATCTACAATGTGTCCATTTTCATCTGCACTCGTCCCCCTAATAAAATCTCCATCTTCACTATACTCCTCATTATTGATAAATTTCCCCTTATTTATAATAATTCTCCAAATGCCTGTTCTTTTGTTATTCTTTAATTGGCCTTCTTCTTCAAAAGTTCTGTTTTCTACGTTAAAAATTTTATAGTATCCATAACCGTCTTTTACAGACTGCACACCAATAGAATCAAATACACTATTGATTTTTTCAACCTGTACAGCAGTTAAATGAATTTCATAAAGTACGGTAGTGTCGTAAATGCTCGTAATTTTTTTACTATATCGAAAATTTTTCTTGCCATAGACAGGTGATAATTGTGTTGATAGAGCACGATATAGTTTACCGTTTGGATAGTAGTCGTAAGCCAAGCCCTTAGGATACCCCGTTTCGTAATTTATAATTTGTTTTTTGATTCCATTAGTATAATAACTGACTGTTATTCCCTCTAATTTTAAAGGGTTTATCCCGGATGATTTGCCGATCAGTTTCGGGTTTCCATTGAGGTAATACTCCAGCACGTTATACAAAACCGATCCCGAATCTGGTTCCCGAACAATGCTGACAAAATCGGCACTGTCTTTTACATCAACATAACGTCCGTCATTCTTTAAAAAATAAACGTTTTGCTTTTGGGCGAAACTGTTCAACACAAAAAAACAGGCGATAAAAGAAGCATAGTAAAATTGGGGTTGCATGAAGAAATATAAAAGTATTTAAGAATGATGGCTGATCATATTATCTATCAGCCAAAGTAAAATTGATAGGCATGGTATAAGCAACCCTGACAGGCATACCATGTTGTAAGCCCGAATTCCATTTAGGCGATTGCTTCAAAACCCGAATCGCTTCCTCACCGCAGCCGCCACCAATGTCATATAGTATTTTAAAGTCGGTTAGGTGGCCATCTGTTTCTACTACGAAACTTACGACTACACGTCCTTGTATGTGGTCATGTTTTGCCAGTATCGGATACTTGATAGTTCGCGAAAGATAATTTCCAAAAGCACTTTCGCCGCCTTTAAAGGTTGGCAATGCTTCTTTTACCGTATAATTTATGTTTTTTTCGTTTTCATCAGTGCTTGTACCTTTGATAAACTTTCCGTTGGCATATTCTTCTACTGTATTAATTTTTCCGCTGTTAAAAATTCCTTTCCAAGTGCCTGTTTTTTTGCCGTTTTTCAAATCGCCTTCTTCTTCAAATGTTTTGCTATCCGAATTAAAAAACCTGTAATGTCCAGTACCCTCTTTAACCGTTTGTGTACCAGTTGAATCATAAACGGCAATAACATTTTCATCAAATATATAATTCGGCATTTGGTCTATCGGGGTATGCTCTTCGATGCGATATAATTTGCTGTTAGGATAATAATCATAAACCAGGCCTTTAGTTTTTCCCTGAGCGTAATTGGCAACCTGTTTTCTGTTTCCGTCGGGATAATAACTGATCGTCATGCCCTCTAATCTTACCGGATCAATGGTACTTGATTTGGCCAGCATTTTCGGTTTACCATTCAGGTAATAATCCAGCACGTTGTACAGCATTGTTCCCGAATCCGGTTCGCGTACAATCCTGACGTAATCTGCACTATCTTTCAACTTCACATAACGCCCGTCATTCTTTAAAAAATAAACGTTTTGTTTTTGTGCGAAACTATTCAACACAAAAAAACAGGTGATAAAAGAAGCAAGGTAAAATTTAGATTGCATAGTTATAATTTGGCTTTAAAAGTACATGCTGTTTTTAGCATATAAAAACTTTTAAATGATTATCGAACACAATTTTTACACGATAAAAGAAGCATCATCAAACCGAAAATAGTATGTTTGGATTACTTGTTCAATAACAATTTA
>CAZZVO010000215.1:0-7160 GCA_964657505.1 uncultured Mucilaginibacter sp.
GTTGGCTGGGAAAGCAAACCCTTATGTACCAGGTAAAGCAAGTTCAAGATTCTTCCGGTTCGCCCGTTACCATCGGCAAAAGGGTGAATGGCCTCAAACTGGTAATGTGCCAGACACATTTTAAGTAAGGGATCAACCGGATACCGTTCGTCATCATTCAGGTACTCCAGTAAATTCTCCATCAGTTTTTCTAAAACGCCTTCCCCCCTGGGCGGCGTGTAGATAACTTCTCCGGACCGGAACTCGCTTTGGCCCCTGCGAATCACGGTGATCGATTGAGGGGAACGAAGCCCGGTAGTCGATTGCTTAATCTTTCGGAAAATACCGATAATGCTGTTCAGATCGAGTTTTCCGTTTTCCTGCATCAACCGGTATCCTTCCCATAAAGCTTCCCGGTAACGTAACACTTCTTTTGTTGCAAGGTTAGCCTTGTCTTCCTGCATAACTTCGGAAACGGCTTTATACAGTTCATCGTCCGTTGTAAAAATGTTTTCAATCGCTGTTGAAGCTTGGGCTTCCTGTAAAGCAATCGTATTGACCAGCATCAAAGGGTTTGGTAACCGCAGGATGCTACTGTTTACGGCTGCAAGCGCACGTGATGCCGTGACCAGTTTTTTTAGGACATCGATATCATTTTCAATTACACTCGCCGGGGGAAGCAGTGGTAAACTATTGTAAGGCTTGGTTCGGTCGTAAAGCATGTGCTGTCATGTTCATTTCTTTAACTTTTTTGAACACGATACAAATAAAACAAGATTTTTTGAACATACCATTGAAACATGTCCAATATTTTAAAAAATGTGGACACATGTTACTGTCGATTAAAAAGCAGTTTTTCTCCACTCCCCTAAAATTGACTTTAGAGGTATAATAACAAGCACTATCCTTTTTTGATTTCAATGGATTTGTAACGCCTTTGGTTTCTTCTCAAAAAGCCATCATCAAAAACACAAATCATAGGTTGATTAATGAAATGCGTTTATAAGAACAGGACTAATCAGGATTTATAGGGGAAAGAAAATGATGTCCGCTATTTTTCTTTTTGCTGATTTGGGGTTTAACTTTTTATCAAAATTCCGTCGTTTTTTGGAAGGGGAGAAAAGCATGGCAAGACATTGGCTCCGGTTGGGTTAACAGAATAAAGCAGTGAAAAGTAACATTCTGATATGTAGTTTTTTCTCAGGCTGTCTCTTTAGTACAAAAAGTTTTCAAAATGGATATTCCTCTTTGCTAGAAGAAATATCCTTAAGTTAACCTTAACCGTAAACCTGACTAATAAACTGATTCAAAGTAGTTGGTTTTCTTCCCAGAAAATCCTGCAAGGTGTTATCCTGCAAATCCATTGTCCCTTGCCTAATAGCCTCAGCCCACATAATGAACATGCCTATATGTAAATCAGGCACGCCAAACTGCTTCATCATGGCTTCAAATTCTGTGATTGAAGGAGACTGATAGTGTACCGTTTTTTCTAAAATAGCAGAAATTGCTTGTGCTACCTCAGCAAAAGAAACTGATTCGGTATTGGTTAGCGGATAGGTCTTGTTTTCATGGCCTTCCGTCGTTAATACATGGACGGCAGCTTCTGCCAGTTCTTCCCGAAGGACGTAGCTGGCCTTACCTTCCGCTGCAGGAAACAAGATAACACCTATTTCGGCTACTTTTTGGCCTGCAAAAATCGGGATCATTTCCAGATAAATACCGTTTTGAAGAATGGTGTAAGTAATACCGCTGTCTTTGAGAGAAGCTTCTGATTGTACATGTGAGTTCTGAAATGCAGCTATTGCAGAATCTTCATACCCTGGCTTCCGGACAAAAGAAGTATAAACAATATGTTTGACTCCGGCCTCTTTTGCAGCCTTAATCACAGCTATATGCTGGGCGGTTCTATTTTCGACGGCCTGTCGGTCATTGCTGGAAACTAACAACAACTTGTCTACACCCCGAAAAGCGTTTACCAGTGAATCGTGGTCCGTATAATCGCCAACTCTTATTCCGATCCCTTTTTCTTTAATAGGTTGTGCTTTCGCTGCGTCTCTGACCAAGGCAGAAATTTCAGCCGGGTTAAGCCCTTTTTTTAATAAATGGTCAATGGCGTTGGTGCCGAACTGACCTGTTGCTCCTGTAACTAAAATCATTTTTTTAACAGTTTTATTTTTTATGATGATTCAAAATTACACAAACTAATATACTAAATATACTTGGTTATTATAAAATAGCACTATACATTTGTATACTTAAACACATACGTTATTCTATTATGAGCGAATTTAAAAAGTTGATCGAAAGCGAGAAAGCGCAGCAGTGCCCGAGGCGTTATGTCCTGGCCTTAACGGATACACTGAATGTTGTGAACGGCAAATGGAAACTGCCTATAATTGCAGCACTCCTGCGTGGGCAGAACCGGTTCAAAGATTTGTTGGAAAATATAGAAAAGATAACGCCCAGGATGCTGTCAAAAGAACTAAAAGAACTGGAGATCAACGGTATTTTAGAACGCCAGGTATATAAAAGTATTCCGGTTCTGATCGAATACAGGTTAACTGCATCCGGTAAAAATATTATTGGTGTTATCGATTCTATGATTGACTGGGGAATGCAGCATCGAACGGAAACTATTACAAAAAAACAGCAGGAAATTTCAATGATGGTAACATCTACAAAACAGGTATATAGCCAGACTTTATAAATCACTGATTTGTATGACCGCTCAAAAGAAGTATTGAGTTTAAAACTTTTGTTTAACTTCAATTCAGCTAACAAATCTCAAAATCAAGTAAAGGACAAGACCTTTTTTATGAAACTCAAATTATCAGAAAAGGAAGGAATTTCGGAATAGCCACTGTTACATTTAAACCTACCAAAAGCGTAATTAGCTGTAATATCTTTCCTGTCATAGTTTAATGTAACAGCTAAAAGAGAAAAAATCGCCGTTTAATTAGCAAATCATAATGTTAGAAATACGTTCGTTTAAATGTAATATCCTAAAAGGGGTAAGAGTAATTAAACACCTATCAACTTTGAATAGTTAATGGTGTATTTATAATGGGTATAGTAGAAGTTTAGAATCTGTCGTAGCTATTTTGAAAGTAAAGCAAAAAGTATATTTCCCGACTACATTACGTACCGGCTAAGGAAAAACGGGCAAGACTTTTTCACGAATAATGAATATTAGTCGATTAAGCTTGGAAGATAAGGAAACCCTTTAGTGGCTCTAAATTTAAACTACTTGAAGAAAATCATCTCGTTCCTTTTTTCCTATTTTAGCTAACTTTCTTTTATGCAGATTTAATGGAAAAAATTAAAGGATCCGGTGAAGATTCCGTTACTGATTTGCAGTTCCCGGTGGTCGGTATTGGTGCATCGGCGGGTGGTTTGGAAGCGGTCAAACAGTTTTTGCAGGCCGTTCCTGAGAAATCGGGGATGGCTTATGTGTTTGTACAACATCTAAGCCCTGACCACCAGAGCACCTTACCGGAAATTTTGGAAAAGTTGGCCAAGATTCCCGTACATAAGATCACGGATAACATCCACCTTGAAAAAGACAACCTGTACATCATCCCTGAAAATAAAATTGTAACCGCATTCGACGGCGCGCTTAAACTGGCCCCTTTAGATGATAAACACCATAAGATAAAGGTGATCGACCTTTTCTTTTCTTCTTTAGCCGTCGTTCACCAAAGTTTCGCTGTCGGCGTGATCCTATCAGGTGCACTTGACGACGGTACGCTTGGGCTGCAGGTCATCAAAACTTACGGGGGCATCACTTTTTCCCAGGATGAAGGTTCTGCCGCCTTTGACGGGATGCCAAAAAGTGCCATTAAAAAAGGCGTTGTTGACTTTGTGCTGCCGCCCGGAAAAATTGCAGTGCATTTATTGACAATTAACCGTTTTTTTCCGGAAGACTACTCAAGTAAAGAAATAGCAGATACGGCCCCTAAAAAAGACGATGAAGTTTTTAAGCAGTTATTGACCGTTCTGCGTGTGCGCAGGGGTGTTGATTTTACTTATTATAAACCAGCAACCCTTAAACGGCGCATTGTGCGCCGGATGGCACTTAGCTTAAAGGAAAAACCGGCTGAATACCTGGAATACCTCCGTGAAAACAAAGCTGAACAAGACGCTTTGTATAATGATATGCTTATTTCGGTCACCCACTTTTTTCGTGACCCGGCCAGTTTTGAGCTGCTCTGTGGCACCGTTTTCCCAGAGGTCATTAAGCAAAAAAATGGTAATGAATCTTTACGCATCTGGATAGCGGGTTGCGCCACCGGCGAGGAAGCGTATTCGATGGCTATCTGTTTACGGGAACATTTAGGGGATCGGGCGGCAGCCATGAAAATCCAGATATTTGCCACCGATATATCCGAAACCGCTATTGCTAAAGCGCGTTCGGGCATTTATAGCCAAACCGATATGGAAGGCCTGTCCGCTTCGCGACAGCAACAGTTTTTCACCAAGCTGGACGGCAGTTACCAGGTCAATAAAGAGATTCGGGAAATGTGCGTGTTTGCCCATCATAACCTGCTGAAAGACCCGCCTTTTTCTAGAGTAGACCTCGTCAGCTGCCGTAATGTAATGATCTACCTGGAGCCTGTTTTACAAAAAAGGGCACTGACAACTTTTCATTATGCGCTGAATGAACAAGGTTTTTTAATGCTGGGCAAATCCGAAAGTGTTATTAGCAGCACCGAAATGTTCACTGCCGCTTACAACCATGAGAAAATATTCCGTAGAAAAGGTGTTCGCGGACGGTTCATGACTGTGGCCTCCAAAGGCAATGAAGAAAACTTTAAAGACATTGATCAGCATGTTGAGAAGGAAGAAATAAAAGATGTTTTTAAGTTAGCGGACGATATTGTTTTGGCTAAACATGCCCCTGCAGGAGTTCTGGTCAATGAACATTTTGACATCATCCAGTTCCGGGGTAAAACAGACACCTGGGTTGCACCGCCCCCCGGTAAAGCGAGCTTTAATGTATTGAAAATGGTTCGCCCAGAGCTGGCTTTTGAACTGCGGAATTTATTACACCAGGCAAAAAAAACAAAGTCTAATGCAAGAAAAGAAAATATCCTTTTCACTATAGACGACGGGCAGCAATACGTGCATTTAGATGTAACGCCCCTAAGTGGTATCACTGAACTCCATTACCTGATCTTATTTGAGAACAAGGACACCCTTTTAACGCTGGTTGAAAAACCTAAGGGACGTGCCGCAAAGAATAAAGCAAATGGTACAGAATTATTGCTGCTTGAAATAGAGCAATTAAAAAAAGAGTTATTGCAGTCGCGTTCAGATATGCGGGCCATAACAGAAGAACAGGAAGCGGTCAATGAGGAACTGCAGAGCGCAAACCAGGAGCTGCTTTCAGGCAGTGAAGAACTGCAAAGCTTAAACGAGGAACTGGAAACATCTACGGAAGAGCTGCAAAGCACTAACGAGGAAATTATTGTTGTCAACAATGAACTGCTTGACCGGAACGAACAGTTAAACAATGCAAGGGCCTATGCCGAGGGCATCATCAACACCATACGCGACCCGCTGATTATTCTCGATCGGGACTTAAAGGTTAAGCGGGCGACCGAGGGGTTTTACCAGGCGTTTAAAGTAACAGAAAAAGACACGGAAGGACAGTATTTTTATGAATTGGGCAATAACCAATGGGATATACCCGGACTTCGACATTTACTGGAAGGGATCCTCCTAGAGAAAAAAGTGCTGGCCGATTATGAAGTAACCCACGTATTTCCTGTCATCGGACGCAAGGTCATGCATCTAAATACCCGCCAGCTGGAACAGGTGAACGGGGAACAACTGATACTCTTAGCAATAGAGGACATCACCAGCAGCCGCAAGGTGGAACAAGGCTTAGCGGAGGTAGAGTTTCTATTCCAGGAAAGTAAGGAGCGGTTAAAGTTGGCTGTAGATGCAGCCGGGCTGGGTACCTGGGATTATAACCTGATGAACAAGGAACTGATCTGGGACAACCGCTGTAAAGAAATGTTTAGTTTGCCCTTAACTGCTGAAATAGATTACGGGCAGTTCCTTGCCCTTGTTCACCCCGATGACAGAAAAGCAGTTGATGCTACCTTTAACCTGGCCATAAAAGGAAATAACAATAGTGAATACGATCACGAGTTCCGAACTGCCGAAAACCCGGGCCACATTTCAAAATGGATAAGGTTTAAAGGAAAAGTATATTTTAATGAAAAAGGTACAGCTGACCGCTTTGTGGGAACTTCGCTCGACGTTACAGCTCAAAAACAGATTGATGAGGCCACTCAGGAACTGCTGAAAAAGAAAGATGATTTCATGAGTATCGCCAGCCATGAATTAAAGACACCGATCACCAGCCTAAAGGCAAGCCTGCAAATTCTAAACCGGATCAAGGAAGATCCTTCTTCCAAAATGTTTCCTAAATTAATAGAACGTGCCAATAAAAGCATGGACAAGATAAGTATCCTGATAGAAGACCTGCTTAACGTGAGCAAGCTGAACCAGGGCCAGCTTGATTTAAATAAAACCAGGTTTAGAATTTCTGGTTTAATTGAAAACTGCTGTAGCCATATAAGTGCCGAGCACAAATATGCGATAAAAACATCGGGCGATACCAAACTGGAAGTTGATGCCGATGAATACCGCATCGACCAGGTGATTGTTAATTTTGTCAATAATGCAGTAAAGTATGCTCCCGATTCCAAAGAGATCCTGATTCATGTTTCTAAAGAAAAAAATAACGTAAAAGTATCGGTAACGGATAAAGGGCCGGGTATTGTTCCCCAGCAAATACCACACCTGTTTGAGCGTTATTACCGGATCGACAGCAGTGGCAGCCAGTATTCCGGTTTAGGGCTTGGCTTGTATATCTGTTCAGAGATTATCAAAAAACATGGCGGCAAAATTGGTGTAGACAGCGTTGTAGGGCAAGGGAGCACCTTCTGGTTCACGCTCCCGGTATAAAAATCTTAATTAGTAGCAAATAGAGTTGTTTACTATTTCAGCTTATGACAATGGTTAAACCTAAAGGCACTAAAATTTTAATAATGTCGTACTTAAAGAACTATTAACAGGCTTTCAATGGCCAAACGCTGTTAACGCAAATACCTCTGTGGTTGTTGCAGAACTCAAATAAAGGGCAAGTTTTTCTTTCATTTAAATAGCAG
>CAZZVO010000216.1:0-287 GCA_964657505.1 uncultured Mucilaginibacter sp.
CGTGTTTTGCCTTGATGTCTAAACATTTTGTATTTAATTTATCAAGGTTTGGATAAAATGGATTGTACTTGTAAAATCAAAAATATACTTGTCGAAAAACGGATGGCTTACTTAAAATTTGCAACAATCCTTTCCCGGTCTTCATTCTCTTTATCATTCTTATGGTAAAGCTCGATAAAAGTAATTTTCTCTTCCTGCTGAAAGTACGCATAAACCAATCTTAAACCAGAGTTAACGCCCCGGCCTTTTAAACTTTTGCAAGCTATTTTTTTCACTTTGATGATACA
>CAZZVO010000216.1:297-7101 GCA_964657505.1 uncultured Mucilaginibacter sp.
AGTTTGTAAACCTAAATTGTCAATACGAAAACTGAAAGGTGGCCGCTCGTCAGGATAAAGTTGCAATACTGTTTTTACCACCTCTAAATCATCGTTCAAAGTCCTGTATTTTTTTAAAAGTGTTTTTAAGTCTTTTTGAAATTCTGTTAGTTCATCGAAGATCATTGTTCTTCAAAATCCTCTCCATAATTCCTGACTGAAAAAGGTTTTTCCCTGTAAAAAACCAATTCGTAATTTATACTTTCACCTTCTTTCGAGGCTAACCAAGGCAAATCTTTGTGCGAATAAGCGCTAATGGCTGCGGCCGACCAATCGCTCATTTGCTCAATTACCCGGTCAATCACTTCCTTTTCACTTGCTTTCAGTTCCGTTAAATTTGCTTTTTCAAGCGGTAAATAACGTGTTTGCGGGTAACCGTGGTAATTGGTTTTGACTTTTTGCAACTGCTGCTGACCGGTCATCTGATTCACAATCTGATCAAAATTTTGCGGAACCGGTCCGTAAGGCAACTTGCAATAAGTTGCGCCTGTTAACTGTTCTTCATACAACTCGTAATAATTAAAATCAGCAAAGTAAAGTAACTTGTAAAGTACTGTTTCGCCAACGTTGGGTTTGCCGGCACAATGTTCTAATATATACAAGATAACATTTTTAAACTTGTTTACTTGCAATGCAGGAACAGCAATACGTTCTGTAACTTTTGTTGGTTTTGTTTCTGTTTGGATATGATTTTCTGGTTTAGCCGTAAATTCTTTCGACATAAAATCATCCAAAGAAAAATTCAAAATCATAGAAAACTGTTGTAATTCCAGCACATCGACACTTCTGTTTCCTAATTCTATCTGCGCTAATGATGGGCGAGATATTTTAACACTTTTAGCTAAATCTTCCTGCGACAAACCTTTTGTTTTGCGGATTGCTGTGAGCCGTTGTCCGATTTGCTTTTGTGATAGTTTTGTGCTCATCTCTGTTTGTGAAGTATAACTTCTTTAAACAAAAATAGTAATTGTTTTAAAATTGAACAAATAGTTGTTTTGTTTTGATTTGTGAAGAAGTGTTAGGTGGTTTTCTTTATCAAACTTTTTCTGGATTGAATAGCTCAAAGAACAAACTATTATAAATAAACAATTTATGGGATGCTTCTTTTATCGAGTAAATTTTGAACTTTGGATTAAAAAATCCAAAGTTCAAAAGACCAGATTGCAAACCCAGACTAATAGGATAGGATATTTAGTCAAATAAATGCCTGTCAAGTTCCTTATTAATTCTTTCAATTTCTTCTTTAAATATCGGGTCAGAAACTTCACTAAGCCAACCATTCTTATACCATTTGTAATATGGCGTATTAATGATTTTCCAACCCGCTCTTTGTAAAATTTCCATCCTCTCTAAATGTTCCTCTGTGTAATTCTGTTTAAGTCCACCGATATTAAAATGATAGCTTCCATCAACCTCAACTGCTGCAGATTTTTTTGAATTCTCGTTGTATAAAACAAAGTCAAGTCTTTTTTGTCCGCAGCTTACAATTTGGGTATGAATAGTAATAGAGTTATTACTCCTATTTCTTCTTTCAATATATTGAGATAGAAAATAATGAACTTCTCTTTCAAAGTCCGACTCTAATTTTTCAGGGTTAAACTTTGGTAATTTCTTGATTTCAATTTTTGCTGGTTGGTCTGTAAATTCTACACCACCGGCAAGAGTGTTTAAATAAGTATGGATAACATTAAATGAAGAATTGAATTTTGAATAGATAAAATATGTGAACGATTTAGCTCTGCTTGTAGCAACATTAAATCTTTGCTTGTCTTGGAAATGTCCATGTCCACCTTTGCAATTTTCGTCAAGGCAAAGCGAAATGATAATAATATCTCTTTCACTTCCTTGAAATTCTTCTGGGGTACCAACCATTAAATTGAATTTCTGCCGAATGTCTTCTGAGAAGGCTTCATTGATTTTATCTTTAATTAATTCGCATTGATCACGAATAATAGAAATAACACCAATAGTAAAACTTGTTTGGTCAACGTGTTTTGGAAAATCAAATTGATGTTCAAACAATTCGTTTTGTGTTGCAATCGGATTGACTAAAAACTTAATCAATTGAATTGTTGTTTCTGCTTCTTTAATGACAACTTTATTATTGTTCTCTGTATCTCGCTTTCCATTTACAAAATAGCCTTTGAAACATTGCAATGCCATTTTATCAGGCGTTTCAGTCATGATTTTTAGTTTCCCCTCTGTGTTATTGGGATTGTTTTCATCTTTGTAAAAAGTCTTGCTTGTATATCGTGCCAACTGTGGCAACGACCGAAAATGCTCTTCAAGCATTACTTCACGAATTGGAAATTGGTAATGAGGGCTTCTAATAAAGTCAAGTATACTTGCTTTTTTTACAACCAATAATTTATCTTCTGCGCCTCCTATTCCGTTATATTGCAAATATCTTCCATTGTATTTATTCCAAATTTTTTCATCGAAGCTTGTTGTTAATCCAAAACTTAATCCAGTTGCTTTCAAGCTAAGTTGATTATGATCTCCAACTATACAAATATTTTTTCCTCTATAAAATGCGGGAAGTATTTCTGCTAAGTTTACCTGTGAGGCTTCATCTACAATTACCAAATCAAACAAGTTATTTTCTAAAGGAAATAATTGCCCTAAGTTTCTAATTTCCGCTGTCCAAAAAGGAAAAAGGTTTAGAATGTTTGAAAAATTAATTTCATTCATCCGTTGAGCAACTAACTTACTATTTGTATAATATAGCATTCTATCAAACTGCTGTAAATCATTAGAATAATCATTGTGTTGCAAAGTTTTAATAAGCCTTTGTTTAAACTTCAGTTTTATAAGTTGAAGTTTAAACTTTTCTAGGTCAATATTTAACTCTTTAATTAAAGACCTTAAACCAGTTTCATCATAAACTATTTGTTCTCTTATTTTTTGAGTTCTGGAATATATTTCATTCAGTTCAACATATTTATTACTCAAAATTGGAAAGCTTGATTTATTTAGCCATTCTATAGGAAAATTAAATTTTCCTATAAGGTGCTTTTTGTATTTATTTAAATATAGGCTTTCAGTAAAGGACTTTTTTGTTTTACTATAAATTCCTTTTACCATATCGTTTGCAACATGGTAGGCATCCTTATTTTTAATTAACTTAAAAGGATGTTTTTTAGAGATTACTTCAAAATTTGTTGAAAATCTTTTTGCTTCTTCCTCAAGCAATTCATTCTTTTCTTTAAACTCTTGCTGAAATTTCAAGTTTTGAATTAATTGTTTCTCATACTTTTTGAGGAATATTTGCTTGGTTTTGATTTTCTCCTCTAACTCCTGAATGTTGGCTCCTAGATATGTCCACTTACTAAATAAACCTCCACTATTAGTCGAAAGGTTCGTTATTTTGCTTATGTATTGTTTGATTTTTCGTTTTGAGTCTTTGTCAAAATATATTACGCCTGTTAATTCTTCATCGTCAGAAAGTAACGGGTTTATTTTTTGATTTACAACCTCTAAAGCAGGTTGCTTTTGAGAAACAACCAAAACCTTTTTGTTCAATGCTAACGCAGATAAAAGTATTGCCGAAATCGTATGTGATTTACCTGTTCCTGGCGGTCCTTGAATGTAGGAAACTTCGTTTTGCCAAACATTTTGAACAGCTTGTCTTTGAGAAGATGATAATGAAAGAGGTATCACATTATCTATGATATTATTTATTCTATCTTCTTGTATTGTTCCTATTGGCGTCTTTTTATCACTTAATGCATTAACCAACAATTTTTCTAAAACTGGATTTTCAAATTCTCCAGTCTGCTCAATATTTTCTACGAATGAATGAAGTGCTTGATAAGTTGAGAGTTGGTCTGGAATATCTGCGATAAAAGAGTAATTTGCTGAATAGAATCTTAGTTTTCCTTTGAAGAGGGAATTTGTTTTATTGCTTAGATGATTATTTATTTCAGCTTTATAATCTAATATGTCTTTGTTTACTTCGATGTTTTTAAATTCATCAAAGTCAATGCGTAGTTGTAATAAAGCATCTTTGGCAAAGTCTGATAACTTGGAAAAAGTATCACATTTTAATATCTCATCTTCCAACTTTTCTAACACTGAAGTTTGATTTGTAGTAGAAGGAGTGAAAATATCCTCATCATCAGAACTGGATTTGTCGGAAATGCTTGCTATTAGGTCATAGTTAATATTAGCAGTATCCGCAAAATTGAGAACGATTGTATTATCTTCTGTTTTGTCAATATCACATTGGATATAAGCGATTGGAGCAGAAATTATTTTCTTTTGTTTGCTGCCGCAAAGAAGTCCAAAGCCAATGAATAATTTTTTGTCCTGATTTGATTTTACTTGCTCGTAATACCAATTGTAAGTTTCATACTCTGCATCAAAGTTTGAAATTGTATCTTTATGTCTTACAATTGGATAAGCATAACGATTTTGCTTGTTTAAATAGCATTTTTCAAAGCCATTTCGAGTTACAATTTTGCGACTAACGTCCCGTAAGTATCGAAGGTATTGTAAGATTCGGTCAGTATGATTCGACATAAAAAGTATTAATCTAAGTTAAGAGGACTTTTTATTTCTTCTATTATTTTGTTGAACTTGTTTTGTACTTCACTGATTAATCCAGTCTGTTGTTTTTCTTGAGTTTGTAAAGCTGTATCAACCTTTGAATTTATATCTGTTGAAAGTTTTTGAAAATATTGATTAATTTCTATTTTTAGTTCACTTATTTTTGGTTCAAGTGATTCTAAAATTGCTTTCTTACCAGATTCGATAGCATTGAAATTATTAACATCACTCTCTTTAGCCTTTGATAGTAATTCTTCCTGCATAAATTTAGAGTTGTCCTTTACTGTTGTTTGAATTGCGGTTCTTGTTATATCAATGTTTGAATGTGTACTACTATTGAAATCCTCAATTTTGGAAAAAACTTCACTTCTTAGATTTTCAATCTTCGCTATTGTTGTCTCTCCGAAATTGGTAATAATTGTCAAAGTGTTACGATTTGCTTTGAGGTTTAGGAATAAGCCTATACAAACGGCAATTAGGGTAATGCAAGAAATAATAAGTATTGCTATAATCATTTTTTAGTCTTAGGTTAAATTTTTAACTAATTTATATTTAGACGGATTATTTATTTGTCACTAAAGATCAGTTTATCTTCAACAAAAACATAAATAAATCGATTCAATTTATTTTCCTATTTCTCAACAACATGTCTCCTCATACTCCGATAAGCCAACCAAGTACTCACCAAAACCAAAATAGCACCAACAAAAAACGGCGCACCGGGAAATAGGAATGGTGTTTTTGTACTGGTAAAATAAGCGAACAAACTCGTCATCATAACAGGTGCAAAAATGGTGGTGGCACTCATTAAACTGGTTAATGCGCCTTGCAGTTCGCCTTGCTCGTTAGCTGGCACAAACCCCGACATGATGCTTTGCATAGACGGTCCGGCAATCCCGCCTAAGGAATACGGAATGATGAAAGCGAACATTTGCCAACTATTGGCCGCAAAAGCAAAAAGGAACAAGCCTAAACTGTACATCAAAAAACCGAGGTATAAACTTTTTTCGGTCCCTAATTTGGGGATTGCCCATCGGATTACAACGGTTTGCACCAAAGCGGTCATCAACCCAACAAAACCCAACGAATAACCTACCATCGCTTCGTTCCATTTCAGCTTTTCCATGCCATAATAACTCCAGGTGCTTTGCATGCCGTTGCTGGCCGTATAAAGCAGGATGAGGGAAATCACCAATCCGCTGATCGCCGGATACTTTTTTAACTGCAGTAAAGCGCCAACCGGGTTGGCACGTTTGATGTTAAAAGGGCGGCGGTTTTCTTTGGAAAGTGATTCCGGCAGTACAAAAAATCCATATAAAGCATTCAACAAACTTAAACCGGCAGCAGCCATAAAAGGAATGCGCGAACCATATTGGCCCAGCACACCGCCCAAAACCGGGCCAATAATAAAACCGAGGCCAAAAGCAGCACCAACCATACCGAAGTTTTGTGCACGATTTTCCGGTGTACTAATATCTGCAATGTAAGCCGAAGCTGTGGTAAAACTGGCACCGGTGATGCCGGCAATCGTCCGCCCGACAAACAGCCAGCCAATGCTGGGCGCAAAAGCCAGGAAAATATAATCCATCCCGAAACCTAAAAGCGAAAAAAGCAGCACCGGCCTTCGCCCAAAACGATCGCTCAAATTGCCCAGAACCGGCGCAAACAGAAACTGCATAATGGCGTAAGCAAAAGTTAGCCAGCCGCCAATTACGGAAGCCTGACTTAAATTTCCATGAATCAATTCCGTAATCAGTTTAGGCAAAACCGGGATGATGATGCCGAAACCGGTTACATCAATCAGCAATGTCACAAAAATAAAACCGAGTGCAGCTTTGCGGGTAGAAGCCATAATAATGAGGGTTAAGGTTGAAGCAAATTATAAAATTTAGGTGATAAAAGAAGCATTTCAATTTTTCTGTTGATATAAACATTTTGTTTCGATTCAACTTAGACATTGAAGTTGTTTAAACTTATTTTATATACTTTTTTTATCACTAAGAAATAAGGTCATCCCCCTCGCCCCCTTCAAAGGGGGAAAGCGCCTGGGCGTATATCTTTTTATCTTTAGCTTTTCTGACTTTTAGAAAGGTAGGCGATAGGCTTCCCCCTTCGAAGGGGGTTAGGGGGATGAATCTGTTATTTTTTAATTAACTTATCCTACAACCAAAAGTTTAAACAACTCCATCAACAAAAAAAGGGACAGTTTCCTGTACC
>CAZZVO010000217.1:0-7083 GCA_964657505.1 uncultured Mucilaginibacter sp.
CGGCATTGGCAGGAACGTTTTGCAGTTGCAACGAATCCTGTTTCAGCCTTCTATCCAACGTGCTTACCATTTTTCCGTTGATAAAAACAGTAGCGTAGTCGCGCAGTTCTTTGATTTTTAATAAGCCGTCGGCTTTGTTTTTAAGCGTAGTTCGGTACAAAACAAAACCGTAGCCTTGGTTTAAATCTTCAAAACAAATTGGCGATTTTGCTTCAACAGGTTTTGGCAACTGATCGAACAAACCGGCGTAAGTATTTAAAGCAATATTTGGAATGGCGATCATTTTTTGTTTGGCCGGAACTACTGGCAATTTCTCGTTCGCTGGCAAATGTTTAGCAATCACCTCTCGGAACTGCATAAATTTTTCGGTCGGGTTTCCGGCTTCGTCTAACGGCGCGTTGTAATCGTAACTGGAAACCTGCGGCGAGTATGGATCGCGTTTATTCATGTTCGCGCCGTTCATAAAACCGCGCGTGGTTCCGCCATGAAACATGTACATATTGATGGAAATTCCGGCGGATAAAATCTTGTCTAAACGGGCAGCGGCATCTGCACCAGAAACGTTGGCGTGCTTTTTTCCCCAATCGTCAAACCAGCCCGGATACCATTCGGCCACGTAATACGGACCTTTGCCTTCGTGATATTTGTTGACCAACGCTTTCACTTTTGCCGGATCTTCCAAACCGTTTACGGCTGGCAAATAACCTGGTAAATAGCCGCGCGGCAATTGGTCGGCACCGTCGCAAGTGAATAAAACGCCATCAAAACCAGCATCGGCAAAAATCTTGCGGTTGGTTTCGAGGTAAGCTTTATCATCGCTGTACGAGCCATATTCGTTCTCAAACTGCACCATTAAAATATTGCCGCCGTGGGTAACCTGCAAAGGCACCAATTGCTTGGCTAACTGGTTGATGTAGTTGCGGTAAGCGTTCAGGAATTTTGGATCCTGGCTGCGGACTTTCAGCGTTTTGTCCTTCAGCAACCACCACGGATAACCGCCAAATTCCCATTCGGCGCAAACGTATGGACTTGGGCGCATCACCACGTACAAACCTTCTTCGCCAGCAATTTTTACAAATTCCGCGATGTCATTGTTTCCGCTGAAATCGTATTTGCCCAGCGTTGGTTCGTGGATGTTCCAAAAAACGTACGTTCCGATGGTGTTTAAGCCCATTGCTTTGGCCATTTTCATGCGTACGCGCCAGTATTCGCGCGGGATACGGGGGCAATGCATCTCACCGGAAATCATTTGAAAAGGTTTTCCGTCGAGTAAAAAAACGCTGTCGGCCAAAGCGAAGGTATGTTTGGTCTGAGGTTTGGGGTTTGAGGTTTGAGCGGAAAGCGGATTTACGCCAGCCATCAATCCAAAAAATAGCGATAAAAACAGTATGGTTTTATTTTTCATCTTGAATTAAGTATTAAACAATTGTGGTTTTTGCTGATAGGTTTTCCACAAAAACTCACCAAAAATAGTATTTGCCCAGGCGAACCACTTGCGTGTAAAATCGGCAGAATTATCTTTATTAAAGGATTCGTGCATAAAACCTGTTCCGGCATGCGTTACTTTCAGCATCGCGATGCAATGTTTAATTTCCGCATCGTCCGTACTGGTTAAACCGCGGGCAATAATGCTGAGTGGCCAAACCATGCCATCTTTTCCTACGTGCGGACCGCCGATTCCTTCTGCCGATTTTCCTTTGTAAAAAAACGGGTTGCTATCAGAAAGTACAAATTTGCGCGTGTTCTGGTAAATCGGATCGGACAAAGGAACAGCATCCAGGTAAGGCAAAGCCAGCAAACTTGGAATATTGGCATCGTCCATCAAATTGTGGTTGCCAAAACCATCCACTTCGAAAGCATAAATTTTCCCGAATTGCGGATGTTCTACAATAGCATGTTTTTGTAAAGCCTGCTCTACTTCCGCGGCCAGGTATTGTATTTCTGTTGTTAATTTTTCATCGGTAAAAACAGCATTCACCATTTCGGCGGCTTGTTTTAGGCTGATCAACGCAAAGAAATTAGACGGAATGAGGTATGGATAAAGTGTGGCATCATCACTCGGCCTAAAACTTGAACAGATTAATCCGGTCGGTTTTACTGGGAAACCGTAACCGTTCATTGGCAAAGTATCGGTTGGTTTTTCGGTTACGCGTTCAAAATGATAAGGGCCGCGGTCGGTTTTGCGTTGCTGCTGTTTAAAAGTTTGCAGGATTAGTGCGATCGAGCTTTTCCACTCTGCGTTAAACGGCTTCGTGTCGCCGGTTTCTTTCCAGTAACGGTGCGCCAAACGGATGGGATAACAAAGCGAATCGATTTCCCATTTACGTTCGTGGATGCCAGGTTTCATATCCGTTTTGTCTGATTTCCACTCACTTACCTTCGTTTCATCTTTATAAAAAGCGTTGGCGTATGGATCTTTCAACACGCAATGCGCTTGTCGGCTAATTACACCGGCAATCAGTTGGCGCAGTTTTTCATCTTCTTTAATGAAAGGCAGATATGGCCAAACTTGCGCGCAGCTATCTCGCAGCCACATTGCATCAATATCGCCGGTGATAACGTACGTATCTGGCTTTGCTTCTTTTATCGTATGAAAAACAGTGGTATCTAACGTGTTCGGGAAACAGTTTTCGAAAAGCCAGGCCAGTTCTTTGTCTTTTACTTTTGATTTGAATTGAACGATGGCCGCTTCAACAGCTTTACTGGTAAAATTTCTTTTGGCCAGAGGCGGACGGTGGCTGACAAATGCTTCGTTTATCGCTGCAAAAATTGATTGATCAAGGAACAATCCACCTGTTAACAACCCGGCCTGTTGTAAAAATACGCTTCTTTTCATTTAGGTTTTTGCTAAGCTTCACTGATGACAAAGGGTTTAACCGTGCTGCCGGTTTTGTGTCCTTTTGTAGAAAAGTAAAAGATAAAAAGGTATATCGGCAGCAATATTAAATACGCCTGTTGTGCATGTGTTTTGCCAGCGATTAAACCATAAATAAGCGGAATAACTGCACCGCCAGCAATAGCCATAATCAATAATGATGAAGCGATTTTGGTAAAACGGCCCAAACCTGCCAGCGCCAACGGCCAAATTGCCGGCCACATCAACGAGTTGGCCAGACCTAATAATGCGATACATAAAACTGAAACGTAACCGGTTGTAACTACTGCCAGCACGGCCAAAATCAAACCCAATATCGCTGATACTTTCAAAGCTTTTTGCTGGGTGATATATTTGGGGATAAAAGCAATCCCCATAAAATAACCAACCAGCATCGAAATCAAAGTACAGGTAGTGAAAAACTTTGCGGTTGATAAAGGAATATGCTGGAAAGCGCCATAACTGATGATGGTATCGCCGGCAATTACTTCGGCACCGACATATAAAAACAGCGTTAAAACGCCCAGCAGCAAATGCGGAAACTGCAAAATCGATGTTTTACCAATGTTTGCTGCGGCAACCCGTTCGTCTTCCTGTTCGGTATCAATCTCCGGCAAACTTGAAAAATAGACAAATACGGCCAGGATCAAAAGTACCACAACAATAATGCAATATGGAGTTATTACTTTGGTAGCCAATGCGTTAAGCTCTGCTGTTTTATCGGCCAAACTTAGTTTGGTAAGCCTTTCGGTTAATCCGTCAATGTTATTCAAAACCACCGCGCCCATGGCAACCGGCGCAATTGCCCCGGCCACTTTGTTAAAAACGCCCATGATACTGATCCTTTTTGCGGCACTTTCCGGCGGGCCTAAAATCGTAATGTATGGATTTGACGCGGTTTGCAAAACGGCAAGCCCTGTGCCCTGCACAAAAAGCCCGGTTAAAAACAGTACGTAAGTACGTGTTAACGCAGCCGGAATAAAAATTAACGCGCCAACAGCCATGATAACCAAACCTGCCGCCATGCCGTTTTTAAATCCGGTGAATTTGAGCACTGCCGAAGATGGTATCGCCATTACAAAATAAGCAATGTAGAAAGCAAACGTAACCAGGTAAGATTCGGCCGTGGTAAGCTCACAGGCAATTTTTAGATAAGGGATTAAAACCGAGTTTAACCAGGTTACGAAACCGAAAATGAAAAACAAGGCGCCAATTATCAAAATGGCTTTAGAGCTTTTATCCGGATTTAAACTTGCTGAAGCAGCCGGGCTGGAAACATTTGTCATTTTTCTTATATTTATTGGTTATTGTTTTTTAGTTGATAAAAGAAGCATGGTCGATTTAATATCGTCATCCTGAACTTGTTTCAGGATCTCTCGTGAAAAGTAAACCAATCATGTGAGATGCCGAAACAAGTTCGGCATGACAGCTTGCAAAAAATACATTGATAAAAGAAGCATTAATCCAACCGATAACGTACAAAAGCTTCCATCGCTTCATACTCGGCCAATCCTAATTTATCGTAAGCGCAGGCCGTTTCGCGGTTGCGGTCTTCTGCCCTCACCCAAAATTCCCGGGCATCATCACCGGGAAAAACCGGCAAATCTTTTTGCGACTGGTGTTTATAAATAGCCAAGCGTTTGCGGATTACTTCCTGAGGAGAAAGCGGCACGGCCATCTCAATTTCGTGGGTTTCGAACTCGTGCCAAGCGCCGCGGTACATCCAAATCCAGCAGTTTTTTGTCCACTCTTGATCTTGCAAACGTTTAAGTGCTTCAATCATAATGTTGAAGCAAATTTTGTGTGTTCCGTGCGGATCGGCAAAATCTCCTGCAGCAAAAATCTGGTGCGGTTTTACTTCCTGCAAAAGCTGGATGTTTTTCTGGATGTCATCTTTAAAATTCACGTTTTTCTGCACTTTCAAACGGTCATAAAAAGGCAAATCCATAAAGTGGATCTTTTCATCCGGAACGCCTGCAAAACGTGCCCCGGCAATTGCTTCACCTTTTCTAATCAATCCTTTTACCGTTTTTAGTTCCTGCGGATCTTCCTGATTCGGGTGTTTATTTTGAGAGAATGTACGCAAACTGCTATACAAACCTTCTAATTTGGACGGTTCTTCTCCCTGACTTTTCGCAAAATCGATGGCAAATTCTACATAACGCAAAGCATCATCGTCCCAAACGGCGTTATTGCCCGAAGTTTGGTAAGCGACATGCACATCATGACCTTGATCTACCAAACGGATAAACGTGCCGCCAACGGAAATAACATCATCATCCGGGTGCGGCGAAAACACAATGACACGTTTTTTGGCTGGTTCGGCGCGTTCTGGCCGCTGGCTGTCATCCGCGTTTGGTTTTCCGCCCGGCCAGCCCGTAATCGTGTGTTGTACCTGATTAAAAATATTAATGTTGATGTTGTAAACCGGGCCTTTTTCGGTGGCCAGTTGCGCCATACCATGGTTGTTGTAATCTTCTTCTGTCAACTTTAAAACCGGTTTATTTAAGGTTGAAGCCAGCCAAATCACTGCTTTTTTAATCAGCTTTTCTGTCCAAATGCAATCTTTTACCAACCATGGCGTGTTGAAACGGGTTAGTCCGGCAGCGGCTTCTTCATCCAAAACAAACTCTACATTTTCGGAAAGTTGCAGATAAGTTGCTGGTACATCAGAAGAAATCTCGCCTTCCACCGCTTTTTTGATGATGGAAGCTTTTTTATAGTTCCAAGCCATCAAAATAATTTCACGCGCTTTAAAAATCGTTCCGATGCCCATCGTAATCGCTTTTACCGGTACGTTTTCTTTTCCGCCAAAATCATGGGAAGCATCACGGCGCGTTAAATCATCCAAAGTAACCAAACGTGTGCCCGAATTTGGTGCCGAACCAGGCTCGTTAAAACCGATGTGGCCAGTTCGCCCGATTCCCAAAACCTGTAAATCCAAACCGCCGTAACTGCTGATCTTTTTTTCGTATTCCAGACAAAAAGCGGCAACATCTTCCTGCGCTAACGTGCCATCCGGAATGTTTACGTTTTCCTTCGGGATGTCGATATGATTGAACAAATTCTCGTTCATAAACGTAACGTAGCTTTGCGATGCCGTTGGCTGCATCGGGAAATATTCATCCAAGTTGAACGTAATTACGTTGGCAAAACTCAAACCTTCCTCTTTATGTAGCCGCACTAATTCTGCATAAACTTTGATCGGCGTGGCACCGGTGGCCAAACCCAGAATTGTTTTTTCGCCTTTTTCATTTTTATCCGCAATCAAATCTGCAATCCTTTTCGCCACTTTTTTAGAGGCAAAAGAAGCATCGGGATAAACCGTAACCGGCAGCTTTTCGTACCGGGTTTCTTCCAACAAATTTAAACGGGCCATACGTATTGTTTTTGGTTTGATTTTATATTTTGAGCAAATACTATTTTATGGTGATGAATTTTTCGGACAAATTCCAGCCGCTTACCGAAAGTTGCGGCATCGATTCTCCGGTTTTAGGCTGATAATCCAGCGTTACTTTCTGCTGGTCGCCAGGCAAAACCGAAACGTAATTATCAGAATAAAAAACCGGTAAAACACGTTTGTGCGTTGCTGCATCAACCAGCGATAAACGGTTAAAAAACGCCAGCGGTGCTTTTGCCGGGTTGGTTAAAGTTACTTCAATTTTTCCGCTAACTAATTTGCTGGCAGCAATTTGTAACTGCGACGAAGCCATTTCCTGCAAGCCGGAATAATTGCCCGATGCATCTTTTATCCAATAAATATTCTCGCTCAGTTTGTTCTTGTTTTTGTCGAGGATTTGCAGGCATAAAAACGCGCCTTTTTCCTGCGCCCTTTTATCCAATACTGTTTTTACCGATATAAAACTTTTAACCGAGGACGGCAGCACTTCCACAAAAACCTGCGTAACCAAACTATCCGCGCCGTTCATGCTGATGGTTTTAACGGTCAACATTAAATCGCGCTTCGTCTCAAAAGTATTGTTTACGATGGAAACCATGCCCGTAACCGGATTATACATCGCATGCAAAGCTTCGCTGCCGTTGTGCAAACCGTACAAACAAGCGTTCGGGTCCAAGTAATAATCGTACATCTGACCGCGCATCGCTGTCCACGGGTTTTGGGTTTTCCAGATGATCGTTCCGGTGTACCAACTCCACATATGCGAACTGAAACCTTCCATCAAAGCGCGGTACTGATCGTAATTAAC
>CAZZVO010000218.1:0-6996 GCA_964657505.1 uncultured Mucilaginibacter sp.
GGAAGTGATGAGCATCCTGCATTCCTGCATGGAAAAAGAAAGTAAGGTTTACGCCATCAAGGAAGGCTATGAACTGGGCAACAACAATTCCTCCAAGGTTCTGGCTTTCGCTTTCTCGCTTTCTGCCGAGATCGAGCGGAACCTGAGCTCCCAGCGCACGAAAGAAGCCATGGCCCGGATGAAAAGTGAAGGCCTGCCGGTCGGCAGGCCGAAAGGTGCCCTGTCCAAACTAACCAAGCTTACCGGTAAGGATGCGACCATCAAGGAGCTGTTAAACAAGAAAGTTGCCGTCACCACCATCGGAAGGATCCTGGGCGTGAACAGGCTCACCGTCGAAAGCTATGTCAGGACCAGGAAACTGCGCGAAGGGTAGGCTGCTTTTTAAATGCAGTTAAGCCGGAAAGTAAATTAAGCCTTGCTGCCAGTTGTCATTTTCTTCTGGTTGCTATGCCTTATATATAGAATCAAAACTAAACCTTATTTATAGGTGTAGTTAAAGATGAACCCAGATTGAAATGATGGACCTGAAAATTACACTTAAGGTATAGGTATAATACTCATATTGGCATAATACGCTGGCCTAGAAAAATATCCCGGGGGTGGTGCATCGGTAATGCCAGGACATTTGCGAAATCGCACTATCTGCCGTTTTAATGTACTGGTTAATTACTAATCCATCTTTTTCATTCTCGCCAATATGGCCTTCGTAAGGTGCAACCATTTCAGGTAGAGCTTTAAAGCGCGGATCTTTCAAAAACTCATGCAGCACGGCATTGTGGATTGACGTAAAACAAAACCGTTGGATAATTTTGTTTCCGTTTTCATCTTTACTAAATTTAAGCCGCGTTCCGTTTACTTTTTTGCGGCCTTCGTTAATCCAGCTTTCCTGTAAATTATTTATAACAAAAGTTGTGAAAGGGACAAAATTTCTTTATTAGGGAAACGAAGTATTGTAAACTAACGTCGTTGACTTTTTTCATTTATGTTTGTAACATCGGACAATCAAAAATTATAATTTTATGAAACATAAAGCATTTAAGGATAATACGAGCGTCAGCATTTTCAAATTTAGAAAATTAGTTTTTTTCATAATCTTGTTTAGATGCGCCGATATTTATGCTCAAGTCGACACGCTTGGAGTTTTTTCACATCACCAGGATATTGGCCATCCCAAAAGCGCAGGAAACACGAGATATGATAAAGTTACCCATACTTATAGCTTGAAGGGCTCAGGCTACAACATTTGGTTTAATCGTGACGAATTTCAATATGTATATAAAGCTGTAAAGGGAGATTTTACCGCAACAGCAAATTTTGAATTTAAAGGTGAAAAAGGAAATGGGCACCGTAAGATCGGCTGGATGCTAAGGGAAAATACAAACGAGGGTTCAATCCATTTGAGCGCTGTCGAACATGGTGACGGTCTTACTGTTTTGCAGTGGCGTTCCAAACAGAGTGCCAACATGCTCGATCCGCAGGAAGAGATTTTTTTTCCCGAGAAAACTTTTGAAGTAGTTCAGCTACAAAGAACGGGGAAACGGGTTACCATGCGTGTTGGCCATGTTGGTGAGCAATTAAAGACAGTTGGTTCGCATATAATGCCAAATATGCCAGGGACTGCATTGCTTGGTCTATTCATCTGCTCACATGATCCGGAGGTAACGGAACAGGCCATTGTTTGGGACGTTCACCTGGATGAAACATCAGCGAAATAAAAATGTGAAAGTTTTTTTTACCTGCAATATTTAAAGCCCTGTATTTTAACTAATTATATTATGTGCTAAGTCGTAGGTAATCCACTCCCTACACTAAATCTTTATAAATGAAAAAATTAACACTGCTTTTATTGCTTTTTTTATCATTTCGCTCCTTCTGCCAGCCATTTGAGCCGGTATCAAACCAGGCACAATAGAAATTATACTCGAGGGAGCAGATAAAGGCGAAGTTACGGAAGAGCCGAAATCTCCCGGAGAAATTCATTTTGCCCGCAGTATGCCGCTGTCTAAAGCACGCCAGGCAGAAGTCATAATTGCCTACCAGATGAATGGTAAGGACTTGACTGCCGAGCATGGGTATCCGGTAAGAGCAATTATACCGGGTTGGTATGGTATGGCTTCGGTAAAATGGCTAACCAAGATTACGGCAACAGCCATTCCTTTTGAAGGTTACTGGCAAACATTGGAATATGCTTACTGGAAACGAAAAGATGGCCAGACTACTTTAACACCTATAACAGAAATGCAGATAAAAGCAGAAATTGCCCGCCCGGCTTTACATGAAGCGGTACCTGCAGGCAAGCCTTACCGCATGTATGGTGCAGCCTGGTGCGGCGAAAGCGAAGTGGCCAAAGTGGAAAGACAGTCAGTTTCAGCGAATTCTCCAGTCTTGTTTATTTAAAAGTAGGTGGTTACGTATTTATAGTGCGGCAGAAGCAATTCAAGAATTGGAATGGACTATTATTATCTAAGTAATTGGAGTTGATAAGTAGGCAGTTCGTCAATCTGTTGTTAGCTTTGTTAGCAATTGTCTGTCCAACGAGGACTTTAAAAACAGTTGGGGTTGTGCGGTTACCTAACATTACCAGTAGCGTTCCGGGCTTGGCGAAGAACTGGAATTTGAAATCCGTCAGCCCAAAACCAAAGTTAAATAAAGGTAAATGTATACCAGTTTGGACAAAAGCTATTTTCTTGACTTTCTTTTCTTAATAACAAGCAAAGCACTAAATACTGTAATTGCAGAGAATATCAATAGCTGTATCATTTAATGAAATTTATTACAAGATAGGATAAAAAGGCTGTCAATGAACACTTATTATCAATTTTGCCCCAACTCGTATTAGTTGCTCTTTTTTTATGCCAGAAACATACAACCTGTCTTATAATATCGGGCCACTAAGCGACAAAAATGGATGGACACAGACAGGTATGGATAAGCCCTTGTTAAGTTGAAATCTTAAATATAGGTATGGCAACTTAACTTTTAATAAAATTGCGTGCGCAGTATTGGATTGATCCGATTAATACATAGCTTTATAAATATGGAAGTAACTAAGAAAACGATGAAAATATTTTTGGTATTGGGCTTACTCTCGTTTGTTTTTGGGATAAATTTAATATTTATATTGCACAGTAAAATAGCTTATGGTATATGTTTTATGTCAATTGGGGCAATGTGGACTATTATAAGTTTTGGAAAAATAAGAACCATGAAGTAAACGGTAAAACACCTTTGTCCCAACCAGTATAGTAACATTTTTTGGGCATCCTTGCTATCCAAAGAAAATAGGTTACTTCAATAATCAAGTATGCATTAAGCCCTCTAATACCATCTATTGTTAGTGGTTACTTTGTGTTTTGTCCGCAGTTTTAGTCCTGTTGCTCATTGTATATCAAATTGAAATTAAAAATCATATAATCTACACATTTAATCGTCTGCATTAGTCGTTTAAGGGACGCTTTTATAGCGTATGATTTTACAAATGGGTAAGTCCTATTGTCTTTTCTGATTTTAATTGCTTCCCTAATAATTGGATGAAACTTATCAGGTAATTGTTGCAGGCAATAAAGTCCTGCTTCGGTCTTTGAAACTATTTTGCCTGTGTGTAGGGTGCAAAGCTGTCGTGCAACACCTAATACCGACCATTCCGTAAACCTTGGGAACAATAACAATAATAGTTTGCGGTTGAACCAGGAAGAATGCCTTTTTATCCACTTTGCCCAGTACGAGTTGATGTTGGTGTATAGAAACCCAGTTAAGTAAGCCGGTTCAATATTCGTTTTTAAAGTTTCTGCTTTGGGTCCAAGGATAGTAATAGCATGTGATTTTAGTTCTGATAAACTTACGGCCGCCATTTCAAAAGTTCCATAACGCATAGCACCTTGGTGAAAAGAAAGGACTTTGATGTCTTCAGGCTTAGCTGTAAGCAAGCTGTCAGCAGCTAAATAAGAACCGCTCATGTTTGGCTTGCTGTAGTGTCTGGCAATTGTTTGATGAACACGATGTAACCGGGCAGCTGTTCTTTTTTCCGGAAGGGTTTTGCAAAGAACGAGGAAATCAATGTCACTTTTACCCGCATAAAAGTCATTCATTGCAATCGAACCGGTTAAGTAAACACCTTCAAGAAAGTTAGGCTCAATATCTGAAATTTTGCTGATGAATTCTACCATTATTCTGTCAGCAGGTGCAGGAAGGTTAATTGCATCTTTCATCTTGAAAATATTAATAATTATGTTGGTGATACACTGCAAGGTTTCCTAGCAACTGTAAATTTGACGATAGCACTGCTCAGATGCTTCTTATTGGCTAAGCAAGCCAAGAATTCGGTTTTTAATTGTTGGAACTCACCGGTTCCTAAAACTCTTTGCAGCCCTGTCATCCGGTCGAGCCTCGCTTCCCAGGACTTCAATACCTGGTAACTGGCAGGGCCATTAAATGAAAGTTCTGCATCTTGCATGTTTTGTTCTAAAATAATTATTAAACCCATGGATAGTAAATAATCCTTTAATTTGCTACCCATCTTAAAATCATAACTATTATTATCCAGCAATCTTCGATAATGATCCCTAAATAAAGTAGTAGCCTTATTGCTTAAAGGTTGATGGCCAAATAAGTCATCAATTTCGACTAGTGCAATCCACCCACCAGGCCTAATTAAACGAAGCCAGCTGGCAAGAACCGGATTTAAGTTAGGAAAATAAGCAGCTGTAAAACTACACCAAATACCATCTGCTATTGGTAACTTAGCCTGAGTTAAGTCTCTTAAATCAATATTTAATAGATTTATATTGTCAAATTGGTGACCTTCCTCTACTTTGTCAAGAAGTTCCTCTTTATTGTCAATACCAGTAATACTAAGGCACCGCCTGGCCAGTAGCTTGGTGACCTCTCCTGTACCACATCCTAAATCTATAATCGTATCAACCGGCGTGATGGAAAGCTTATCCAGATAAGTTTCCCAACTTCTCCAGTTTTTCTGATGTTCATATTCCTCAGCTAATGTCATTTTACTAAGTTTTTAGTCTCCACTTTGGGTTATTGCTATAAAGCTAAAATACACTTTTGGAGTTGCTACTGGACTTGCAATAAAAATTGGACAAAGAGTTAAAAAAGGTTAATTTTCTTGAACTTTCTCCTGTTTCAATACCTTTCGAGAAGATTACGAGAGGCACTAAACCTTCACAATATGATGACACCATCCATTTTTCCCTCTTTATTATTGATGTTTTTTATTGCTTGTGATGTAAAGGGCCAAAGCAGGTAAAATCAGGATAAGATAAAGCAGGTAAAATAAAATTTGGTCGGTCCGATCCAAGCAGCTGGTGAAACTCCCTGGACAATTGCTCAGCGATTGACACAATACCAAATTCCCGGGGCAAGTATCGCTGTACTGGAAATTCCCTTATGATTCGCTATCTAAAATGAAAAAATAAGTATTGCTAATTTATTAAGCCAAATGGCCGGATTGAATGTTCACGGCCTTGGGGCTACGCCAAAAACTTTGATTTGCGTACCACTGTTCAAATTTTAAAAGTGCATAGCGCAAGTTTACGACTTTTAAGGGCTGTACAGGTCGAAGATACAAAAGACCATTTTCCGTTGATGAAGTTATTTTACAAAGTTACAAGGGTAAGTATACTGTGTCGCTGGCTTTGCCTTTGTTATAAACAGGGAAGGGAATCAGTTGTATGCACAAGGAACCGGACAGGGAAAAGTTCCTGTTTTTGCAGAATCATCAAATAAGTTTTATCTAAAAGTGGTAGATGCACAAATAGAGTTGATTAAAGATGAATAAGGTGAGATTAACAAAGCGGTGTTATATCAGGGAGGTGGAAAAGTTGAAGCAAAAAGAATAAATTTAATATCTTCAATTTTCTATCCTATTACAGCTTTCGTAATCATTTATAGTCAACGTTTAATCCGGATTTTGGAATAATATATATAGACCATGTGGCATTTGTATAAAAAAAACAAAGGAATTGGTGTCATCCATCGTTCCCGGGAGGTAACCATGCTTGTGTCTACTTGCCTTATAGTCAGGGTTATGTTAAGCAGGATAATTTTAAACCCATCTGAACTCCCTGTTTAAAGATGCAGTTATCCCTGCTGGCGTGAATGCAGCCGCAAGCGCTCCTGCAAAGGAAGAAACTGTTCCTGCAGTTAAAATCGAAGCTAAAGATGCGGCCGTTTATTCCGGGAAGGTAGTTACCCTGACCAGTGTGATAAAGTTTTTATTTGAATAATTTAGCTGCAACATTTAAGATCATCGTTCTGGGTATAAAGCGTTGACCAAACAAGAGAAATTTATTTTTAAGCCCGAAAATAGCCAGCCTTTTGTTTTGCATTAACTTTTTAAAGCCATATTCAGCTACCTGGCTGGCTGTAGGAAGCTTGGCTTTACTTATACGGGATACATTATTAAGACCTGATGAACTTAAAAAATCTGTTTCTGTTTCAGGAGGACAAAGCGTTGTTAAGGAAATATTTCTTTTGCGCAGCTCAACGGAAAGTGCTTCTGAAAAAAAGAGCAAATAAGCTTTTGTTGCTGCATACACACATAGGTTCGGAACCGGTTGAAAGCCACTCGTAGAAGCAATATTCAGAATTTTTGCTTCCGTTTTGGATACTAAGTTATCCAAGAAGCGTTTAGTAAGATAGGTTGGAGCAATAATGTTAAGTTGTAACATATCCAAAATACTTTTCCAATCTACATTATCAAAAGCCCCAAACTTTCCCATACCGGCATTATTAACAAGATAATGAATGACAACTTTACTTTGCACTAAGCCATCTACCAATTTATCTACCTGGGAAATATCGGTAAGGTCACAAGGAAAATATTTAACCTGCACTGAGTAATTACTTGTTATTTCAGCAGCTGTTTGCTGCAATAGATTTTCCCGGCGTGCAACCAATATCAGGTCAATATTATTTTTTGCAAATTGGATTGCAAGCTCTTTTCCAATCCCGGCAGATGCACCCGTGATTAATGCTGTTTTC
>CAZZVO010000219.1:0-6955 GCA_964657505.1 uncultured Mucilaginibacter sp.
ATTTATCAGCTTCATTTCAGGGTATTTGGATTTAATAGCTTTGGTGAAAACCTGCAACCGTTCCAAATACTGCGGACCCCAGTTTTCGTTACCAACACCCATCATTTTTAGGTTGAAAGGAGCTGGATGACCCATATCGGCACGAACTTTTCCCCAATGGCTTTTGGTGCTGCCGTTGGCGAATTCGATCAAATCCAAAGCATCCTGCACGTACGGGTTCAATTCATCCAACGGAACTAATTCTGCGGAGTTAAACTGACAAGCCATGCCAGCATTTAAAATCGGCAAGGCTTGCGCGCCGATATCTTCTGCCAACTGGAAGTATTCGAAGAAGCCCAAACCGAAAGTTTGAAAGTAATCTGGTGTTAAACGGTTGGCAAATTCGGTGTTCCAGCGGTTCATAATTAATTGCCTTTGCTCAATTGGGCCGATGGTATTTTTCCATTGATAACGGTTGGCCAAATCCCTTCCTTCCACAATACAACCGCCTGGAAAACGGATGAAACCGGGTTTCATATCGGCCAATAATTGGATCATATCGGCACGCATCCCGCCCGGACGTTTTTTCCAGGTATCCTGTGGGAAAAGGGAAATCATATCCAAATCAATCCTGCCATCACCTTCAAACCAGATGTTTAACTTGGCTTTTTGCTCGGTTGCGGTTGCTTTAAAACTTACGGCTTGTTTGTGCCAGTCGTTATCCGTTTGATCTGGCGTTAACATTCCTGTGCCGATGATTTCGCCTTTCGGGTTTATCAGTTCTAAATGCAGTTTGATGTTAGCTGCTTTTTGTCGATACATCACCGAAAAATCGTAACCCAAATCTTTCTTAATGCCCATTCCGCGGAAACCTTCGTTGCTTAGGCTGATACTGTTTTTATCGGCATTATTTACAGTAACCTGGATGTATCTTGGGTTGGCACTGTTGATTTCTTTTCGGTTTAAAACCTGCACATCGCCTTCTTTTACGGATTTCCCGCTCACCGTCCAGCCCATCAAAGGCGAATAAAATTCGAACGAACGGTTTTTAACCAGTTCAGCATAAATCCCGCCATCGGCACCCATGTTGATATCTTCAAAAAAGATGCCCCACATCGTTGGCTGGATTTCGGCTTTGATTTGATCAGCCTGAACTTTAAATATTTTTGTTTGTGCTTTACAGATATTGAAACCAACAACACTTTGCATCAAAACAGCACTAATTAGGAATAACTTATTTTTCATTGATAAAAGAAGCATTACAATTTTAAGAATGGTTATACAAAGGATCAAATTTATCAAAATTAACGTAACTAATTTTTTAAATGTCAGCAGTACAATTAAAGTAATTATTCTTTTCGATTTTGTTGATATCGTTGATTGATAGAAATAATTATAGATATTGCATATAATTTCTATCTTAACCTGCATGATCAGATACTTCGGACAAACCCGCATTTTAGTAGCAGTAGATTGCATTATTTTTGGATTTGACGGAGATAACCTCAAGCTGCTTTTAATCCAGCGCGGGTTTGAACCGGAAGCTAAAAAATGGAGTTTGATGGGTGGTTTTATACAGCCGGAAGAAAGCCTAACAGATGCCGCCAACCGGATCTTGAAGCAACTGACCGGGCTGGAAGGCGTTTACTTAGAACAACTGAAATGCTTTGGCGAGCCGAAACGCGATCCACTGGAAAGGACTATTGGTATCGCCTACTTTTCTTTGATCGACATCCATCAATATGAAAAACAGATTAGTCACGAATATCATGCGGAGTGGTTTTTGCTTAATGAAGTGCCGAAATTAATTTTTGACCATGAAGAAATGGTGGAAACCGCAAAACGAGAACTGCGTTACAAAGCTGCTTTACATCCAATTTTATTTGAACTGCTTCCTGAAAAGTTTACCATTCCACAATTGCAAAATTTGTACGAAGGAATTTACGGTGCCACTTTTGATAAACGAAATTTCAGTCGCAAATTGCTATCAACAGGTTTGTTAATTCGGCAGAAAGACAAGCACAAAGAAAACTCTAAAAAAGGCGCGTTTTATTACACATTAAATAAAACGCAGTATAAAGAAAAGTTCCAATCCTTTTTAAACTTCATTCCAAATCCCGAAAGCCTGATTCTTTAAATTACCGCTTAACCAAATTTCTCAACCTCAACTTATATTTCCATTTTTAACAAAATAAGTGTTAATTAGACACCAATGAAAATATGGAAAACGAACAATATGTTATAGGTGTAGATTACGGAACGGATTCCGTACGTTCTGTGATTGTGAATGCTGCAAATGGTGCAGAAATAGCTTCTTCGGTTTACTTTTATCCACGCTGGCAAAAAGGGCTTTATTGCGATGCGCCGCTCAACCGTTTTCGCCAGCATCCATTGGATTACGTAGAAGGTTTAGAGTTTACTATAAAAGAGTGCCTAAAAAAAGCATCGGGCAAAATTGATGCAGCTAACGTTAAAGCAATTTCGGTAGATACCACCGGTTCTTCGCCTGTTGCGGTTGATGAAACAGGAACTCCGCTTGCCTTGCTGCCAGAATTTGCAGAAAACCCAAATGCCATGTTTGTGCTTTGGAAAGACCATACTTCGTTAAAAGAAGCAGCAGAATTAAACGAACACGCTAAAAAATCTGAGCCGAACTACTTACAATTTGTAGGCGGAATTTATTCTTCGGAGTGGTTTTGGGCGAAGTTGTTGCACATTTTAAGGGTTGACGAAAAAGTCCGCGCAGCAATATATTCCTGGGTAGAACATTGCGACTGGGTTCCGTTCCTACTCTCCGGCGGAAAACATGTTGCCGATATGAAACGCAGTGTTTGCGCTGCCGGACATAAAGCTTTATGGGCAGAAGATTACGGCGGTTTGCCGCCTGATGAGTTTTTCTCGTCTTGGGATCCGCTTTTAAACGAATTTACTTCTCACTTATTTAAAGATACTTACACTTCTGATCAGGCTGCCGGAAATTTAAGCGCAGAATGGGCAGAAAAATTAGGTTTATCGACTGAGGTAAAAATTGGCGTCGGTGCTTTTGATGCGCATATGGGTGCGGTCGGCGGGCAAATTGAGCCTTATTATTTAAGCAAAGTGATGGGCACTTCGACCTGCGATATGCTGGTTGCACCTATTGAAGAAGTGAACGGGACGTTGGTAAAAGGCATTTGCGGACAAGTTCCGGGTTCGATTATTCCGGGGATGATGGGCATGGAAGCCGGGCAATCTGCATTTGGCGATTCTTACGCCTGGTTCCGCAGTATTTTGGTTTGGCCGATGAAGGAGCTTCTTTTATCAACCCAAATTATTGATCAACAAACTGCCGGAAAATTACTGCAGGAAATGACGGAGAAAATGATTCCGGAGTTAAGTAAAGAAGCAGCAAAAATCCCGCTAAACGAAAAAAGTGAACTGGCGATAGACTGGCTAAACGGCCGCCGCACGCCAGATGCCAACCAGGAATTAAAAGGCGTAATCGCCAATTTAGGTTTGGGCAGCAATGCGCCTTCCATTTTTCGCGCGGTGGCCGAAGCAACCTGTTTTGGTGCGAAAAGTATTGTCGATCGGTTTAGCAAAGAAGGCGTTCCGGTAAAAGGTTTGATTGGTTTGGGCGGCGTGGCCAAAAAATCGCCTTTTATTATGCAGATGATGGCCGATGTGATGAACATGCCGATCCGCATCCATAAATCAGAACAAACCTGCGCTATTGGTGCGGCGATGTTTGCGGCGACAGTTGCCGGAATCTATCCGAGGGTGGAAGATGCGATGGCGGCGATGGGACAAGGTTTTGATGCGAAATATCAACCCAATCCGGAAAACGTAGCCATTTACGCCAAACGTTATCAGCGTTACATTAATCTCGGGAAAGCCATCGAAGCACAAACAATGAATTTAAGTGCATAAAAACAGTATCTAAAAAAATGGCTAATTACGATTTTATACGGCAAAGCGCTTACGAAGCCAACACGCAGTTGCCAAAATTAGGTTTGGTGCTTTTTACTTTCGGCAATGTGAGTTCGGTTGACCGCGAACAAGGTGTTTTTGCCATCAAACCAAGCGGTGTTCCGTACGAAAATTTATCTCCGGAAAACATGGTAATTGTTGATTTTGAAGGAAATACGGTGGAAGGAAGTTTCCGGCCATCATCCGATACCAAAACCCACGCCGTGCTGTACAAGCACTGGGAGAAAATTGGCGGCATCGTTCACACGCATTCCACTTACGGCACGGCTTGGGCGCAGTCGCAACGCGATGTCCCGATTTATGGCACCACACATGCCGATCATTGTACCGCTGATATTCCTTGCGCGCCGCCGATGGAAGACGCGATGATTCAGGGTGATTATGAATATGAAACCGGTTTCCAGATTATGAATTGTTTGCAGGAAAAAGGGTTGAGTTATGAGGAAATGGAAATGATTTTGGTAGGCAACCATGCTCCTTTTACCTGGGGAAAAACTGCGGAAAAAGCGGTTTACAATAGTGCGGTTTTGGAGGAAGTTGCCCGGATAGCTTATCTTACGGAGCAAATTAACCCGCAAGTTTCCCGCCTTAAACCTGCCCTCATTCAAAAACATTACGAACGCAAGCATGGAAAAGGTGCTTATTACGGTCAGTAAAATTCAATTTAACAGATGCTTCTTTTATCGATGAAAAAAACATATTTCGTAGTTCTATTTGTACTTTTTGTCACTTCCGAAAGCCTTTTTTCCCAGCAAAAAGATTTCCATAATTGGGCTGCCACGCCGCCAATGGGCTGGAATAGTTGGGATTGTTACGGGCCAACAGTCGTTGAAAGCGAAGTGAAAGCCAACGCAGATTACATGTCCAAATACTTAAAAAAAGCAGGTTGGGAATATATTGTGGTGGATATCCGCTGGTATGTGGGCAACGATAAAGCGCACGGTTATAACCAAACCGACCCGGATTATGTGATGGACAAATATGGCCGTTTTCAGCCTGCCGTAAACCGTTTTCCATCTGCTGCAGGCGGAAAAGGTTTTAAGCCGCTGGCAGATTATATCCACAGTAAAGGTTTAAAATTTGGCATACATATTATGCGCGGCATCCCAGTAGAAGCGGTTAAACGCAATACGCCGATTTCAGGAAGCACCGCAACCGCCAACCAGATTTACACCACAGAATTGCAATGCAAATGGTTGAAAGATATGTACGGCGTAGTTGCCGGTCGGCCTGGCGCACAGGAATATTATAACTCGCTGTTTAAATTGTATGCTTCATGGGGTTTGGATTTTGTGAAAGTGGATGATTTGTCGCGGCCATATCATACCGAAGAAGTGGAAATGATCCGCAAAGCAATCGACTTAACCGGAAGAAAAATTTTGCTGAGTACTTCTCCCGGCGAAACACCAATTGCCGATGCCGAACATGTAGCAAATCATGCCAATATGTGGCGTACCGTTGATGATTTTTGGGACAACTGGAAAATGCTGAAAGAACATTTTGATGTTTTTGAACGCTGGAACCCATACCGAAAATTTGGTGCCTGGCCAGATGGTGATATGTTGCCGCTGGGAAGAATTGGAATCCGTGCAGAACGTGGCGACAACCGCATGTCGGCCTTCACCAAAGATGAGCAATATACGCTGATGACTTTGTGGACAATTTTCCGTTCGCCGTTGATGTTTGGCGGGGATCTGCCTTCTAACGATGCTTTTACGCTTTCGCTTTTAAATAATGAAGACGTAATTTATGTGCTTAAAAACAGCATCAACAATAAACAATTATTCAAAACCGAAACCGCTGTTGCCTGGATTGCAGATGATCCGAAAACTGGCGATAAATTTTTAGCTGTATTTAATCCGACAGATCAAACTGAAGGAAAAAAAATCAACATTAATTTGAATGACTTAGGTTTAAAATCAAAAGTTCAAATTAAAAATCTTTGGGACCACCAGAATTTGGGCAGATTTTCAGGAGAATTTGTTCCACAGATTAATAGCCACGGCGCAGGTTTGTACCGGATTTCTTCCAAATAATAATTAATAATCAACATTAAAATATCAATATGATCAATTTAAAAGAACTGGAAGTTTGGTTTGTAACCGGCAGCCAGCATTTATACGGCGAAGAAACTTTAAACCAGGTAGCGCAACATTCGCAGCAAATTGCGGCTGCTTTGGATGGTTCGTCCCAAATTCCGGTTAAAGTAGTTTTTAAACCGACGGTAAAAACCACGGAAGAAATTTATGCGATTTGTCAGGAAGCCAATCAGGCCAAAAGCTGTATCGGTATCATTGCGTGGATGCACACTTTTTCGCCAGCCAAAATGTGGATCGGTGGTTTAAAAATCCTGCAAAAACCATTACTTCATTTGCATACACAATTTAACCGCGATATTCCTTGGGCAACTATCGACATGGATTTTATGAACTTGAACCAAAGTGCCCACGGCGACCGCGAGTTTGGTTTTATAGTTTCGAGGATGCGGCTGAACCGGAAAGTGGTAGTCGGGCATTTTGAAGATCCGGAAGTACACGCCGGAATCAGTTCATGGGCACGTGCTGCTGCTGGCTGGAACGATTGGCAAGGTGCTAAATTTGTCCGTTTTGGCGATAACATGCGCTTTGTGGCCGTTACCGATGGCGATAAAGTGGAAGCCGAAATGAAGTTTGGGTTTTCGGTAAATACTTACGGCATTGGCGATTTGGTGAAGGTGATTAACCAGACATCAGAATCAGATTTAAACCAACTGATTGAGGAATACAACGATACGTACACCTTGGCCGAAAGCTTGCGTAACGGCGGCGCACAATTTGAGTCGTTAAAAGAAGCAGCGAAGATTGAAATCGGGTTACGTACTTTTTTACAGCAAGGCAATTACAAAGGCTTTAGCGATACGTTTGAAGATTTACACGGCATGGCGCAATTGCCGGGCGTCGCCGCGCAGCGATTAATGGCCGAAGGTTATGGTTTTGCCGGAGAAGGCGACTGGAAAACGGCCGCTTTG
>CAZZVO010000220.1:0-6846 GCA_964657505.1 uncultured Mucilaginibacter sp.
TTCTGCCTTGTTCATTTACTAAATTTAGGCTAAAATAAGAAAAGCGGCTCAGGGCCGCTTTTCAAATATTGTTATCAAAACAAATTATTTTTGTGGTGGAGGAGGAGTTCCGCCGCCATTGCCGCCGCCGCCTTGGCGCATTCTGTTCATACGGTCAGCCATCATTTTATCATAAGCTGTAGCTTGATCAGCAGTTAAAACAGCTTTAACTTTAGCGCTCATTGCTTGTCTGATCGGCATCATGCCTTGCATCATTGCTTGGCGATCTCCGTTAGATGCAGTTCTAACACTATCCATTTTAGTGTTTTGCATTTGCATAATGGAGGTGATCTTAGCTGTTTGGTCGTCAGTCAATTTCAATTGTGTTTGCAATTGTTTGGCTTGATCCGCCGGTGACATTCTTTGACCGCCACCTTGAGCCTTGCTCATAGCGGTGATGCCCGCTACGAAGCAAAGCATTAACAATAATTTTTTCATGTTTTCTAATTTTAGTTTATTGGATAAAGATAACGTCCTAATGTTTAACTAAAAACTTGTAACTTAATTGTTGCCTTGCTGTAGTTTGGCAATTGATTTTTGCATCTGCGTCATCATCGAAGTTAAACTTTCCATAGTTGGATCGGGCGTTGGTTCTGGAAAATGCATCGAAATATAAGCTTTGGATTTCCAGATTTCCAAAATATCTTCTGGACTAATTTCATAAGGTTCATAAACCGGGTTATCCGAAACTAATTTTAGTTTTTTATTCGGTTTAAACTTATTAACAATCCGTTTGTAAACCACGCCGTCATCTTTACTGATCACTACATAAGTTTCGCCGGTTTTTATTTCCGACCAATTTTCCAAATATTCTGCAACGATAATAGAACCCGGATAAACCGGAAGCATGGAATCGCCAGTAATTTCAAAAGCGCGGTAAGTGCCTTGTTTCAACATCGGCAAATGAAATTTGGGTAGTTGGCTGATGAATTCGGGATCAGCATAACCGTTTAAATAACCGGCACTGGCTTTAAATGGAACTAACTCGATGTTTTGGCGATCATTGCTATCAACAGAAACACTTAAAACGCGTACGTTATTGTTTTCCTGCTTTTGTTTCGGCGGATATTTGTCGTTGATGTCTTCATTTATAAAATCACCAATCGGGATTTCAAAAAAGTTTGCTATCAAATTTAGTAATTCGTACTTTGGATCTGCACGGTCTTCCTCATAAGCACCAACTAACGAACGTTTGATATGTAGCTGATCTGCAAACTGTTGCTGTGTTAATCCTTTCTTTTTTCGAAGGTATTTAATGTTTGATGATATTTTTGACATAAAATTTGGTATTACTAAATTTATTAGTACTTTAGTGCTCATAAAATTAGTAATAAAATTGAATTATGCAAAATTTAAATGTCCGTTCGGCAACAAAACCTGGAAAAAAAATTATGTACATTATTACTGACCGGAACCGGAACAGTTTGCATGTTGGCATGTGCTCTGATTTGGCTAAAACACTGCAGTTTTATAAACAAATGCCCAACTTGTTTTTTAACAGTTCTGACCAGTTGAACCGTTTGATTTATTTTGAAGAATTGAATTCGGAGGATGTTGCGGTAAAGCGTTTTGAAACTGTAAGTTGCTTCACCAGGAGCCAGAAAGAGAAAATGATTCGATCAGTAAACCCAGATTGGGTAGATTTAACTTTGGGCTTAAAATATGAATCCGCTTTAAACTAATAAAGCGGACTCATTTTTATATCGATAAAAGAAGTATCGTTATTTCTTAACGAACTTAAATGCACCAGAATTCATGCAATAACGTTTTCCGCCGCGATCTGCGGGACCATCATCAAAAACGTGACCTAAATGGAAACCTGTACTTTTTTCGATCACTTCATCACGGTCCATGCCGAAACTTGTATCATGCACAATTTCGATTTTACTCGGATCAAGCGGTTTAACAAAACTTGGCCAACCTGTGCCAGATTCAAATTTATCGCTCGAAGAAAATAAAGGTTCGCCCGTTGCTGCGCTTACATAAATACCTTTTTCGTGGTTATTGTAATAAGCATTTTTAAAAGGAGCTTCCGTGCCGCGTTGCACCATAATTTCGTAAGCAGTTGGCGAAAGCTCTTTTTTCCATTCGGCATCGGTTTTTACAATTTTTCTTTTTGGCTGATTTTTGTTTTGGCCATTAATATTCTGACATCCGAAAAGGCTAACAGATGCAGCAGTAATTGCGATTAATATTAAACGTTTCATAATAGGATAAACGGATTTAAAATTAAAAAAGTTTCTGAACGCTGTGTCATTTGTATTTGAGGCTATTTAATTTAGATGGATAAAAACAGTATCAACATAAAAACTTAAAATTGGAAATTATTCCATCAACAAATCAATACAATTAGATTTTAATAATTTTAAGCGATTATCCAAACCAGTTAAACCAGGTTTATCGTTCAATTTCTGGTACAAAGTTTTAATTAAGTTCAATGTTTGGTCGTCGTGGTCGCAAGCTTCTGCCTTTTCCAAATGCGGCAAGGCTTTTTTTATCAGCATAAAATATTGCGACTTGTATTTCTCGCGTTCAGTTAAATTGTTTTTGGATTGATTGATCTTCTCCGTCAAACCGTCCGTCGGCAGCAAATACAAGTAACCCAAAGCCCGATGTGCAACATAATAATCGGGCACGGCTAAAACCACTTTCTCGTAATAAATAATGGCTTTTTCGGGTTGATGCTGATCTTCATACAATTTAGCCAACCTTCTAAAAAAACTAACTTGTGCTTTGGCGGGCAGTTTCTCTGGACTTTGCAAAATACTATCCGCTTTTAACAGCGCTTTTGCATTTTCATTTTTAGATTGTGCTTCGTTAAAATCGAAATATTGATTGTAAACTTTTGTGTTGAATTGAGCATTGGCCGAAGCAACAAACAAAGTAAACAACAAAACGAATACTGTTTTTAGCATGGTAAAATTGATTTTAATCTTCAAAACAAATCATCCACAGCTTTGCAAAAAATATGCCCGATCAGCATGTGCATTTCCTGGATCCGTGCTGTAATTTCTGAAGGGACAACAATATTCAAATCACAAAGTCCATTCATTTTGCCGCCATCACGGCCAGATAATCCTAAAACTTTACAGTTCATTTTTTTGGCAGATGTGATTGCGTTTAAAATATTGCTGCTATTTCCGCTGGTAGAAATCGCCAAAAAAAGGTCGCCGGGCTGTGCCAAAGCTTCTAATTGCCTGGCAAAAACCTGGTCAAAACCATAATCATTGCTAATTGCTGTTAAGGCAGAAGTATCTGTAGATAAAGCAAGTGCGGCCAAAGGTTTGCGTTCTTTTACAAACCGGCCGGTAAATTCGGCGGCAATATGTTGTGCATCTGCGGCACTTCCTCCGTTTCCGGCGATCAATAATTTATTTCCGCTTAAAACCGTTTCGGTGATTATGGCGCACCCATTTTCTATCGGTAAAAGAAGCATGGCGATTACTTTGCCGATCAACTCCTGGTGATTGTATAATTCTTCGTACACCATTTTAATTGTTGTTATTTTCCATGTCTTCTATAATTTCTTTGACCGAAGTAGAGGCACTTCCAACCCGGCGGATTACAATTGCCGCCGCATGATTGGCCAGTTCGCAAGCTTCTTCCACCGTAAAACCCAAAGCAATAAAATACGACATGGTTGCCAAAACTGTGTCGCCAGCACCCGTCACATCAAAAACTTCCGTTGCCTTAACTTCTAAAATTTTAAAACTGTTTTTAGTTAAAATGGCCATTCCTTCTTCAGATAAAGTCACAATTAAATAAGCAGAATTTGTGAGTTCAAACATTGCCGAAGCCGCCTTTTGTAGGTCTTCTTTCGAACTGATCTTCTCCATTTTTACTGCTTGTGCCAGTTCTTTTTTATTTGGTTTGATGATGAAGGCATCTTTATATTTTGCAAAATCCAGCCCTTTTGGATCGACAATTACTTTTTTATCAATCGATTTACAGTAGCTGATGATGCGCGAACAAAGCGAATGCGAAAGCACACCTTTGTTATAATCAGAAAATAAAACCAAATCAACTTCTTTAAAATGAGGTTGAATTTTGTTGAACAAATCGTCTTCGCTTTCTCTGCTGATCGGCTCGTTTACTTCCCGGTCAATCCGCACAATTTGATGGCTGCCCACAATAATGCGTGTTTTGATCGTAGTTGGCCTTTTCGCATCTACCACTACACCACAAGCGTCTGCTTTTTCATCCAGCAAAACTTTTAAGAGTTCTTTTCCGGCAACATCTTCGCCGATTAAACCTGCAATAATCACTTCGGCACCAAACGATAACAGGTTTTGAACTACGTTTCCTGCGCCGCCCAAAGTGCTCGATTCTTTATTAACATTAACAATTGGGACCGGCGCTTCCGGCGATAATCGGTTTGCATCTCCCCAAACATATTGGTCGATCATCAAATCACCAATAATCATAATTTTTGGCGGTTTGATGTTGGTTTGTAAGGAACGGACTTTATTTAGGAGCATGCTGTTTTTAGGGCGAAATTAAACAAGAAGTTTAATTGGATACTTTGATTTGATAAAAAAATACAATTGGAAACCAGAAATCGTTTCAATGCTATTTTTTACCTGCTAAAAGAAGCTCAGCGGAACGATCAATTCAAACCGGTTTGGCCCGTAACCGCCGAATAAATCCTGATCTAACAATCGTGTATAACGGAAACCAAAAGTAAACGGCAATTCATTCCACAAGCTGGAATCGAAGTAAATTTCCGTTCCGGTGGAGCGGAAATTAGCTTTAAAAGGTTGCCCATTGTTGTAAACATCAGCCGTTTTGGTGTAATCGTAAAACATGTTCGCGCGGATGCGGAGCAGGTAAAAAAAGTTGGCAAAACCAGCATCCGGGTAAGCTATCGGAAAATGATAATTGGCAGCCAGCTTGCTCATTTTGTTTAAATTTTCGGCTGTATAACCTCTTGAAAAAGGAAGCTCGTTAGAAAAAAGGCTTAACCCGTTTGCGCCATCGTGTTGCTGGTAAGCCGCATTTATGACCAAACTATTATTTTTAAATAAGCCCGGAAAATAAAAATAAGCATTGGCCAAAAACTGGTTGGCACTAAAATGTGTAATTGCTGTTTTATAATTTAGGGTGATATTTTGCGCCAAACTTGGATAAATTTGCTGATAAGCTTTCTGGTTTTGACTGGTAAAATGGATAGAATTATCCAAATAACTGTATGCTTGCGTGCCCAGCAAAGCCTGAAAAGCACCTTTGTACGCGCTTTGGTCATAAACATAATTACTGCCCAAACTTAAATTACTAAAAGTGCGGCCGTTGTTAAAAGTCAGCGGAACCGTAAAACCGCCTTGCACTTGCGTTTCGTTCCAGTAAACATTGCTTCCGCGAAATAAACTTCGGCGGTCGATTGTGTAACTCACACCTCCGGATAAATACGGAAACAAAGCGCCGTAAACTGCATCAAACCCAATTTCTTTGTAGCCTTCGTTCCGGTTGTACGTACCGTAAATTTCGGGTTGAAAAGTGTTAAGGATATTTTCTCCAACCAAAGAAAGCGTATAGTCAGGATCGCTGAAAGAAGGTTCGAGGCTGTGAAAGTTAAACAAATGTGAAAGTCCGCCATACTTTTTAACCTGAAAAGTTTTGTTCGGAACAGCAGCCAGCAAATCAGCATTATTTTTTTCTAAATTGCTGATATTTAGATCCGAGAGTGGCGAAGCTAATTCGGCATCTGTAACTGGTTGGAAACTGATTTCACTTTTTTCAGCTTGATGCAATTGATAACCCGCGGCCGTAAAACTGTTGTACAAAATCTGATGACTATTTACGGTTGCCTGGTAATTACCAATTTCAGAATTTAAGGCTTTGTTTTTAAGCCGATACAATTTTTTATTCGATAAAAGAAGCATGTACAATTGGTCGTTTTTCTCCGCAGAAGCCGTAAAAAAAACCGAATCTTTTCTGATTGTTGGAAAGCCGATCACTTTAAAACCGGCAGGAGTAAGATTGGTTACTGTTCCATTTTTTAGGTTGATTTCGGCTAAATTCATTTTCCCCGAAGGGTTTCTTACTGCGGAAATAACGGTTTCATCATTCAAAAATTTTGGATAAGTATAGATCAGTTTTTGTGGGTTCGGAACAATTTGAAGTACTTTTCCGTCATTGGCATCAATCAAATGCAGCTCGCTTTTTCCCTGCGGAGATTGCAAAACGGCGATAATTGTTTTACCATCTTCGCTGATATCCGGCGAAAAATACTTGCTTTTTTTAGTGATGCTTTTTTGCGTTCCGGTGGCGACATTCAGCAATTGCAAGGTGCTGTAATCTTTGTAAGCCCAACGGATATCCTGCCGGTAAGCTGCGTAAACAATTTTACCATTCCGGTACGAAAACTGGTTGTCTAACGAAGCATCACGAACACGTATTATTTTTTCTGTTGAACCATTCCGTAACACAAAATGATGCACATTAGTGTACGAAGTTTTTACATAGATAAAAGAAGTATCGTTGATAAAAGCCGGAAATTCTTCATCGGCCATAAAATGTTTCGGCTGGTTTTGCTTTTGATCTTCCGCGGAAAATTGCTTTTTAAAATAATCCAAAGCCTGAGACCGGAACTGTGGATAGGCTAAACCAGAATAAGTTTTCACTGCCCCGCGGAAAGTTTTTTTTACTGCTGCGGCATCGTGGGTTACTTTTTTCCAGAAATCATCGCCGTATTTTTCCCTTCCGTAAGACACTAACATGTAACCTAAAGGATAATGATCGGGCACAAAATCCAGGTACGAACCGTTGCGCAACTTCATCCAGCTATAATTTTTATCTGCCGACCAGAGT
>CAZZVO010000221.1:0-6770 GCA_964657505.1 uncultured Mucilaginibacter sp.
AAAGATGGCTTTCAGTAAATTCAGGAATGTTGTTTTACCCGTGTTCCTTTCCGCGCTGACCAGGCATAGGATAGGCAATACTTGCGTTGGCATTTCGACGAGGATCTTGAGGTAGTCCAAACCGTATTCCAACTGGTCGCCAAAAATGTGCTCCAGGTAAGACAACGTCTTGACTGGCAGCCCTTCTTTCGGTTCGTGCAAAAAAGGGTAATACCGGTTATAAAAGCCACTAACGATCCGTTGGTAGTTCAGGTGGCTGGGCACAAAGCAGAAGCCGTCATACTTTGCGATTTCTGACAAAAAGGATTTTCCATGGTCCTGCTTGATGCACTCTGATGACCAGGGCAGTAGCATCGTCATCAGATCACCAGAAGACAAAGGTTTCTTTACCGTCTTGTAATAACTGGTGCCGATACGGATGTACTGTTCAGTAATTTCCATCCCCATCAAGATTTATGTGCCCAAACTGTTGCCTGAACTTTTTTGATGTCCGCTTCCAATTCTGATAGATAAAAAACTTTACGGCGAGGGCCAAGGTCGTGTCGTCGTATTAAACCAAGCCCTACGTACCTGCGTAAAGTTGGGAGGGAAACTTTGAGTGCTTGACTTGCTTGTGATGGGCTTAACGGAACCTCCGCCTCATGCTCATTTTTTCGGTCTTGTTGTTCTTTAATACACGCTGATACAATTGACTTTAAAAATTTTTCTGCTTCGAGATAGGAGAACCCTATAAATTGAATTTGCTGTTCCATACTTTTCATTTTGGGCAAAGAAAAGCTGAACCTTTTCCTATAAAAGGTCGATTAATGGAAACTGGAAGAAAATCTGGAAAGTAATTTTCCCTTGGTTTTATTTAAAACACTATATGACGCCTTCTGGAGGCATTAAAAGTAGAACTGCCAATAATAACTTTTGCGTTTGGCGCAGCTTCGCAGGTGAAACTTTTCCCATGCTTATCTGATAAGCTGTGCCTACTACTTCATTGTCTTTATTACGAACAATTAATTTTCGTTTAATAGTATCCCAGGAAGCAATGATTACCTTATTCTCTTTAAGTTCCCTAAATAGAAGATGTAATTTCTGGGCATCTAAATAATGCCGGTTTGGACGTGTTATGTCAAGCTCTATTTCACGTTGCTTATCATTAGGATGAAATATGCAGGTAAAATCTTCTAAAGTGTAGTCTTTTTTAAAAAGGTCCTGGAGTGTTTCATACAAGAAATTGATAACTGTATTTTGTGATTCGACATCGAGCACGTCATTAATTTTAATGAAGCCATACTGCGACGATTCATAACCTTTACTGGAAACAGCAGGACGGAAATCTCTTTCGGCTAAAGTTTGCTGCTCACTAATGTTATCTATCTGGTTCAGATTAAGTAAACAAGATTTGATCTGCCCACGGATGTTTTCATCTCTGGCTAAAATCTCTTTAAATACGTCTTCACGTTGGATATTTGTATGCTTTAACAGAGCGAATTTTATTTCGCCAGTATATTCATTCAAAGAGTAGTCATATGACTTTGGATTATTGCTAATAATGTTCAACAGGGTATCGATTGATCCCTCCGGCCAGTGTGCTTCGTTCAATTTGTTTAGAACATCGAATTTTAAAGTAGTCTCGGAAAAGTTGAAAAACATGAATTTGAAGCACCATTCAAAGTGGCTGAGGAAAGAATTAAAGTTAAATTCAAACGGACACGCGATCAAAGAGATACAATAGTGGTTATCTACAGCATGTTGTAGTTTTGTTGATAGCAGTTTTTCTAGATTAAATGAGCCAACACTTTTTTGATCTTGGAAAGCTATTTCATGGACAAATAAATGCGTTGATTTTATTTTTTTGAAAATCGATATATCTTTAAAATCATTTGGTTTCATAATTAATGGATTAAACGGCAAAGGCTTTCAAGGTCTCAAAATGCCTCACATTATCAAGAATCTTAACATAATCTATCGTCTGAGACAATTTTGAGTGGCCTAAATTTCTTTGTAATACTTCCGGCCTCATACCATTTTCTAAGCTAAGTATCGCATAAGTGTGCCTTGCAGAGTGACAAGAAAGGATTTCAAATTTCTTTTTTAATTCGGTTTTTACTTCGCTACCGTGATGGGCTGATATTTCAACTTCAGTATTAATTTCAGCGAACTCACAGAGTTCTTTCAAATATTCATTGAACTTTTGGTTTGAAACAACCGGCAGTAGTTTCTTCAGTTTTTGTAGATCCCAATACTTTTCAATGATTTTTACTGCTTTGGGCGGCAAAGCTATTTCATGCGTTTTACGTGTTTTTTTAATGGTAAAGCGTAATACGTGAAAGTGCTCACCCTTTTCCTGCTTTTTTACATAATGAGCCTGGTGTATTTGTTGCAGGTCGCTGTACCGCAATCCTGTATAACAACCGAATAGAAAGCAGTCTTTAACTTTTTCTAACTTGTCATTAGGCGAATTATACTGTTCAAGTACCTTTAATTCTTTTTGCTTTAAAAAGATAATATCTGTTGAGCTTCGTTGTACTTTTATGTCCTCCAACGCGCCTGAGCTTGCAAGCAACCCTTGTTTGTAGGCAATTCTCAGAATCTGTTGAAGCATTCCAACTTTCTTTTCAACCGTGGTATTGTTGTTTTTCTTGGTGTTAATTAGGTAGGAAATAAAGGACTCCATGAAATCCTTGTTGATGTTAATCAGCAGGGGTTTATTACTTCCCGCAAACTCGCGAAGCGATGACACCATTGTATTGATATTCCTTTTGGTACTTTCCTGGCCTGGCCTGTCATACCTTTCCAGATAATTTTCACAATAGACAACAATATCAGTATTATTAGTAGCATGGTTTACGGTAATCAACCTTTTTAGCTCTGACATATCCAAAGGCTGAAAATTTTCTTTTTTGTTCCGAATATATTTGGATACTTTATCAGTCAGGGTAGTGATGTAAGCGTTTACATCATCAGCTTCTTTAAACCCTCTTGCCATTTGTTGTTTTGCATCCCAACAAGCATAAGTAGTGATTTTTTTATTTGTTAGCTGTTTGCCGGGAATACGACTGCCAGTATAATGCCTAAGTCTGTTTCTTTTGTACTTACCGTCCTGATCATTCAATCCCCTGTAAGTAAATTCGAACATCAGGGGCAGGTGCCCTATATTATCTGGCTTGGTATCTAAATAGAACCTACCATATTTTCTTTTAACTCCCATTTCGTGCGGTGCAATATGCGGTGCAATTTCTTTCTTTTAATTACCTCTACAAGAAAATAGATGAAGAAAAAGTTAAAATTAAACCTTGATAATCAACACTTTAAAGATATAAATAAAATCAGAGAAAATTAAGAAAAATTAAAATATAGTCCTGCTCCCGCTACCGAATCGGACAGCTTAGATGATACTAAGTCTGTCCGATTTTTTTTAAAGATATTCTACACCTAACTATGTCATCAACCCGGTCGGTCCGGACATGGTAGTTCAAAATAAACCTGTTTAAGTTAAATACAGTTGATAAAGTGGTTCCACAGCATTACCACAACAATAAGGCAACCGTTAGCCCGATATAAACAAGCACTTTTTGCCTGATAGAAGACCTGGTACCAGCAAATAAACAGACATCAAGATAACCAGCATAATGGCCTGCTTAATCCAAAATTTAACATGAACGCCTATTTTGAGGGAGGTAATACAATACACCTCCATCCAGGATCAACCAGTAAAAAACATGGACTAAGGTTACAACATTGTTCCTGCTTAACATTTTCATAGCTAATCTCAAGGCTGTTTAAATTTTGTTTGTTTTTTGCTGATGCTTCTTTTATCCCATAAAAAATAGCAACTTGTTTCTGCTTCCGCAAAACTGACGTATCAATACCAGTTTTATATCACTAAAAGAAGCATTGTGTTTTTTTATTGAAAAATCAAAACACGCTTCAATTTCCGCCCTTAATCTTGAATATCGAAAATTTAACGTTTTTGTTTAATTGGCAAGAGGGGAAATGACATCGGCCAGTTTAGTAAATCCAATGATGAACTAACTTGCACCCAGGTTTAAAACCTACTCATCCCGTTAAATTCATCCCTGGTCGATAAATTGTTTCTGCTGGTCTATCGCATTTTACCAGCTCGAAAAAGTGTTTGTTATTTGCAGGATGAATAAAAAAATAACTAAAATACGATATTTCTTTTTCCTGCTGCTGCTTTTAACATTTTCGGTAGTAAAGGCAGCAAGCAATAAAAGGGCATTACCGCTTATAGATTTTGCTGAAGGTACTTCCTCCATAACCGGGACCGTTATTGATTCGGTAAGCCAGAAACCGGTGGATTATGCAACTGTATCTGTTTTCGACCAGGCAAGCGGCAAATTAGTAACCGGTTCTGTAACCGGTGCAGGCGGAAAGTTTAGCCTCGAAAAATTACCTGCGGGCACTTATCGGATTAAAATTGGTTTTTTAGGTTATGATAATAAGATCATCCCCAACATTAAATTACTTCAAGGAGCTTCTGTAAAACTGGGCAGGATACTGCTTAAACCTGGCGGCAAAACATTAAATGAAGTACAGGTTACGGGGAAAAAAGCATTAATTGAAGAAAAAATTGACCGGACAGTTTATAATGCCGAGAACGATTTAACAGCCAGGGGCGGCGATGCAACCGATGTGATGAAACGTGTTCCAATGGTTTCGGTGGATTTGGATGGAAATGTGAGTGTTCGGGGAAGCCAGAATATTAAAGTTTTGATCAATGGTAAACCGTCTGCCATGACTTCGGGCAGTGTTGCTGACGCTTTAAAACAAATCCCCGCTGATCTGATTAAAAGCGTTGAGGTAATTACTTCCCCATCTGCTAAATACGATGCAGAAGGTTCTGGTGGTATCCTTAATATCGTGCTTAAACAAAATAATTTGCAGGGTTTATCACTCAATATCAATTCCCAAGCGGGCTTACGTGGTTCTGGCCTTGGCCTAAATGGCGGTTACCGTACAGGCAAATTTAATTTTTCTTTGGGTGGGTTCGGCCGAACGGGCTATAATACACCAGGCGAATTTACCAACAGCCAAACCATTAACAGCTTAACTTCTGCTGATAGTTACTTAACTACACAATCGGCCGGTACACATAACAAGTTTTTGTTTGGGCGATATAATGCGGGTATGGATTATGATATTAACGAACACAATTCGGTAGGTCTCGGCGTAGTGTTTGGTGCCAATAGCCATCCAATTATACAGAATGGTTTTACGACCGAAAATTATTTTGATAACGTCCTTACAAGCTCGTCTTTGCAAAGAAATAGTGTTACCAATAATTCAAATACAGTAGATGCAACCTTAACTTATACGCTAACGGGCAAAAAGCCGGAGCACGAGTTTAGTTTACTTACCGAATATAGCCAGAACAATCGGAACAATAACTTTGAAAGTATTTTTCTAAGTCAAAACAGTGGTTCGGTTATTAATGGATTAAAGAACGACAACAACAGTATTAATAAAGAGCTAACTTTTGAGGCAGATTACCAAACGCCAACCTGGAAAAACCAATTGCTTGAATTTGGTGCGAAAGACATTATCCGGACGGTAACGAGTGATTACACTTACTTTTCCGCTACCGGTGCTTCGCTCGAATATCTTCCGCTTGCTTCAACTAACCTGTCAAATGCGTTCAGCTACCGGCAAAATGTGGCATCTGGTTATGCCTCCTATACTTTATCGCCGGTTAAAACTTATACCATTAAAGCTGGTTTGAGGTACGAATATACCAGCATCAATGCGGATTTTAAAAGTGGTTCTACCGTTAATATTCCTGATTACGGCATATTGGTTCCAAGTTTAAATATCGCTAAGCGGTTTGCTAACGGCGACATGATTAAAGCAGGATTTAACCGCCGCATCCAACGCCCTTCGCTTGAATTTTTAAACCCAAATATCCAAGCCTCCAACCCTTTAAACGTAACTGTAGGTAACCCATCATTACAGCCGGAATTTACTAACAACTTTGAACTGGCTTATAGTACCAATATCAGGAACAACAATTTAAATATTTCCGCTTTTGTGCGCAATACTAACGACGCTATCCAAACCGTCAGGACTTCCAGCGGCGATACGATAAAAACCAGTTATCAAAACCTCGGAAAGCAAAACGCTTATGGTACAAGCCTTTCCATCAATTTATCTCCAATTAAAAAATTAAGTATTAATGGTGGTATAGATTTGTATTATTTAACGCTGGACAATGCGGATCCCGACCCGCTTTTCCATGCTTCCAACCATGGCTGGGTAGCAAACCTTCGTTTGTTTGGCAGTTATGATATTTCCGACAGTTATTCTGTTCAAGCATTTACCTTCCGCCGTTCCCGCCAAATCCAGTTACAAGGTTATCAGGGCGGTTTTGGCGTCTATAATTTGAGCATCAATAAAAAGTTTGCTGGTAAAAAAGGCAGTATTGGTATCGGTGGGGATAATTTCCTTACGTCAGCATTCCACATCCCAACCATTGTCAATTCAGGGAACATCAACCAGAACACGATGAACATTTTGCACAACCGAAGCTTCGAAATTACTTTAAGTTACAAAATCGGCGGTCTTTCCGAAAAACCAAAGAAGCCAAAAAAGACGATTAATAATGATGATTTAAAGGATAGCGGAACAAATAATAACAATTGATAAGGACTGTCTGGAATTTCGCGGAAGAAACCACTTCAAATCAATAATTTATTTATTTTTTCTTGTGCGTTCTTTTGCTTGATCAAAAGAACCAAAAATCAAGAATGCCGGATCGCCTCCGG
>CAZZVO010000222.1:0-6766 GCA_964657505.1 uncultured Mucilaginibacter sp.
CGGGCGTCCAGTTGCCGGCCATCATCAACGGCTCTATCCATTCTATGCAAGCCACTGTTGGTTTTTGGGTGATGAATTTGAGTTTGTGTTTGATCAAATCCATCCGTTCCTGCATGCGGTCTGTTAAATCTGCACCACTTTTTGGCACGCCCAAAACTTCGGATACTGTTTTTATATCGATAAAAATAGCATTGAGGTTATTCGGCTCAAGCGAAATAATTTCCACGGGATAATCCAGCAAATTCTCTAATGCTTTTTCTACATCGCTAAAACTAACGGCGCAAACTTCGCACTGCGTTTGGGTGATGATGACGTTGGGTTTTAGCGCTTTAATCAACTCACGGTCAACTTGATAAAACGAAAGCGCATCGGTTAAAGCACCTTTTACCTGTTTATCAATTTCCAAGCTATTTGCGTTTGGATCTAGCATTGCAGAAGAACAAACGGGCAAATGCAAAATGCTTTCCGGGTAATCGCATTCGTGCGAACGGCCAACTAATTGCGCTTCCAAACCCAGTTCGCATACAATTTCTGTTCCGGCAGCCAGCAGGGAAATGATTCTTTTTTGATTCACGGATGGTTAATTATAATTACCGGTTCATTCTTTGACTAATTGCCAGATAGGTTCATTTCTCCAATCTGACGTAAAACCCATCGCTGCCGGATCTACATTACAATATTTTTTTAATAATGCATCAAATTTCTCTTTAAACTTATGTTGCGGATTCACTGTTTGCAAAAGGTAAACTATCATGGTTAAGATATAATATGTCCTGTTATTAACAGTGGAAACTGTACCATTACGGGTATCAGTTATAGTAGTAACCGATAGCCATTGTTTAAATGGCTTTACTGGTATTGTGGGCGATATACTGAGAGTTTTATTCCATAGTCGGGAATGGTGGGCGCAGATATTTCTTAAATAAACTAAACTGTGCAACCAGGAAGAAAACGTTCCATCATCTAATCCAAAGTGTTTCGCGATTGCTCTTTTTGATCTTCCCGGTTTAAGGTTTTGGTATAAATTTGATAAGGAGCCGAACGACGAAATTTCTAATATCATCCATGCCGGAGGCAAAGGATCGTTGTAATTAGCTTTAAATGCCAATATAAAGTCTTCCCTGCTTCTCTTGTATTCTTCTTTAAGTTTAAAAATAGTGCTGCTAAACTTTTCCTGGTTAGAAAACAAGTTAGGGTCATTTGTCCAAAAAGAACCATATTGATGAGCCAAAATGTATATCATTTTAGCTCTGATGGCTACTTCAATTTTTTCCAGTTCAGAACTTACTAATTTTCTTAACTCTTTATCGAAGCAGTATAATTGGAAAGATTGGTTGAAAGAAGCGCCTGGTTTAAAAATATGGGAAGATTTAGGTTCTTGTAGTAGTGGATACCAATAACCACTCAACCTGTAGTAACTGATGTTTTCTAATAAAAAAATAGCTTTTTGGTCATCTTCTATAACAAGTCCCCTATTTTTTAATTGCTGTAATTGGTCTTGAAATGATAAGGCCGGTTTTGTATAATTAACTCTCGGCATAGGTCAAAAAAAATGCCCACCCTGAGCGCGCTGATCTAACGAGAAGCGGGGTGAGCTTGTTGATGCAAACTTACATAATCTCCAGTTATAAAAAACAAGTATTTTATGCGGAAATTGCAGGTTTTAAAAGCAAGCTTAAAAGCTATACATTTTCTTAATCAAATTTCAATCTTGAACAACCATTACAACAAACAAAATAAAGGATTAGCCCGCAATCTTCACCATAAAGAAATATGGCTGATGCTTCTTTTATCGATGTTTTTCTTATGTAGCTGCACGTCCAAAGATCAATCCGGCAAAACTGTTTTTAATTTGAACATGGATGATCTGCTTACTTCATTGGATCCTGCTTTTGCGCGTAACCAAAATGCCATTTGGTGCGATAACCAGTTGTACAACGGTTTGGTTCAAATTGATGATAGCTTAAAAACCAAGCCTTCTATCGCCAAAAGTTGGGAAGTTTCTGCGGATGGTTTGCGTTATACTTTCCATTTGCGCAATGATGTTTTTTTCCATGATGCTGCACAATTTAAAAATGGCAAAGGACGAAAAGCGGTTGCTGCCGACTTTGTGTACAGCTTTTCCCGCTTGACTGATCCGAAAGTTGGCTCTTCCGGTTCCTGGATTTTTAGTGATAAAGTAGCTGTAAAAGAAGCATTTCAATCACCAAACGATTCTACTTTTATCATCAATTTAAAAAAACCTTTTCCGCCGATGTTGAGTTTGCTAACCGCACAATATTGCTCGGTTGTGCCGCATGAAGTGGTTGATTTCTATGGGAAAGATTTCCGCAGTCATCCCATCGGTACCGGTCCGTTTCGATTTAAATATTGGAAAGAAGGCGAAGTGCTGGTCTTCCTCAAAAATGAAAAATACTGGGAGATGGAGAACGGCCACCGTTTACCTTATCTGGATGCTGTCCGTGCTTCTTTTATCACCAATAAACAAACGGCTTTTATGGAGTTTGTAAAGCATAATTTGGATTTTTTTAATGATGTGGACGGCAGTTACCGCGACGATATTTTAACCAAATCTGGCAAGATCACCAAAAAATACAAAGGAAAATTTCAGCTTAAAACACGGCCTTATTTAAACACAGAATATTTAGGCATGTTAATGGACAGCAATTTGGCCATCGTTAAAAATTCTCCTTTACGTTTTAAAAAAGTAAGGCAAGCGATTAATTACGCTATCGACCGCGAAAAAATGGTAAAATACCTGCGAAATAGCATTGGTACGCCTGGTTATGCTGGTTTTGTTCCGGTCGGGATGCCTGGTTTTGAACAGCAAACAGTTAAAGGTTATCGTTATAATCCTGAAAAATCACGGCAATTATTGGCTGAAGCTGGTTTTGACAATGCACACCCCGTTCCGGAAATCCTGTTGAATACCACCACAACATACCGCGATTTGATTGAATTTGTGCAGGGACAACTGAATGCAGTTGGTATTAAAACACGGGTTGAAGTTAGTCAGGGCGCCAGTTTGCGGGAAATGATTGCAAAAAACAACATCAACTTTTTCCGCGGCAATTGGATTGCAGATTATCCGGATGCTGATAATTATTTATCCGTTTTTTACTCGCACAATAAAGTTCCCTTCGGCCCGAATTATACAGCTTTTTACAATCCGGGTTTCGATAAGTTGTTTGAAGCAAGTTATCAGGCAAAAACCGATTCGGCACGTTTTAAATTGTACCGGCAAATGGACAATTTGGTGATGGAAGAATCGCCGGTGGTAATTTTGTATTATTATAAATTAGTGAATTTGTATCAGAATAATATCAGCGGCATCAGCACAAATGGCCAGAATTTATTGATTTTGAAAAGGGTGAGGAAGGTAGAAAGGTGAAAGTCAAATCAACCTAAAACAAAAAATCCAACTTGTTAGGGTTGGATTTTAAATGCTTCTTTTATCGGGTAAAAAATATTACTGCGGACGGCCGCCACCGGTTCCGCCACCGCCGGATGGAACGCCACCACCATTACCGGTATCTCCGGGAATCACGTCGTCGTTATTAACACCTTTTTTCTTGGCTGGCTGGCCGTAAGTAATCTTGCCAAAGTTGTAGCTAAACGAAATACCGAACGAGCGCAGCGGGTAGGATATGGTTTGGTTTTGGGTGATGCCATTGCCATTGATATTTGTTTTAAGGAACAGATATTTTTGGAATGGCGATAAGGCATTTAACCCAAGGGTGAATTTTTTGGCGATTATGTCTTTTTTCAATCCTAAACCATATAAATTAAAGGCCGGGCCAGTACCTTGTATGTTTCGTCTGGCTGAGTTAAATATCCCGAATACTTCTGCTGCAAACCCTTTTTTAAGTGCCAAAGATGCACCCGTAAAAACATTGTATTGGATGTAGGTGCTGTTGCTGCTTTGTTGTGAGGCTAATTGGGTATTGGCACTGGCACTATATGTGTAAACACTTGCACTGCCGCGGATGGTTAAAGGTTTTATCGGGTTGATAGAACCGGAAGCACTCACACCAAACGAATTGTTTTTTCCGATATTTAAATAGTTAGTCCTGGTGATGGTTCGGCCTAAATCAGCATCACGAACAGTATCTGCAATGCCTTCAATCAAATTGTTGGTGTGTTTATAATAAGTTGATAAAATAATTACCGAACTTTTGATAAAAGCTGTGTAGCCCAACTCCACCGTTTGGGTAACCTCCGGTGATAACGTTGGGCTGCCTTGTGTTTGGTTATCCGCATTGGCCTTGTTTATAAAGGGGTTAATTTGTGTTAAGCTTGGGCGTGTAATACGTTTAGTATAAGTCAACTTAACACTGTTGCCGCCTTTTAATGCCCGTGATACCGCTAAAGTAGGTACAAAAGTGGTGTACGAATTGGAGAAAGGCGATAAGCTGGGCTGTGTTTTATTGGAAGGCGTACCATCAATCTGCGTATTTTCCACACGTACACCAGCTTGCAAGCTGTAACTTTTTGGTAGAGTAAAAGTTGCAACGGTATAACCGGCGTACACATTTTGGTTGTACTTATATTGGTTGGAAGCTGTATCGTTTAGCAAATATGGGCCAGTGTTATTGTTTTGACGGTAAACTTCAAAATCGCTATTGATCCTTCGGAAGATTGATTTTCCGCCAGCCTCTATCTTAATGTTTTTTCCGATTGGCAAACTGTAATCAGCTTGAGCCGTGTATTCGTTATTGGTACCATCGTTCGTACCGTTTTGGTTTGGTGTAAACCGGATAAAAGCAGAAGGCACATTTAAATAGCTTGTTGCGTAATCATTAGTGGCGCCTGTGTGGCTCCATTGGCCGGCAATGGTTAGTTCTTCGCCTTGTTTTTTAAACTTATGCGTGTAATCGGCACTCCAATCAAAACCGCCCAAACTGGTATTGTTATAATTGGTACTTGTATAACCACTGTTTCCTGCAAACAAACTGTTGCTATTAAAAGCTACCCCGTTATTTTTCATGGCGTTACCATTAATAGTAACAGAAGTGGTGATCGAGTTAAAATCATTAAAATCATAACTACCATTGATAGAACCACGGACACCTCGACGGGTAGTCCTGGATTGTGCGCTTTCTGTACGCGTAGTTGAACCGGTAACACTGCTAAAATCTACCAGCGAAGTTTGCGGCCAGGCAAAGTTTGTACCAATATTAGCACCAAGGCTAAACCGGTTATGTTTGTAGTTGAGGTTAACATTGCCATTATTTTGCCGCGTGCCCACACCGCCACTTACCGAACCGCTGATGCCTGAAGCTTTGCTGCTTTTGGTAATGATATTGATGATACCGCCAGAACCTTCCGCATCATATTTGGCCGATGGTGATGTGATTACTTCCACACTTTTAATCTGATCCGCAGGAATAGTACGCAGCACATCGGCCAAACTGGTTGATAAAGCACCGGAAGGTTTACCATTAATTAATACACGTACATTTTGATCGCCGCGCAGCGATACGTTGCCATCTAAATCCACCGATAAAAGAGGCACTTTACGCAATACATCAGTAGCGTTTCCGCCGGACGTGGTGATGTCCTTCTCGGCATTATAAACCAATTTATCGATATGGCTTTCAACAAGTGATGCGCTGCCAACCACATCCACACCTTTTAACATCCTGCCGGAAGGTGACAGGCGGATACTTCCTAAATTAAAATCAGGTTTACTTGGCGTAGTGGTAACCGGGTCGATGGTTTTGGTGGGATAACCAATAAAACTAACGGTTATTTTATACTTGCCAGAATTGATGTTGTTGATCCTGAAAACACCTTTTTCATCAGTAACTACACCGTTTAAAGGTACTTTTCCACCGCTGCGGTACAAAGTGATAGTTGCATAATCAACTGGTTTTTTAGTGAGCGAATCGATAATGGTGCCAGAAATCCGTCCGGTAACCGACGAGCCGCCGCCGCCAACACCAAACTGAGCACGTGCCGAAATGCTGATTATAGAAAATGTAAAAAGTATAAGTAAACGTTTCATTGCAATAGGTTTTTGTATTAGGATAAGCAAAATTGTTAATTGTTACGGCTATTAATTTTTTTTGGCCGATAAAAGAAGTATTGTAACCCGTTCTTTACAGTTGAGATGGGAGCGAAGTTTTAAGAGCGAAGTCCGAAGATAGTTCTAAAATATTTTATGATTGCAAAAGACCGAAAATTAGAAATATAAATAAAATTTTATCACGTCCAACATTGGTCTTTCCTTCTCCACTCACCGCTCTTCGCTAAACCACCATATTTACAATCCGGCCTTTTACCACAATTACTTTTTTAGGTGTTTGTCCGGCCAGGTATTTTTGTACATTTTCATCTGCTAAAACCATAGTTTCCACTTCTTTTATATTTAAATCAAGCGGAATATTTAAGTTGGTTTTTGTTTTTCCGTTGATAGAAATCGGGTACGAAAAAGCATCTTCCACCAAAAAATCTGGATTGAATTTGGGGAAAGCTGTATAAGATAAAGTTCCGGCTTCGTTGCCCAACAGCTTCCACAATTCTTCGCAAATATGCGGCGCGTATGGCGACAAGATCACAACCATATCTTGCAGGATGCTTCTTTTAGCACACTTAATTTCGGTTAGCTCATTTACCGCAATCATAAAGCTGGAAACGGAAGTGTTGAACGAGAAACGCTCTACATCATCTTCCACTTTTTTAATGATTTTGTGGAGCGATTTCAGTTCGGCTTTTGTTGGTGCTTCGTTTATCACCCTAAAATTGAAGCTGTCATCATGAAACA
>CAZZVO010000223.1:0-6747 GCA_964657505.1 uncultured Mucilaginibacter sp.
ACGACATTTGGAAATCGACCATTACCGATAAAGGCTGGAGCGAACCGGAAAACCTCGGCCCAAACGTTAACACGCCTTACGATGAGCAGTCGCCGTTTATCCATCCTGATGACCAGACTTTGTATTTTTCGTCCAACGGCTGGCCGGGTTTGGGCAGTAAAGATTTGTTTTTGAGCCGAAAAGGTAAGGACGGGAAATGGCAAAAGCCGGAAAATTTAGGTTATCCCATCAATTCCAGCGGCGATGAAAACGGCTTAACGCTTACGGCCAACGGTGCTTACGCTTTTTTCTCCTCCAACAAATTAAACAGTTCTGGCGGTTATGATATTTACACGTTTGAAATGCCCGAAAAGCTTCGGCCAAACGTAGTAACTTATGTAAAAGGCACAGTAAAAGATGCCAAAACGAAACAAGCAATTGATGCAGATGTGCAGATTATCGACCTGAAAACCAACCAATTGATCTTTCAAAATGTAAACGCTTTGAACCAGGGACAATTTCTGGCCACACTAAATACCGGGAAAGATTATGGGTTGAATATTTCCCGTCCCGGATACTTGTTTTACTCGGAGAATTTTTCGTTGATCAATCAAAAAACCGGGAAACCGTTTTTGATCGAAGTGTCTTTACAGGAAATTGAAGCTGGTAAAAAATCTGTTTTGAGAAATATTTTTTTTGATACCAACCAGTTTACGTTAAAACCGGAATCCAAATCAGAATTGGAAAAACTGACTATATTTTTAAACATCAACCCAAAAGTAACCATTGAAATTTCGGGCTTTACAGACAATGTGGGCGATGCAAAATCAAACCAAATACTTTCGGAAAACAGGGCAAAAGCAGTTTATCAATATTTAATTGCCAACAAAATTGCTGCCGATCGGCTTACTTTTAAAGGTTATGGTGCAATGCAACCTGTTGCTTCCAACACAACGGATGAAGGGCGGAGCAGAAATCGCAGGACAGAATTCAAGATAACAAGTAAATAAACAGTTTTCTTATCATCGTGGCTTTTGTACATTAAAAAAGCTTTCACCATAAACTACATCATTAGAAGTAACTCCTTGAACAACAATTCTAAATTTACCGGTTATATCGCTGGTATAAAAGTCAAGTGTGGTTTCTTTTGTTGAATTTATTCGCACCAAATGTTTCCAGTAAATAGTTGAGGTATATTCAGGAGCCGATAAACTTACTTCTGAATAGTCAGAACCGTAGAACTCTTTTGCAATATAGATTCCTGGGATAGTGTAATTAAATTTCTTTTCTGATTCAAAGCATCCTCTATAATGTATCAAACTCCCATTTTCATAGTAAAATTCACCCTGAACGGGAGTTCGGTTATCTCGTTCATCACGGTGATTAGGACAGTTTAATACATGGTATCGACAAACATAATCACCACAAGCATTGCTATTGAAACTATGTGACTTATAAAGCGAATTGTCCTTGTTAGCACTAATAGTAACGCCTTTTAATTGGATAGCTCGTTCAAAACCTTTCATATTTAAAATTTCTGTATTTTGACTGTAAGAACGCGTTTCGAAATTTTGAGGGTTAAGTTGCTTTGCCAATAAGTTATGGATTGAGACAAAAGGATCTGTGAGATTAACCTGATATGACCGGAATTATTGGCAATTAGAAAATTTACTTTTTTGTCCTGATTGGTTATCAGGTAATCTGGGGTTATTTCAAAATGGCCATTAGCAGTTGTAGTGATAATATGCGAAGCGGAATCGGTCATCACAAAAACACTCGCTGGTTTTTTAATAGGCTTAATTCCATTGGTTACACTGCCAGCAAACGCAGCGGACGAAATGATGCCAGTTGTGTCCTGCGTTTTTGCTTTTAACAAATCGAGCCACAAATAATTTCGCCAGCCTTTTATAAGCAACACGTTCTCTAAGTACATTTTATCGATACTATTTTTACCCATGTAATTTTCTTTCAAGGGCAAATCGCCTAAATCATGTTTTAGATAGAAATAGCTGATGATATCATTCTGCTTTTTCAATTCCAACCGGTTGTCCTGGACACAAGCTACCGAGACTACTCCTTTTATCAAACTTGTATCTAACCCACGCAATAAAAGTTTGAGATGTACTTTTTCGCGGGTATGATAAAGCTGCTTTTCGGTTTGCAGGTTTAACAATTCCTGATGATTATAATGCGCGAAAAATAATCGTTCTGCATAAGGATGACCTGAACTATCAGTAAGTGTAATTTCTGCCAAACCCTTTGGCAATTCTGTAAAATCAACATATACTTTTAGTTGCTGCATTTTCTTCAACCTTATTATCTGGTTGAAGAAGAGGTGCCGGTAGTTATGTACGTTTAAAAAAATGTCGGTATCGTAACTGCTTTGTAACTGCATTCTAAGTGTATCATTCGCAATGCTTTTATTCATCATTACTACTAAACCAGCAGTGCGCGCAGTGGGTAAATAATAAGTGGAATCTGGTTGATTTAAGAGCTTTACCGAATATTTACTATCAGGTTGTGGTGTCAGCATAAATTTCCCCATTCCATAACTATCTGTTGCTAGTGTATCTACAGGTCGATTATTTTGCAGCAAAACGCCTCTAACCCTTAATGGTAAACCCTCCGCTGTTTTAACTTCCCAACCTACGTTTGATGTTAAATTGTTTACCAGGCTGCCACCTTCCGGGTAAAACTTAACCCGGATTTGCGTTTGTTTTTGTGGCAACAATAAATGCACGTATTTACTATCCTTATTATACTTCACCTGTACTTTTACCGAATTTTTATGCGGAGGAAGAACCAGCGTGTACAGCCCGGCTTTATCAGTTTTAGCCTTGCCTGATAGAGCAACGCCGTCTTCTCCCATAATTTGATAATTTACAGTAGCATTTGCTGCTGGAAATAGATTATTTTTTGTAACCGTAAGTATTGCTTTTTGAGGTTTTGCATTATTGTATTTACTACTATCTTCAATCGTCAACGTGGCCTTAACATCAGTTTCATTAGTATTTTTTACGGTTATCGGTTGCGTAAACGCACTTTCAGGCTGCTTGTTGACCAATTGGTTTGTACATAACATAAAAGTGTAATTACCCGGTGCAATACTATCGGGCAAAAACAAATTACCGGAAGCAATCCCGTTATGCATTACAAATTTTTCCTGCATTATGATAGACCGGTCTATATCATTTACCAGGCTTACGGACAAAGTATTATAGTTATCATTTGCTTGAGTGCTATTAAGAAGATAGGCTGTAAACCAAACATTCTCGTTGTTCGTGTAAACAGTTTTGTCGAAGTGCGCAAACAGTGTTGTTGCCGGATGGGTTTGCTTATACCAGTTTAATTTTTTTTCCAGCGAATCCTGTAAATTGATTTTTGTTTGGGCGAAAGAAGTACGACACGAAAATAATAGCATACCAAAAACGGTTGCATACAGTAAAAAGCATGAATAAATTTTACATTGAGCCGCTCTCATCCGATGCTGTTTTTATAGGGTAAAATATGGATTAAACATAAAAAAAGGAACCCATTTTTGAGTTCCTTTTCTATTTATTTCAATACTTCTTTTACCACCCTAATTTCCCAATTCCGACATAAATTTTATTCGCATCAACTGCAATTCTTCATGCGTATAATCGTCAGAACCTAATTCTTTTAAAGCATTTTCAATAGAATCTGCTTCGGCGGTGCGGAAATAATCAAAAACTTCTTCCTGGCGGTCTTCATCAATTAAATCATCAATGTAATAACTTAGGTTGAGTTTAGTGCCTGAATTGACGATGGATTCGATCTCCCGCAAAATATCTTCATAAGACAAACCTTTGGAGGAGGCAATATCTTCCAAAGCAATATGCCGGTCGATATTCTGAATAATGGAAACTTTGATAGCAGATTTATTGGCAGCAGATTTGATGACCAGATCAATCGGGCGGTCAATGTCGTTTTCTTCTACATATTTCTTAATTAGCTCGGTAAAAGCAGTACCAAACTTCATGGCTTTGCCAGTACCTACGCCCGAAATCTGTTTCATTTCATCCAACGTGATTGGATAATGCGTACACATTTCTTCTAAAGACGGGTCTTGGAAAATCACAAAAGGCGGCAGGTTTTTTTGCTTGGCGATCTTTTTACGCAGATCTTTCAGCATTTGTAACAATTGGGCATCCAAAACTCCCGACCCTTGTGGCGTATCGTCTTCCGCATCGTCATCGGTTGCACCCATTGGCCGGTTGAGTACCCATTTTAATTCATAAGGATTTTCGATATAATCTTTACCACTATCCGTTAACCGCAACAAACCGTAATAATCAATATCTTTTGCCAGATAATTGTTAAGCAATGCCTGTCGCATTAACGATTTCCAAAGGTTCTCGCCTTCTTCAATCCCAGAACCAAACTCTGGCAATAAATGATGTTCGTAATTGTGTATCTGCGGGTTATCAATTCCCATCAAAACACTGATTACATGCAGGTCGTCAAACTTTTCCCCTAACTTCAAAACTAATTTTAAAGCCTTTAGCATAGGTTCTTCTACATTGAAAAACTCCTTTTGTGCCCGGCAATTATCGCACATGTTATTGCAATCTTTTGCGTCGAAGTTTTCACCAAAATAATGCAGGATTTGTTTACGACGGCAAACGGCAGATTCGGCGTAATCAATTACTTCTTTTAAAATCTGTGTACCTATTTCGCGTTCGGCCACAGGTTTATCTTTCATAAACTTTTGCAGTTTATCAATGTCTTTTTCGGAATAGAAAGACAGACAAACGCCTTCGCCGCCATCACGTCCGGCACGACCGGTTTCCTGGTAATAACCTTCCATGCTTTTCGGTACGTCGTGATGAATTACATAACGCACATCCGGTTTATCAATGCCCATCCCGAAAGCAATTGTGGCCACAATCACGTCCACATCTTCCATCAAAAATTTATCTTGCGTATCCGCGCGGACTTTCGGGTCTAAACCAGCATGATAAGGCAAAGCTTTGATACCGTTTAAGTTTAAAGCTTCGGCAACTTCTTCAACTTTTTTACGGCTGAGACAATAAATGATCCCGGATTTTCCTTGATACTGCTTTACAAAACGGACTATTTCCTTAATCACGTTTCGCTTGGCACGCACTTCATAATATAAATTGGTACGGTTAAAAGATGATTTATAAAGCAGCGCATTGTTCATTTGCAGGTTCTTTTGGATGTCCTGCTGCACTTTTGGCGTTGCGGTTGCGGTTAAGGCAATAATGGGAATATTTTCACCAATGTTACTGATCACCTGACGGATTTTACGGTATTCCGGACGGAAATCATGTCCCCATTCCGAAATACAATGCGCTTCGTCAACTGCCACGAAAGACAGTTTTACCAACTGCAAAAAATCTATATTTTCCTGTTTCGTTAAAGATTCCGGTGCAACGTAAAGCAATTTTGTTTTACCGGTAATCACGTCTTCTTTTACACGCGCAATTTCTGTTTTATTTAACGATGAATTTAAAAAGTGTGCCATACTATCGGTTCCGCCGAAAGAACGCAACTGGTCAACCTGATTTTTCATTAACGCAATCAGCGGTGAAATAACGATGGCCGTTCCTTCCGTCATGATTGCTGGCAACTGATAACACATTGATTTACCGCCGCCGGTTGGCATAATTACAAAGGTATCTTTGCCCGCTAAAATATTTTCTATTATTACTTCCTGATCGCCTTTGAAATTATTAAAACCAAAAAAGTTCTGTAAATTATCAAAGAGCGATTTTTTAACCTCTGTCATTATCTCCATTAAAATTATTTATTTATTAACTTTCAATTTAAAACCCTTTAATTGAAAGAAAAATCGTATGCGAATTTAACATTTTTAAGCAATAAAAAAAGCACTTACACAAACTTATACGTTTTGATGATCGTATTAGTGCCAAAAACTACGCAAACGTTTTCGTGCCTGGCAAGTGTTATTCAACTATTTTTCACATCTTCACATCAAAAATAATCGTTAACCAAGACTAACTTCTATGAATAAGAATTATTATGCGATCATTATGGCAGGTGGCATTGGCAGCCGTTTTTGGCCAATCAGCAGGACTTCTTATCCCAAACAATTTATAGATATTTTAGGTACCGGGAAAACGTTGATCCAAGGTACTTACGACCGTTTTTTAAAAATTTGTCCGAAAGAAAATATCTACGTGGTAACCAATGATATTTATATCGAACTGGTAAAAACGCAGTTGCCAGATATGGAATATAGCCAGATTTTGGGCGAACCTGTGATGCGAAACACGGCACCTTGTGTAGCTTATGGTTGTTTTAAAATTTTGAACGAAAACCCGGATGCAGTAATTACTGTTGCACCTTCTGATCATTTAATTTTGGATGAGGCCGGTTTTGTAAGTACCATCAACCAATCTTTGCAAACTGCCCAAAACCATCAATGCTTAGTTACTTTAGGCATTAAACCTTCGCGGCCGGATACGGGTTACGGATACATTCAATACACCGAAGAAGCAATTGATAGCTCTTTTTACAAGGTTAAAACTTTTACCGAAAAACCTACACTGGATATTGCCACTTCATTTATCCAAAGCGGGGATTTTTTATGGAACGCAGGCATTTTCGTTTGGACTGCCAAAGCCATCACCAAAGCTTTTGCACAGTATTTGCCCGAAATGAACGAGATTTTTGAGGAAGCGAATCCTTACTACAACACAGAAGCCGAAAAATCCTACGTGTCGAATGTTTACCAGCAATGTACCAATATTTCTATCGATT
>CAZZVO010000224.1:0-6677 GCA_964657505.1 uncultured Mucilaginibacter sp.
TATCGATACCCTGCATGTAATCTTTTACCCGCTCGTCTTTATCGTTAGATTCCTTGACCACGTAGCTGGTAAAAATCCGTTTCATAAAAATATCATCGAAACTTAAACCTGTTGCATCATTGTGCCTGTTCATTGCTTCTTTGGTAACCAAAATATTTCTGGCTTCCGGGAAGTAAATCCAAAAAGCAGGCTGATAATCTAAACTCAAACCACCAGCTTTCACTTTAATTAAAGGCGCAATTCCAATAATCCGAGGCTCAAAAACAGATCGTTGTTTATCAAAAATCCAGTCTTCTTTTATCCTGAATTTAACTACACTGTCTGGATTAAATTCTCCAGCATGCATTTCGGAACTAACCTTATCACCGTTTTTATCGAATTTATCAATCAAAACGCTGTCGGCCATTTTTGCCATTGCTTGTTTAGGTTTCAACAATGCCGAGAATTCATCTCCGTTCGGATCGCCTTTAGTTGGGGAAGCATCATATGCATTCAACTCACCTGAAGCAACGGCTGACATTAAAATATCTATTAATCGGGCTTTAGGAGAAGCGAGGTATTGGTTCATCTTTTCCCGAACATCGATTTCCCGCCAAACCCTTTTAGCAAAAGCTACATCAGCCTCACGCAAATTTTGATATGGCGTTACTTTGGCGTTTAAAATGCTCGTTTTTTTGTAATAGCCATCCAATGGTTTGTAATAGCCGTCTTGCGGACGTACAAAAGGTTTAACATTATTGGTATCCACCAATGCCTGTGATTTAGTAGCTGCCACCTTTTTAGCAGTGGTTTTTTTGCGTGTAGCTACCCGCCTGCGCGCGGCAGTAGTTGTACGTGTTTGTGCAAAAGAGCCTACGCTTATCAGGCACAAAACTAAAATAAACAGGTTCTTTTTCATAATCTTTTTAATTTGCAGTCAATACAATTGGGTCTAAACCACGTTGTGTGCCATCCGGGCCAACAGCAATAATATTACTAAAAACAACAGTAGAGCCGGGCGTAATGGTAGCCAATGAAGAACGCATAGCGGCGGAAAGGTCGCTACCAGAAGCAGATGTTGTAATGGCGTCCTGGCGTGGTTTTATAACCGTTAATGAAAAACGGGTTACATTAAACTTAGCATCAAAATCAAAGCCTTCCAATTTAGCAAAAACTTTATCCTGCGCTTTTATATTACCAGCACTTGTTGTTGAGCTTCCAGATTTACCAGCAAATTGTGCTTTTGGGTCTGGTATTCTTTTCACCCTAAACTCTTGCACCCCTAAAACCTGGGTTTTGCCAGGAGAAGTTTCGCCAGATACTGTAATCTTGGCCATAGTACCTGGTGAAGAAACGGTTGCTGTAAATTTACCGGCAGAACCGCTGATAGAACCACCGCTGATACTCAACCTTAATTTTTCTTTAGGGATGCCGGGAGCGGAAACTGAAACCGGATTAGGAACGCCAACATAAAGTACATTCATCTTATCTGGTGAAACAACAGCCGAAGGTCGTGCAACCTGATAAGTTTGAGGAGCAGTAGTATAGGTTTTTGTGGTACCGTCGTTTTGCTTGACTGTAATTGTACCAACCCAGGTATGGATGCCTTCGCCGCTTGTAGAAACGGAATAAGTGCCTTTACCTTCTGTAGTTGGAAGTTTTGAACCACCTACGGAAATGTTAGGGTTTGAACGGGAATCTGATGCTGTTAAAAACACTTCTGCTTTATAAGGCTGGCCGGCAATGATATAACTGCTCGGCGCTACCGCAACTGCGTTAAACTTATCTAAGTTAACTACTGCCTGATCCACTTTACCTAAAATCTTTTTAACCACTTCACTTTCTGCGTTCTTAGCATCCGACTGAACTTTAGTCAGTGCAGTCATGGCAGCTCCCATTGGGATACCATCACCAAAATATGCTTCTTCCCAACTTTCTTTGGCATAACCTTTTTTCTGCGGAGGATCGATTGCTGCTAAAGCCAACTTAGTGCTTGCCCTGTCTTTTTCATCTAAAAAACTCAACAACTTTTCTCTGGTGTCGTCAATTTTTTTGTGTAATGAAGATGCATTTTTGTTGTTGATCATAAAGTCTGATGATACATCTAAATTATCACGGCCTTTATAGTCCTGCAAGTTCTCATCAAAACCACCACTTTTTTCAACCAACTGCTTTTTTAACGATTCTACATAATCATCCAGTTCTTTAACTGTAGCACTTGCCTGTTTAGCTTTTGCCTCAATAGGCTTTGCCCGGTCTGGCTGGTCTTTTATTTTTTGCTGAAACGCTTCATAGGTGTTATTAATCCCGGTTTGAACATTATTTTTTGATGCGTTTAAGCTATCGCTTATATTTTTAAATGCATTGAGCAAACTATCCGGTACGTTTAACGCAATTAAGCCTAACAATACCAGGTACAGAATACCAATCATCCGCTGTCTTGGGGTTTCCTTACCTCCAGCCATTTGTTATTTTTTATCTAAAATGTTGTAATTAAACGGACTAATTAATTGGCTTTAGGCTGGTTCATGGCAGATAACATATTACCATAAATGTTATTTAATGACGCCAGGTTTTTTGCTAAACGGCCTACTTCGTCTTTAAAAGCTTTAGAGTCTTCCATGGACTCATTAAAGTTTTGCATGGTTAAAGAAACATTTTGATAAAACTTGTTCATCGATTTTAAATGTGCGCTCGAATCTTGCAACTCCAATTCATATACTGCGTTTAATGCAGATAAATTTTTAGCCAGGTTATTTACCTGATCGTGGTATGCTTTTGAATCAATGTTAGAATTTGCCATTTCGGAAAGATTAGCTGAGGCTTTTTCAAAAGAAGTACTGAGTTTATCATAACTTGCACTTGCAATTTTAACTTTGTTTGTTAGTTCCAAAGTTGCTTCTCCGGCATCTCCTGCTTTTGCAATAGAACTTACTTTATCGCCAAAAGTCCTCAAACCGTCTCCCAGGCTGCTGATCAATTCAGGCCCGATCTTAGCATCTGCAAGCATTTTGTCTAAAGCTGCAGTATTAGAAAAGCCATTTGCTGCTGGCTGTGGTGCCCTGGAGGCTGCTACTTTTGGCAGTTCACCGTTATAGTCATCAGCTAATTCCGGGTAAGCACGCGTCCAATCCACATCATGGTTTTCTTCAGGGAAAATACCTATCAGAAAGAATAAAACAGCTTCTGCACCAAGCCCTAAAGTAATAAATAACGACGCGTATGGCCAATGCTGAATCTTAAATAACAATCCTATAATCACAACGGTTGCACCAATAGAAATGATGCTACCTAACCCATACTTTGATTTTTTTTTAACAGCCATAAATTTTTTGTAGTTTGTTGTTTTAGAATTAGATGTATAATGTAGTTTATTAGTAGGTAGAGCGCTTATCTTTAATATCCCTGCCCAGAAAGTGAGTTACGCAGCGGAAACCAATGTAGGATTTTGAAGTATCCTGGTACTCGTAACCACGAGTTGAGTTTTGCAGAAAATAACCAATATCTTTCCAGGAACCGCCACGCACTACTTTGCGTTTTAGCACTTCTGGATCGCTGGCTTTAGCTTCGTAATTAAAAGTAGGACTCATATCATGCACAAATGTGGAGGCAGACTCATCGTAGGCAGAAGCAGTCCATTCTGCCACATTTCCGGCCATATTATATAAACCGTAGTCATTAGGGAAGTAAGAATGCACGCTTACAGTATAATAACCACCATCGCTTGCATAATCACCGCGGCCCGGTTTAAAGTTAGCCAACAAGCAACCTTTAGAGTTTTTTATGTAAGGGCCGCCCCATGGATAATCATTTCCTAAACGCCCGCCACGTGCCGCATATTCAAATTCTGCTTCTGTTGGTAATTCGTAGGGTTGACGATGTGGAATCCCTCGCGCATCTTTATACGCATCGTTATAACGACCACGCCAAACTGTATAAGCCCTTACCTGCCTCCAAGTAACACCTACTACCGGATAATTAAGATAAGCAGGGTGAGAAAAGTAACCTTGTACCATTGGCTCGTTAGCGGCATAAGAAAAATCATTTAGCCAACATAAAGTATCAGGATAAACAGGTACTGTATCACGGAGGATGAAATCAGAACGTTTTTTTGATTTATCAAAACGGTTGTTAGAAGCTTCACGCAAAACCATGATAGCATAATTGTATTTTAACAAACGTACATCAATTTCGTTACGGTCAAAAATCCGGTCATCACCTTGATAATACATTCCCTGCAACTTGCTCTGGTTATTAGTTGCATTTGCGCCTTTGCCTTTACTCGCGCTAAAAACGCCGTTCTTTTTTACATAATCCCAATTGATGTATTTTTTCCCGCTTGGATCTGGTTTAGCGTTTTTTCCTCCTGGTTTGTAGTAATACTTATCGTCTTGCAAATAATTAGTAATAGCAATAGAGTCCCGCACCTGGTTAACGAATTGTTTGTATTGTGCATTGGTGGTTTCCGTTTCGTCCATAAAAAACGGGGGCACGGTTACTTGTTTGTTTTGGGCAGTTTGTGCAAAAGTAACGTCCTGGTCTGTCTGGCCCATCAAAAAAGTACCTCCGGGAATATAAACCATTCCATAAGGTTGGTCCTGTTTAAAAACCTTCCCATAAACACCTCTTACTTCACCCCGATCACTGCTGGACGTTTTACAACTGCCCAAAGCAGCTAAAAGCAGTAATAGTACTCCAAAATGTATGTTTTTCATTTTCAAATCCAAAGTATAAACAACCCGGTTAAAATTAATCCAATAACTCTAATTTATTTAATATATTTTCTACTGATGTTACTTTTATTGACCTCAGAAAAATATTTTTTACCGTTCTAAAAATAACTAAACTATTGGTAACAACACTATCCAGCAGTTCGTTATTTTTTAATTTAACATACCAACGTGTAAATCCACCCCTCAAACAAATTGCTTAGTTGATTTCTTTACGCAGGTTAAGCAGGTAAAGTTTCGGAAATGTTGATTGCATTAATAACTTAAACAGACAAAAAATATTTTATTTATTGGCTTGTTTAATATACTGCTCAATGGCCATGGTCATGGATGGCGCCTCGGGAACGGGGGCAGGAATATCTAAAATCAACCCTTTTTCTAACGCAGCTTTATGGGTAGTAACACCATAAGCAGCAATGCGGGTATTTTTTTGTTCAAAATTTGGAAAGTTTTTATAAAGGGATTGTATGCTGGAAGGACTAAAAAAAGCGATAACATCGTAGAAAACTTCTGCCAGGTCTGATAAATCACTGCAAACGGTACGGAACAAAACGGCTGGGGTAAAATTATAACCGTTGTTCAGCAAAAACTTTTGGGTCTCTTCCGCAGCAACGTCAGAGCATGGGTACAAAAACTTTTCGTTGATATGTTTTTTTAGCACTTCGCCCAGGTCGCTTGCTGTTTGCTTCCCGAAAAATATTTTCCTTTTGCGGTATTGGATATACTTTTGCAGATAAAGCGCAATAGTTTCGGACAAGCAGAAATACTTCATCTCTACCGGAACTTCAAAACGCATTTCTTCGCATATCCTGAAAAAATGGTCAACAGCATTACGGCTGGCAAAAATCACTGCGGTAAAACTTCCTAAAATAATTTTCTCTTTCCTAAAATCCCTTGCCGGAACTCCCTCTACATGGATAAAGGACCGAAAATCGATTTTCAAATTGTATTTTCTCGCCAATTCTGTATAAGGGTTTTTATCAGAATCTGGTTTAGGTAGCGTTACTAAAATGCTTTTTACTTTTTTTAATCTCTCAGTGGCAATCTGCATAAATAGCTGTCTTCTTATAATTTTAAAGCCTTTACCAAAATAAGTATAGGGCAAAATTCGAGGGCACAAAGATAAATAAATAAATAAACTTTACTAAATCTATAGGTTGAAAGAATGTTAATACTACTGCGGATGTATTGCCAGAACAAAACAACCATGATCAATAAGCCAAAAACCAATAAAATGACCGGTTTTAAGCTATCGGCAACGAGGCCTAAACTGATAACCAAAGGCAAACTGATAAATGTGAGGTTAAAATAAGTTAAATAAAGTACCGAAATGTACTCTTTTACCAAACTCCGGATATTAAATATTAGCCCTAAAATTCTTAAAACAATCATCTTCAGGATAAAGAAAACAATTACGGCAAAGGTAAAACCTAAATAAAGCTGCCAGCCGTCGTCAATGTAACTTCGGTTGTAGTACAAAACTACCTGGTAAAACAGCAGGCCAATAGTTGCCCCAAACAATAAAAACAACAGGATGAACGACCAGGAATTGATCAGGTTCTCTTCCTTAGAAAATTGTGCCAGCATGCGTTTATTGTAAAAAGACTGGATAATGTCCGTAATGGCTTTGTTTAAAAACCGGTTAACAATAGCTAAATACAGCAGCAAACCCAGCATTACGGCCAGCATCCAGCGGTTTCTTAACTGGCGTGTTTTACCAGTTTGCACTACTGTTTTTACCGGCTTAAAATGGATATCTAAAAAAGCGTAACCAGTGTATAATTTGGTTTTGAGCAAACTATCTATAAATTGGTTTTTACGCGAAGAATCTGGCGGTGCAATAAAAAAACGCGCAAGCGAATCTGAATGAAGTTGTTGCCTGGCTAACGTTGCAGAATCTAAAACTGGCTGCTCCTGCAATAAAGTATCCGGAACTGCTGCCTGTTGCGCACATGCTGTTTTTACCAG
>CAZZVO010000225.1:0-6654 GCA_964657505.1 uncultured Mucilaginibacter sp.
ATAAAGGCATTTTTGTTTTCTGTCAGATTTAAGCCGGTAAAAGAAGCATTAAGAAATATCCTGTATCCCTTCCAAATCAGTTCGGCCGCCATTTGGTTTTACAATTTTGCTGAGGTTATAACTCATAGCATTATCGTGTTGCTCCGCTTTGATCAAACCCTGATCGTAAAGCTCTTTTAAAATATGTTCAGCTTCGGCTTCTGTCACGGCTTCTTCTGCGTTTACTTTTTTAAGTTTATTAACTATCTCAGCAGCAGTTGCTTCGCCCAATTGTCCTAACGCGTAAATTACCTTTTGTTCTGGCGTGTCGTGTTCGTTGTAACGGTAAGGCACATGTATCGGTTCCAGGTTCATGATCAATTTTTTCTGTTAAACCTGTTATTGTTCATAATGTTCTGTCGACTCCAACTATAATTTAGGGTGATAAAAGAAGCATCGGCAGTAATCAAACCACCTCAAGATAGTGGAGATTAAAACTAATATTGCCCTGGTTTTGTCCAGAACCGTATATTTGGAACATGGACCATTTGATTGCCCCTTCTGTTCTTTCGGCTGATTTTGCCAATTTGCAGCGCGATGTAGAAATGTTAAACCGCAGCGAGGCCGACTGGATACATTTTGACGTGATGGATGGCGTTTTTGTTCCGAATATTTCTTTTGGTTTCCCTATTTTGAAAGCCATCAAACCGTTAAAAGCCAAACCGATCGATGTGCATTTGATGATTGTTAACCCGGATAACTATATTGAACAATTTGCGCAGGCAGGAGCTTCGAACATTACCGTTCATTTGGAAGCTTGCATTCATTTAAACCGCACGGTTCAAGCCATTAAAAGTGCAGGTTGTACGGCTGGCGTAGCTTTAAACCCGCACACGCCGGTTAGTTTTTTGGAAGATATTATTACTGAATTGGATTTGGTGCTCATCATGTCGGTTAACCCGGGTTTTGGCGGACAAAAATTCATCCCAAATACTTACAAAAAACTGTACGATTTAAAAGCACTCAGCAAAAACAGAAACCCAAACCTTAAAATAGAAGTGGATGGCGGTGTGAGCGATGAAAACTGTGCAGAATTGTTAAAAGCCGGGGCAAACGTTTTGGTTGCCGGAAATTCTGTTTTTGCCGCTGCCGATCCTGTTGCAGCAATCCACAAATTAAAACATCCATAAAAGAAGTATCGAAGTATTGTCAGGATTGAGAACAATATGTTCTGTTCGTTAAAATATCTGCAAAAAACTTCCTCCAACAAAACCAAATTCTCTAAATTCGCCTCCGCCGGAAGCAACCAATAAATATTCTTTTTCCGGCTAAATAAATATTTTATGAAGCATAATTTTGGTGCAGGCCCAGGTATTTTACCACACGAAGTACTTAAACAATCAGCCGAAGCAATTCTAAATTTTAACGATACCGGTTTATCCATATTAGAAATTTCGCACCGTTCGCCCGAGTTTGAAGCAGTTTTAAACGAAGCTGTAAGTTTAGTTAAAGAATTATTGAAAGTACCCGAAGGTTATTCTGTTTTGTTTTTGCAAGGCGGTGCAAGTTTGCAATTTGCCATGGTGCCGTATAATTTACTTCCCGAAGGCAAAAAAGCAGCGTATTTAGAAACCGGCGTTTGGGCAAACAAAGCGATTAAAGAAGCCAAATTTTTCGGGACGCCGGTGGTTGTTGCTACCGATAAAGAAAATAATTTCAGGCAGATTCCTAAAAGTTATGAAGTTCCTTCGGATGCGGCTTACTTCCACGTAACTTCTAACAATACGATTTATGGTACGCAGTTGCATCAATTTCCAAAATCTGAAATTCCGTTGGTTTGCGATATGTCTTCGGATATTTTTAGCCGCGAAATTAACGTTGCAGATTTTGGCTTGATTTACGCAGGTGCGCAAAAAAATATGGGTCCGGCGGGCACAACTTTGGTAATTGTAAAGGATGAGTTGTTGGGAAAAACCGGCCGTGCAATTCCTTCCATGTTAAATTATCAGTTGCAAATTGAAAACGGCTCGATGTACAACACGCCGCCTGTATTTGCCATTTATGTTTCGATGCTTACTTTAAGGTGGATCAAAGCAAACGGTGGCGTGACAGCTATCGCTAAAGCCAACGAAGCCAAAGCAAAAGAACTTTATACGGAGATTGACCGTAACCCATTATTTAAAGGTGTTTGTGCTGTGGAAGACCGCTCGATTATGAATGTTTGTTTTGTAATGGAGAAACCGGAGCTGGAAAAAGCATTTTTAAAATTAGCAGAAGATCGCGACATGGTAGGTATTAAAGGCCATCGAAGTGCCGGAGGTTTCCGCGCTTCTATTTACAACGCTTTACCGATTACCAGTGTTTATGCGTTGATTGATGTGATGCAGGAGTTCGCCGAAAAAAATAAATAAGGAAGATTTTCCTTCAACTAAAAATTAATGATCAGGATATTAGCAAACGACGGGATTGATCCCGCAGGAAAAGCACTTTTGGAAGCTGTTGGTTTTATTGTAGAAACAGAACATATTCCGCAAGAACTTTTGCCACAGCAATTAAATAATTTTGATGCCATTACGGTAAGAAGTGCCACTAAAGTGCGCCAGGCTTTAATTGATGAATGCCCAAATTTAAAACTGATTGGCCGCGGTGGCGTAGGAATGGACAACATTGATGTGGATTATGCCCGTGCAAAAGGTGTAGCCGTAGTAAATACGCCAGCATCGTCTTCGCTTTCTGTTGCCGAACTGGTTTTCGCACACTTATTTACGGGAATTAGATTTTTGCAAGATAGCAACCGTAAAATGCCAACTGAAGGCAATACCAATTTTAATGGGTTAAAAAAAGCATACGCAAAAGGCATTGAATTGCGCGGAAAAACAATCGGTATTTTAGGTTTTGGCAGGATTGGCCGGGAAGTGGCCAAAGTAGCTATTGGCTTAGGAATGAAAGTTTTAGCTTATGACTTACATCCTTTTGATTACGAATTACCTTTAGAACTGGGCGACGGGCAACTGGTAAAAGTATCGGTAAAAGAAGCATCGAAAGAAGAAGTGATTTCGCAAAGCGATTTTATCAGTTTGCATGTACCATTTAGCCCGGAACCAGTTTTAGGTTCTGCCGAATTTACGGCCATGAAAAAAGGTGCAGCGGTGGTTAATGCATCGCGCGGCGGAACAATTGATGAAGATGCTTTATTGGAAGCTTTAAACAGCGGCAAACTCGCTTTCGCCGGGTTGGATGTTTTTGATAACGAACCAACACCGCGCCAAGATTTGTTAACTCACACTAAAATATCTTTAACGCCGCACATCGGTGCTTCCACTAACGAAGCGCAGGAAAGAATTGGTATAGAGCTTGCTAACTTGATTATTCAGCATTTTAAGAAAGGGTAAAGAAATTTTGGCAATTTCTACAAAAGGCTTCCAGGAATAACTCCTTGGAAGCCTTTTCTATTTTACAATATTAAAAGTACCGCTAACATAGATGGAATCTGTTGGCGTGAAAACAGAATCATACAAGTAATACCCAAAACTGCCGGTTGCAGTATTGGCTGTAGCATCCATTTTATCTACAGTAAGTTTAGCAGCGCCGGATGAATTAACTGTTGTATAGGTTTTGTTGTTAAAATCTAATTGTGATGTTGCAAGAACATATTTGTTAGCTGTATTTATTTCGTATGCCAATATGAAATCAAGCGCGTTTGTTTGGGTGCCTTTACTTCCGGTAACATTGTATTGCGTAGTGCTTGTAGTACCAGTACCGCTGGTTACGTTAGCAAAAATGGCGTAGCCAGGCGCTTTGTTCGTAAGCGTATAAGCAGCATTGTTTATATTTAAAACGATTGTACTGTTGTTAGATGCACCGTTTAAAGGAGCAAGGATTGGCATTTCTTCTGTACACGCTTGTAAGAAAATGCTTGATAAAAGAAGCATCGCAGGTGCAAATAGCTTCCTGCTTAAAAACATAGGTTTACTCATAATCCAATTAGTTGATCAATACAAAAAGTATTTACAACTGATAAGCAAGCCCTTTTTTTGCAACTGTTACCGCATATCCGTCTTCCCCCAAAGTTTCAGCTAAAGCTTGCATACTCGTTGTTTCCCCGTGTACGAGAAAAACTTGTTTAAGTTGCGCAGCATCTATTTGTTTAACGGTATTTACCAAATCGTCGTGATCGCCATGGGCACTGAATAAATCGGTTTGTTTAATGGTTGCATAAACCGACAAATCTCTGTCTTTAATGTGCACAATTGAGTCTCCGCGAAGTAAACGATGACCTAAAGTCCCTTTGGCACAATAACCAATAAATAAAATGGTGCAATAATAATTTTGGATATTATAAAAAAGATGGTCTTGGATGCGGCCGCCTTCCAACATGCCGGCAGAAGAAATGATGATGCAAGGTTCAAAATAATTAGAAACCTGGCGACTGTCCTTCAGGTTTTCTACATAAGTCAGGTTGTCAAACTCAAATTCGTCTCCCGATCTTCGGTAAAATTCCTTCGATTCATCACTCAACAAATCGTGGTATTTTCTAAAAATTCCGGTAGATGAACTTGCCATCGGACTATCCACAAAAACTTTTACCGGTGGAAGTAAGCCTTGGGAAAATATTTTGTTGAGCGAGAAAACTAACGCTTGTGTACGACCAATGCTGAAAGCCGGGATAATCAAACGGCCTAATTCTTTTACGCAGCATTTTTCGATGGTTTCTGTTAAAACCTCTTCAATTGTTTTTCCTTTGGAGTGATTCTGTCCACCGTAAGTAGATTCGGAAACGAGATAATCTGAAGGCGGAAGTGCTTGTGGATTTGGCAAAGTTGGATAGTTTTTCCGCCCGATATCACCAGTAAAAGTGATCGTTTTTTCTTCGCCGTTTTCGTTGATTTTTAAAACCGCCGCTGCCGCACCAAGCAAATGTCCAACCGGGATAAAACTCAATTCGATATCACCATGAACACGAAAAGGTTTATTAAAACCAATGGTTACAAAACGGTCGATGGTATCTAAAACGTGTTTGTGCAGGTAAAGCGGCTGGATATTTCTGCTGCCGTCGCGCCGTTTGTGGCCGCGATGTTTCCTGTTTTTCTGCGCTTTGTGCATAAAAATGTTCACAGAATCCATCAATAGCAACTCGGCAAGTTCGGCGGTTGGCGGCGTGCAAAGGATTTGTCCTTCGAAACCCATCCGTACCAAAGTGGGCAAATTGCCAGAATGGTCAATATGCGCGTGAGTCAAAATCACCAGGTCAATTTCACCGGGATTAAAAGGAAAGTCTTCGTTTAATTGTACGTTGTGGTCCCGTTCGTAATCCAAACCACAATCTATCAAAATTTTGTATTTATCTTCCGTTTCAAGCAGGTGCATGCTGCCGGTAACTTGCTCGGCGGCACCCCAAATCGTTAATTTCATTATATATCTTTCTGCGCATTAAATGCTATTTTTTATATGATAAAAGAAGCATTACTGTTTATTTAACCAGCTTAAACTTCAAATTGCAAGCTGCTAAGGTAACGATAAAGGCCGCCTTCATTGGTAACCAATTCGTCATGCGTACCGCTTTCTATCACTTTTCCTTTTTCCAAAACAATAATTTGGTTTGCTTCGCGGATGGTGGACAAGCGGTGCGCAATGATGATCGAAGTGCGATTTTTCATCAGTTCCTCTAAAGCTTCCTGCACCAAACGTTCTGATTCTGAATCTAATGAAGAGGTTGCTTCATCCAAAATCAAGATCGAAGGATTTTTTAGTAAAGCTCTTGCAATGGCAATCCGCTGGCGTTGTCCGCCTGATAATTTAACGCCGCGTTCGCCAACAACCGTATCGTAAGCTTCCGGGAAAGAAGTGATAAACTGATCTGCGTTGGCGCGTTGTGCTGCCTGGATCACTTCTTCTTCGGTAGCACTTAATTTTCCATAAGTAATATTTTCGCGGATAGTTCCGCCGAAAAGCAAAACATCCTGCGGAACAATGGCAACTTGGTTTCGGATATCGGTAAGCGAGTAGGAGGAAGCGGGTTTTCCATCAAACGAAATCGTTCCGTTTTGAGGATGATAAAACTGAAGGATCAATCCGGCAATGGTTGATTTTCCTGCGCCGCTCGGCCCGACAATAGCAATCCGTTCTCCAGAACGTGCGCTAAACGATACTTCTTTTAGCACCGTAATTTCGGTACGGGAAGGATAAGCAAAAACCACTTTATCAAAATCGAGATTGCCAGAAATTGGCTGCTGAACGGCATTATCAGCTATCTTAATAGAAATCGCTTCGCCTTGTTCACCCAAAATTTCCAGCACGCGTTCGCTGGCGCCAACTGCTTTTTGCAATCCGGCGTATAATTCCGGGAAACTTCCCATCGCCGCGCCAACAAAAATGGAATACAAAATAAAAGTGGTGAGGTTGCCGACCGACATTTCACCGTGACTCACCAAAACCGATCCGTACCAGATTACGGCTACAATCGCCCCAAACAAACAAAATACAATGAAAGACGCAAACAACCCGCGAAATTTAGCACCACGAACAGCAATTCCGGCAACTTCGCGGATTTTCTTTTCGTATCGCCCGGCTTCAAATGCTTCGTTTACAAATGCTTTTACATTAGAAATCCCTTGCAGCGTTTCTTCTACAATGGTGTTGGATTCGGCCAATTTATCTTGCGCTTCGCGGGAGATT
>CAZZVO010000226.1:0-6601 GCA_964657505.1 uncultured Mucilaginibacter sp.
CGGAAAAGAACATCGAACCCCTTACCTTAATGAGGCACTCTCACTTATCTTGCAGATTAACAGCAGTTTGAAGGGCATAAAAAAAGGGGAAACGTTACCTTTGAATAACCTTTCCCCCTCGGTAGCCCTAAAGGGAAATTCTTTGAACACTTATTTGAATTTTTAGACGCTGTTGAGATGAGTTACCAAGGTTAATTGAACGCGTAGATAAATTTTCGCTTACATTAGGCTATAATTATTTCTTCCAAAATGTTTGGAGAAATAACGAACGTGCTCGATCTTAAAATCGATACTTATTATTTTTCTATATCCAGTTGCTTTTAGTTATAAATAAACAAAAGGATTAAAGCAACATTAATTGTCCAATAATTTATCTTATGTTAAGTAGGAAATTTTAAAGCTCTTCTTTAGCTTGTTACTCCTTTTACATTTTGCATTCGAGTATTACAGATGTTGACCAAATAATCATTTAATACATTTCAATTTACTTGGGGTTTGGGTACTAATTCGCGCGAACAAATCTACTTTGAGGCTTATTAAAGCTGTTTTTTAGAGTAATCTTTTTAAATTAAAGTCTAAATTTTATTGAAATAAGGCTTATAAAATAATATACTGGGAAATTAGGATTTGCTTTCGAGTATTGCAGCAGACGCTACAATCATTCTTTTATCCCAGGTATTTTATTTAGGCATCTGCAATATTGTTTTCATTACTAGCCAAATTGGTTAAACGCAAACTGGAGTCATCTTTAAAATCTCTTACAGCAAGGGTTAATAAATAAATACTTAAATACTGTTTCATAGCTAATACTTCAGTGAGGGCTAATGGTTCTTTGATCGCCATTGGTGATTTCAATATCGATTCCCCAAGTTGCAATATCTGAAAGTAATAATCCCTATTCTTATACATTTCATTGATTTGGAAATAACCAACCTCTTTATAATCCGTATCCTCCGTTATGACTTCATTTTTAGTGATTATTGCTTTGTAGGTATTAAAAAGGATCATAAACATATCCTTCTCAAACCTAAGATGAATGTCGTTTTTTGCCATCAGTGCTAAAACGTGCATGTATGGGAGAAATGGTTCAAAGGCTGGTTTGTTGTAGGATTTCACAATATAGCTATTTACGAGTTTTGTAAGTTGTAAATGCTCCATTGTGAGAACTAAATCGCTTTTAGGCCAGTGCAGTTTAGTTATCAATGTTGCACTTACATTTTTGTTAGATTCCAAGTCTTTGATAGATTCATAATATTTATCTAAGTCTGCATTTGCATGCCACCAAAAAATACCGCCTGCGGCGATATTGAGCGCGGCAACATACATTCGACTAATGAGGTATCCGTAATTCCATAACATAACTGCAGAAGTATTTTTGCTGAGGATAACATCAATAATCAGCGTATGCTTATCTCCGCCTTTAAAAAGTTGATACATTGGTGACGTCTTATTATACTCATTAAGAATATTAGGTCTAACCGCATGGAAAGGACAACCTACCTTAATCTTCAGTCGCCATTTAGGCACCTCATCTTTCTCGTTAAATTCAAAAGGTCGCTCGAGTTCGCTTTTTAATAAGGAATCCAATTCAATGCGTTCTTTCTCAAATTTTTCGATTAGCCAATTTACCCATGCTTTTACATCACCTGATTCTATTAATTTGTTTTGCGCTTCCTCACCAAAAACAAATCTCCTTTTTTCAGGATCATTTGTAAGCACCATAAACTTCTTAATCTCCTCCGATTCTTCCCGCTCCGCAAAATCGTCATCTTGTGCCAATTCAAGCCGTGCCTTTACCAGATTAATAATATTTTCCAACTCTTCCGAGGAGATTTTTTCGGATGCAGATACAGTATCGGATGGTTCGGTATATAATGTTTGCAGTCTTCGCTGATGTATACTTGAAGCCAATTTTTTATTGCTATCAACTTGCTGTTGGGTTGGAATTTCGTTACCAAAAGTCTCCCACCAAAATGCCCAAAATATTTTTTTGGTATGGTCGTCAAGTGCTAATGTGGTAACTTCGTTTTCCTCTTTTTGAGTTCTATTGAAGTTAAACCAAGCTATAAAAACCTTGCCGATTTCTTCCAAGGCTAATGTACATAAGTGATAAGAAATGTGATTTGCTTTTCGGTTCTGAAGGGTTTCGGCCGAATCCAATGCTGACGCCGCATTAGTTAGGCAGAAATTACGGAAATTTATAAAATCGCTAATATCCTTCATGCAACTATAAATTTATTATTTGTTTAGCAAAGGACAACTATTACTGCGTATTCTATTTGTCCACTTTAATCATCGGTAATATTTTAGTTCCTAAATTAAAAAGCTGCCTGCCATTTAATGGGAACCATATGATAATTTGCAACGGACAGTAAAATAAAAGTTTAGCGATAAAAAGAAATGTAGTATTATCAAAAGTTGTTTATTTTTTAACATAAAGTAAATATTATTTGCAGCGGTTGATGGAACGGTTGATATTTGAGAACAACCATATAAACCATATTTTTCATGTCTCAAGACACACAATTAGTTTCTTCAATTTCAGCCGAGAAAATGGCCGTAAAAGAAATATTTTCCGATAACTATTTATTTACCATACCTAACTATCAACGACCGTATTCTTGGGAAGAGGAACATTGTACCCAGTTACTTGATGATTTGCACTCTTTTGCTTTTAAAGATGAAGACTTTAATGAGCTTTCACCATATTTTTTAGGAAGCGCTGTTATTATAAAACGTGAGCATATCCGTAATGCACAAATAGTTGATGGGCAACAAAGGCTGACAACTTTAACTATTTTACTTTCCTGTTTGCGTTACGCTATTAACGATCAGGAATATAAAGGCACTATATCGGAATTTATTTTTCAAAAAGAGAGTAGGCTTAAGGGAACATCTGCGGCCTATCGTCTTAAAACAAGAGCACGAGACCAGGATTTCTTTAATGCACTGATTCAGGAAGAAACTGGTTTAATTCACTATTTCACTAAGCCGGAAGAATTTATCACCAAAAATGATGCACAAGGTCAAATATTATCTAACGCAAAAGCTTTAATTGAAGAATTTCAAAACAAAAAGTATTCTCAGGAACAGTTAGAGTTGTTAGCTACTTACATTATTCAAAAATGTATAATTGTTGTGGTTGCATCTACAGATGAAGATATGGCATTTAAGATTTTTAATGTTTTAAATGACCGGGGTAAAGACTTAACGATTGCTGATATACTGAAATCTGAAATTTTAGAAAAAATCAGCGAAAGTGAACAATCTGTTTATACTGACAGATGGGAAGAATGTGAAACTAAACTCAGCAGTAATAATTTTAAAAACTTCTTTGGTTATCTCAGAGCAATATACGCAAAGAAAAAAGCGGAAGAATCAGTCATAGCAGAAATCAGAAAATATGTTAAGCCGACATTAAAGCCTAAAGAATTTATTGACAAGGTTTTAATTCCGTTTACTGATGCTTATAATCATATTCTAAAATCTGATTTTAGTTCGCAAACTTTTGCCGAAGAAATTAACGAACAATTTAGGAAATTAAAACGGGTCGGGCATACCGACTGGATGCCATCCGCTATATTTTTTATCGCTAAATATAGTAATGCACCGGATAAGGTGAAACAGTTTTTGCTGCAGCTCGAACGCGTAACTCTTGGAATGGAGGCTATGAAAACTTCACTTAATGACCGCCTGGAGCGATATGCTAGAATAAATACAAAAATTGAGTTATATACTGATCTCTACACAGTAGACAGTGAATTTATGCTGAATGCAAATGACCGTACCTATATTATTGCAACCTTAAAAAGTCCTGATTTATACGGAAAACGTTTAGTAAAGCCAATTTTAGCTAAAATTGAAGAGCAGATAAATGATCATTCAGTTACTATCCATTACAATGAATTAAATATTGAACATATCCTGCCACAAACACCTACAGATATCTATTGGACAACGCGTTTCACGACAGATGAAAAACTAAAATATACTAATAATTTAGGTAATCTGTCCCTGGTTACTGTTCGTAAAAATTCACAGGCAAGAAATTACGATTTTTTAACCAAGATAAACACTTATTTCCGGGCAGATGGTAAAGCTTCTAACTTAGCTATGGTTAATGATTTACTTAATTACCCGGAATGGACAAGCGGATTCATTCAAGCTCGAAATCTTATTTTACTTAATACTTTTTTAAAAGCAATAGGATTAGTAGAGATTTCATGAACGTGATAATTATAAAGGGAGCTTTCAAGTTGTTTTATCGTAAGTTCTAGTTCTAAAATTATCAGGCAAGTATTTTTATAAATGAAAAAGTCTAATTATCTTTGTATCAACAGTACCCGCTTTGCATACCATAAGAACTGCAAGCGGGTCATTTTTTTGTGTAGCTATGGCAAATAAACCTCCCTATTCCATAGTAGATCAAATTCAATTACTCAAAAAGCGTGGTTTAATCTTTGATGACGAAAGTCAAGCCTTACAAACGCTTAAAAATATCAGTTATTACCGCTTAAAAGGCTATTGGTGGGATATGCAGGATGATGCTGTCTTACATGTTTTTAAGCCTGGCTCTCATTTTAAAGATGTTGTTGATCGTTATAACTTTGACCGTCATCTACGTTTAATTCTATTTGATGCTATTGAACGAATCGAAATTGCTCTGCGCACAAAGATGATCTATCATTTATCTATTCGCTATGGCTCCTTATGGTATTTAGATTCTTCTTTGTTTGAAAACAAAACCATTGTTACCGGCAATCAGTCAATAACCATTTACCAAAATACGATTAACGAACTTCAAAAAGAGTTTAACAGAAGCCAGGAACTTTTCATAAAAGACCAACGCAACCGTTACCCGAATCAGCCAGCTGATGCTTGGAAAATTCTGGAAGTTGCTTCCATGGGCACACTTTCAAAACTGTATAAATCCTTAAAGGTACAGCTTCCGGAAAAAGCGATCATCGCAAAAGAAATGGGACTTAACTTAAATACTGAACTTTCCAGCTGGTTAGAAGCCCTTACCTATGTTAGAAATATTGTTGCCCACCATTCCAGATTATGGAGCAGGACAATGGTGAAAACCCCGGTAGAACGCATTAATAATCCAATAGGTCTATGGTTTAGTAAACCGCTTTTACCTGTTCAAACGAAGAAACCCTTTTTAATTATTTCCTGTATGGTTTACTTGTGTAACCAGGTTACACCTGATAATAATATAAAAAAGAAAATAATTGAATTGATAGAGAGTAATCCATCAATCCCTGTTTATAAACTTGGGTTTTTGAACAACTGGAAAAATGAACCGATCTGGAAATAGTTAACCCTTAAAAAAGGAAGGACACATAGACAATCCACTGAAAACAGTTTGCAAATCCTTGAAGAATTTTTCTTTTTTGACATACCATTACTTTTCTCAAAAAATTCAGCCAATGTCAAATAATCTTTTCTAAATAAACCAGTCATAAATATGTGTTGATGTAGCAAAATTACATGTAAATCAAAGGTTTCTTCTGTCGGAGACACCCTTATTTATTTAAATTTGTATTAGTACTTTTCAACCCATTTCAATGACGGAGAGCCTGTATAAAGAACTAAAATTTCACATAATAGAAAGATTAAAACCTGAGTTTAATCTGTTGATCGTCACAGCCACAAGAGTCGAAAACGACGTTTTACATGCGCATCTTAAACCAATCGCAGGTCAAAATAAAATCTTACATGTCGCTAAAGGAAAGCAAACTTATTACTTAGGGATTTTCGGAGGATATAATATAGTGCATGTTGCCTGCGGAGAGATGGGATCGAGCGGAGCTACTGCTTCAATTGTCACTATAATGGATGCTATAAATATCTGGAATCCTAAAGCCGTTGTCATGGTGGGCATAGCTTTCGGCGCAAGTAAAAAGCAGAGTATTGGCGATGTACTTGTTTCTGAAGAAGTTGTTAATTACGAGCCACGACGAGTTGGAAACAAAGAAGAGATTGCGAGAGGCAAGCATGGAAGGGCAAGTACAGTACTTGTTGACCGTTTTAAATCAGTGCAGGAATGGCAACATGAAGTAGAGGGTGCGCATGAGGAACCGTTGTTCTTTGGACTTATTAAACGTTATGTAAAAGCTCGTTTCGCAAAAGCTTATTTCGGTTTAATACTTTCAGGTGAAAAGTTAGTGGATAATGCGAAGTTGAAAGCTAAGATGTTGAAGGAGGAACCTACGGCATTAGGCGGTGAAATGGAAGGAGCTGGCCTTTTTGCAGCGTGTGATCAAAAAGTTAACGACTGGATATTGGTTAAAGCAATTTGTGATTATGCTGATGGAAATAAGAAAAAAGACAAAAATAAATTTCAAGATCAAGCCATACGAGCAGCCGTAAGCCTATGCGAGCACGTATTTTTATCGACTCATGGATTTCACGATATCGGACTTGACCCGCCTGTTAATACTATTAACATTGAGCAGCTTGAAAGAAGTTCAAACACCCTTGTGAATGGTCTGCCGATGTGGATGCGCACACATTCAGACTTAATTAAGAAAGGAGCCGAAGGTGAAAATTAATAGAAGTAAGCTTCTTTCGGCAATGACGAATTTTGTTGCGCAGG
>CAZZVO010000227.1:0-6577 GCA_964657505.1 uncultured Mucilaginibacter sp.
ATCGTTACCGTCGTCCTCGTAGTTGGCTTTTAAACCCTTTGGTTCAGCTAAATCAGGATTTTGTACAACCTCTTTTTCAGGTAAACCCTCATTGCTTTCAACTGGGTTTTTTTCATTTTTTTAATGTTTTTAAATAATAAATGTGTTCATTTTTATAACTGCATTTAGAGCATCCGCTAAGACATTCCGGACTGCCTTAGTTTATTTGTAAACTTTTGCTGTTATTTGCAATTACAAAACAAAGATATAGAGTATTTACTAATAAAACAAGTAAAAACGTAGATTATTTACTAATTATTTTAGTTTTATGGAGTCAGCCCGAGATCGGATTTTGCAATTTATTGATTATAAGAAACTTAATAAAAAGCAGTTTTATGAGGTTGTTGGCCTTTCTAACGGTTTTTTAGATAAAACGGTTAACCCAGGGGTAGATAAATTAGATAAAATACTCAATGCCTTCCCAGAAATTAACCTGTATTGGCTTATTTCGGGAAAGGGTGAAATGGCTAATGCCGTTACTAATAGTAACCATACTAATAAGTCACTTGTAAAATCAAGTTCTCCTTTGGTGATAACAGTTGACAGAGAGGGAAGGGAAAACATACTGTTTGTTCCGGTTAAAGCTGCTGCAGGTTACCTAAACGGATACGGAGATGCTGATTATATCGAGAGCCTCCCAAGTTACAGGCTGCCCGGTTATGATAACGGTAATTTTAGGTTGTTTGAAGTATCAGGGCAGTCTATGTTTCCTACCATTAGGAACAAAGACAAGATTGTAGGTGAATGGTCCGACTTAAACAGCATCAAAGACAACCATGTTTATGTTGTAGTATCAAAAAGCGAAGGGATTGTTGTAAAAAGAATATTAAACCGCTTAAAGCAGGAAAATATACTGATACTTAAATCAGATAATCGTTCAAATTCTGAATATGAAGATATTATCCTATCTCCTGATGAAATTATGGAATTGTGGAGCGGTATCGGTAAGATTTCTACAGATTTCTCTGAACCCGATAATAATCAAGATAAGCTAAACGACATTGAAGCGCGATTAATTAAAGTTGAACATATTATAAAGCAGGTTTGATAATAGTGTTATTGCAGAATTAAATTAAACGTGTAGCCTAAAAACTCAATTCTATCGTACATCACTTTTCCTACTTCAACTCCTATCTTTAGCTTCTGATTAAAACAAAGCCTAATGGATTACAACCTCCTCCAAACCAAACCCTTTTTTATAGTTGGCCCATGCGTAATGGAAAACCAAGAACTACTGTTTTTAGTGGCAGAAAAACTGGTTGCCATTTGCGAAAAGTTAGGTGTAACCATCATTTTTAAATCTTCTTTTGATAAAGCAAACCGCACGTCCATCAAATCTTACCGCGGACCGGGAATAGAAAAAGGAATGGAGATGTTGCAGGCCGTAAAAGAAAAGTTTGGTTTGCCGGTTACCACCGATATCCACGAACCTTTTCAGGCTAAAATTGCTGCCGAAGTGGTGGATGTTTTGCAAATCCCGGCTTTTTTGTGCCGGCAAACGGATTTGTTAGTTGCTGCTGCCGAAACTGGTAAAATCGTAAACATCAAAAAAGCACAGTTTTTATCTGGTCAGGATATGTTTTATCCCGCACAAAAAGTAGCGGAAGCAGGTAACAACCAAGTCATTTTAACAGAACGCGGCAACAGTTTTGGCTATAACAATCTGGTGGTCGATTTCCGGAATATTGCTGATATGCTGGCTTTTGGCCATCCGGTTTGTATGGATTGTACACATTCCGTTCAGCGTCCGGGCGGCGCAGGCGGCAAAACCGGCGGCGACCGCAAATTTGTACCTTCTATGGCACGTGCTGCAAAAGCATTTGGGGCAAACGGTTATTTTATGGAGGCGCATCCCGATCCGGACAACGCTTTAAGCGATGGCCCAAATATGCTTTATTTGAAAGATGTAGAAAGTTTAATCAGCGAGCTGGCCGATGCAGAATAGCAGATTAGCAGTTGCCTGGCGCGTGTTTCAAACCGAAATAGAATCGCTGCAACAGGTTGTAAAGCAATTGGATGAAACTTTTGACAAGGCCATCGAACTGATTTTAAACTCCAAAGGAAAAGTAATCGTTTCTGGAATAGGGAAATCTGGCTTGATCGGAAAAAAGATTGTCGCCACACTTTCCAGCACGGGTACGCCAGCTTATTTTTTGCATCCGAGCGAAGCTTTTCATGGCGATCTGGGCATTATCACCCAACAAGATATTTTGATTCTGATTTCTTTTTCGGGAGAAACGGATGAAGTGCTAAAAATTATCCCATTCCTAAAGTGGCATCAAAATAAAATTATCGGCATTACCGGAAACCCGGATTCTGCTTTGGCCAAAAACGTGGATTGCTGTTTAAAAGTGATGATCACACAGGAAGCTTGTCCACTTTTGTTGGCACCAACTTCTTCTACAACTTCCATGTTGGTTTTAGGCGATGCTTTGGCAATCGCTTTAATGGAAGCACGTAATTTTTTGCAGGAAGATTTCGCCCGTTTTCATCCCGGTGGAAGTTTGGGCCGAAAATTGGTTACGCGCGTAAAAGATTTAATGCGGACGGACAATTTGCCGTTCATTAAAACCGATGCTTCTTTTATCGACCTAATTTTGTTAATGTCTGCCGGGCGTTTGGGTTTGGTTATTGTTGGCAATGCAGAAAGGGCAGAAGGCATTTTAACCGATGGCGATTTACGGAGAGGATTGCTGCGTTTCCCGGATACTTCAACCTTAAAAATCCAAGATATTTTCAACCCAAACCCAATAATTATTGCTGAAAATGAATTTATCAGCGAAGCCGAAAACCTGATGATCCAGAAAAAGATAGCAACAATTTTGGTTGGCGATGCCAAAAAAAGCACGGTAAAAGGAGTATATCAAATTTACAATTCCTGATTTTGTGCGATACTGTTTTTACCGGGCAATTTCTTGCGTCCTTTAAATTAATATCTTTACCAATCGTATTGATCAATGCCTCAAACTCAGCCTAAAAACTCCTATTCCATCTACCAAAAACCCGCGCAAATTAAAATTGCGGTTATCGGTTTAGGTTACGTTGGTTTGCCTTTGGCCGTAGAATTTGCAGCTAAATTTGAAGTAGTTGGATTCGATGTAAACGCTAAAAGAATAGAAGGTTTGTTAACTGGTTTCGATAGAACGCGTGAAGTAGAAGCCGCACGTTTACAAGCAGTTATTTCTTCAAACGGAAAACTTTTTTGTACTTCGGAAGCAGAAAAACTCGCTGATTGTAATGTTTTTATAGTTGCCGTACCAACCCCAACCGACAAACATAACCGACCGGATTTAAGGCTGATAAAAGAAGCATCGGTATTTGTTGGCAAAGCTTTAAAAAAAGGTGATCTGGTGATTTACGAATCCACCGTTTATCCAGGCGTTACCGAAGATGAATGTGTGCCGGTTTTGGAAGCAACTTCCGGTTTAGTTTTTAACCAAGATTTTTTTGCCGGATATTCGCCCGAACGTATCAACCCTGGCGATAAGGAACATACGCTGGTCAACATCAAAAAAATAACTTCCGGTTCTACGCCGGAAAGTGCTGCTTTTGTAGATGAATTGTACCAAACCATTGTAAAAGCCGGAACGCATTTGGCGCCAAGCATCCGCGTGGCCGAAGCGGCAAAAGTGATCGAAAATTCACAGCGCGATATCAACATTGCTTTTGTAAACGAACTGGCCAAAATTTTTAATTTAATGGGCATCGATACAGGCGAAGTTTTAGAAGCTGCCAGTACCAAATGGAACTTTTTGAAGTTTAAACCGGGTTTGGTTGGAGGCCATTGCACAGGGATTGACCCGTATTATCTGGCGCAAAAAGCACAGGAAGTTGGTTATCACCCGGAAATTATTTTAGCGGGCCGCCGATTAAATGATGGCATGGGCGCGTATATTGCCTTGGAAGTGATCAAGCTGATGGTGAAAAAGGATATTCCGGTTAAACATGCAAAAGTTTTGATTTTGGGTTTTACTTTTAAGGAGAACTGCCCGGATGTTCGGAACACGCGCGTAATTGATATTGTTAAAGTTTTTAATGAGTTTGAAACGGAATTAACGGTTTACGATCCCTGGGCAGATCCGGAAGAGGTGAAGCAGGAATACGATTTTGCAACTTTAAATCATCCCGAGCAATTAGCGGGAAGTTTTGATGCGATTGTGTTGGCGGTTGCGCATCAAGAGTTTCAGGATTTGAATTTGAACAGTTTGAAAAATCCGCATCGTGCTATTATTTATGATGTAAAAGGAGCATTGCCTGCCGGTGTTGCTGATGGAAGGTTGTGAGAGGTTTTTTGGCGTAAGTTAGTTCGTCAGCCTGAGCTTGTCGACGGCGGGTGCATGCTTCGACAATCTCAGCATAACTAACTACTCATAATTAATCTTTTTTCTGAAACCTTTTACTACTTAATTTCATACAAACTACTGATCGATAATACATGAAAAAATTATTAGTAACAGGCTCTTCCGGTTTAATTGGTTCCGAAGTTTGTATCCATTTTGCTGATTTAGGCTGGGAAATCCACGGCATCGACAACAACCAACGCGCTGTTTTTTTTGGTGCCAATGGCGATACGCGCTGGAACGAAAGTCGGTTGAGAAGTAAGATCAAAAACTTTCATCACCACGAACTGGATATCCGCGACCGTAATGGCGTAATCGATCTCATCCAAACCATCAAACCTGATGCGATTGTACATACAGCCGCGCAGCCGAGTCATGATCGTGCGGCGGCCATTCCTTTTGATGATTTTGATACGAATGCCGTTGGTACATTTAACTTGTTAGAAGCCACGAGAAGATACAATACTGAAATTCCGTTCGTCCACATGTCCACCAACAAGGTTTATGGTGATGCGCCAAACGAAATTGAAATGGTGGAGCTGGAAAAACGCTGGGATTACGCGGATCCAAACTTTGAACATGGCATTGCGGAACACTTCCGCATCGATCAAACCAAACACTCGCTTTTTGGTGCTTCTAAAGTTTCCGCAGATATTTCTGTTCAGGAATATGGCCGTTATTTCGATATGCCAACGGCTTGTTTACGTGGCGGTTGCTTAACTGGACCAAACCACACAGGCGTAGAATTGCACGGTTTTTTAAGTTATCTCATCAAATGTAATCTCGAAGAAAAACCTTATACCGTTTTTGGTTATAAAGGCAAACAGGTGCGCGATAACATTCATTCGTTTGATGTGGCGCGTTTTATCGAAGAATTTATCAAAGCGCCGCGTATTGCCCAAGTTTATAATTTGGGCGGCGGAAAAGATAATACGTGTTCGATTATGGAAGCTTTTGACATTATTTCCAACATCAGCGGAAAGCCGATGCAATACACTTACAGCGAAACCAACCGCATCGGCGACCATATTTGTTATTACAGCGATTTGCGGAAAATGCAAAATCATTATCCAAACTGGGGAATTACGAAATCGCTGCAAACGGTTTTTGAGGAAATTTATCAATCCTGGATCATCCGTAACGAGAAGTAATTGTTATTTGCCGATGCTTCTTTTATCAACAAAAAAAGTGCTTGTGCGTTAACAAAACTGAAATATAGAAATGAAATTATTTCTCTTTGCTAAACCTAATCAAACCATGAAAAAAACACTATTAAAAACAGCATCCGTAATACTAATTGCTTTAATTTTCTCTGCTTGTTCCAGCTTGAAGAAGAACCCGAATACTATTTCCCGTGGTAAAATTTCGGGCGATTGGGGGATCACGTCTGTTTCTTTAGAAGGTTTGCTGGATGGCAGCGTGCAATCTGTATTTGATGCGGCGCCTTACCAATGTTTCGAAAACAGCATTTGGAAGCTTACTAACAGCGGCAACGGTTCTTACACTATCAACAATACAAAAAATGGTTGCCCGGTAGGCACTTCGCAAAACATTTACTGGTCGTTTGCCAACGGTGCCAGCGGACCGGAATTTCAGTTTAAAAAACTATACGATAAAGATAAACCGAAGAACGTTGCAGAAGGTTACCGTTTGCTGGTTACGGCTACAACCGGCAACACCATGGTTCTGAAATCGCCGGTTCAATACGGTGGAAAAACGGGTTACGTAGTTTACAGCTTTGCGCGGCAGTAAACGCTTAATTTCCTTTTTTAAAGCGATACTGTTTTTATCGGCATAAAAACAGTATCGCTTTTTTGTTTAAAACTGAACTTTAACTCCAGCAAACCAATTACGTAACGGTGCGGCATTATAATATCGCAAACCAACGGCATTCAAATCATTCCCTAAACTGTAATGCTGGTTAAGTAAATTATCAATCCCGGCAAAAATATTCAGGTTGGTTTTTTTACTGAGGTTTTTATTCCAGCCAACTTTAGATTGGATTAAATGGTAAGCATTTGCAAAAGCCGTATTGGCATCATCAAGCGGGATTTTAGAAGTATAATTATGCTGCAAAAAGAAGTAGAACCGATCTGGAAAAGTAGCATTTAACTGGCTGACAGAAACAGCAGTAGGAACGCCCGTCAGCTTATTCCCTGAATAATTAGCACTTGCGTTGAAATAATCCCTGAAACGGA
>CAZZVO010000228.1:0-6546 GCA_964657505.1 uncultured Mucilaginibacter sp.
TTTAGAAATTGAAGCCATTGCGCCGGTTGTTTTAACAAGAATTGGCATTGCGGTAGATTTTTCTGTACACGACCGGAATACCATCCGCCATGCTCTAATGCAGGGCAGCAAAACGGCAAATTATTCCCTCATTCATGTGGTAGAAACTGCCGGGGCAAGTTATTATGGTGATAAAGTAATGGATTTTGAAACACAAAGCGACCGCGAAAACTTAGAAAAATACCAGGCAAGGCTGCAGCAACTCGGTTACCAGGCAAACAATTTTGTGGGATACGGCAAAGTTGCAAAAGCAATTGCCGAAGTAGTAAATCAGCAAAATTTAGAATTATTAGTAATGGGCGCGCATGGCCACAAAGCTTTTAAAGATATTATCTTTGGCACCACCGTTAATGCGGTGAGGCACAAAATTAAAGTGCCGGTATTAATTGTGCAGTAAAAGAAGTATTGGCAAGTTACTGATCAGAATAGTGAAAAGTTTAGATCGACCAAAAATGAAAGACGAAAAAGAACAAAGCGTACACATCAAAAATAAAAGGGCTTATTTTGATTTTAATATTGATGATAAATATGTTGCCGGGATCAAGCTTTTGGGAACCGAAATCAAATCCATCCGCCAGGGAAAAGCAAACATGACGGATTCTTTCTGCACTTTCATCAACGGTATTTTGTACGTCCGCAACTTGCATATTTCCGAATATTCGCACGGCTCTTTTTTTAACCACGAAGCCAAACGCGACCGCGCTTTGCTCCTTCAAAAAAAAGAACTGAAAAAATTACTTTCTAAAACGGAAGAAAAAGGCTTTACCATCGTGCCGCTTACGATTTTCATCAACGACCGAGGTTTTGCAAAAATTGAGATTGGCCTCGCCCAAGGTAAAAAAAGCTTTGATAAACGCGAAACGATGAAAGAACGAGATTCTAAAATTGAAATGGATAGGGTGATGAAAAGGTAATTGAAGAGACTTTGAGTATCAAGTGGTTAATACCAAGTATTAAGAAATAGATAATTACTGAAAAAGCCTATTTTCCATGATTATTTTCTGAAACCTCGCTCTACAACAAAAAATGTTAATTGTTTTAAGATTCATCTGCTGATAGATTTATATAAGCTTCTGATGCTTCTTTTATCGCCCCAAAACCACCAGCTAACTCTCCTATTTATGGGGAATCAGCACTAAAAAAGCAATTTTACCTTACTAAAAAAAGCATTGTAATTTTTTTGATATAAAATTAAAAAAGCTTAAAAATTTTAATCTACCTTTACAGGATAATAAACCAATTACCAATTTAAATCCTGGAATTAATAAAATGAAGTTCTTATCGCTGTGCTTTCACAGTTGCTATTTAACCCTGATTTGTTTACTCGTATTTCCACATTCTGCCACTGCCCAAACGGATGCGGATGCGATCATGATCCCTAAAAACTATTTCTGCGGCGGATTTATGTACAGCAATTCCAGTTGGAAAAATTATTGGGAAGGTACTTTTAAACGCAATAACCTTAATATTGGCACTTTAAGCACCAGTTCCTACGGTGCAATGGTTAATTATGGTGTTTCAAACAACTTAAATCTGCTGGCTTCTGTGCCTTATATCACCACCTATGCATCAGGTGGCACGCTTGAAGGTTTAAAAGGAGTGCAGGATTTAATGTTTACCGTAAAGTGGCGTGCCTTACGTTCTAACTTCGGAACAGGCCGGTTTAGTTTATTTGCTATCGGGAGTGCTTCTTTGCCGCTGAGTAATTATCAGGCTGATTTTATGCCTATGGCCATTGGTTCTCAAAGCAAAAGTTTAATGTTCCGTTTACTGGCCGACTATAAAATTGGCAAATACTTCGTCACCGGATCAAGTGAGTTTATGCAAAGAAGTTTGATTTCGATCGACCGTACTTCCTACTACACCACAGAAATGATTTATAGCAACCAGGTAGCCTTGCCTAACCTTACAAATTATGCTTTGCGCACCGGCTACCGCAGCAGTACCTGGATTGCAGAAGCTGTTGTGCAAAATAATACTACTTTGGGCGGTTTTGATATCCGCAAAAATGATATGCCTTTTGTAAGCAACAGGATGAACAGTACGATGGCTGGCGTAAACTTTAAATATAGTTTTGTGCGGTTAAAAGGCTTAGAGCTTACTGCCGGGGGCGACTATGTTTTGGCCGGGCGGAATGTTGGCCAAAGCACAACTATCCACGGAGGTGCTTATTACCTTATGAATTTTTCTAAAAACAAGAAATAGTCAATCAACATCAATCACTCAAATGAAAAGATATATACTTCTTACCATAGTTGCTTGTTTCGTTTGCTTCACCTATTGGTCTTGCAACAAAACAGTAACCGAACGCAACACACTTTACCCGGCATTAGCACCCACAAAACTGGATTTAAACGCGGATTCCTGGAACCCAATTTTAATTACCAACGCCAGTGCATTTACGGTTGCTGCACCAGATGCTTTAACTTCTCCGGCTTATGTGGCTGATTTGAATGAGATCAAAGCCTTGCAAAGTAATATCAGCAATGATCAGCGAGCATCTATCAAGTACTGGAGCGCCGGCGCCGTGCTGCGCTGGAACGAAATATTGCGCGACTTGGTAGCTAAACATAATCTGCCGCCCTACCAGGATAATGACGGAACTTATCCTGCACCAAATTCTACTAACCCGTTTGCCTATCCGCAGTTCCCGTTTTCTAATCCGCCTTATGCTGCCCGCGCTTATGCTTACGTTAGTGCTGCCCAGTACGATGCTTTAGTTGCTGCCTGGCATTTCAAAAAACAATATAACCGCTCAGCACCGTATAAAAACGATGCTGCGGTACAGGCTTTAATACCAAAATCAGACCTGCCCTCCTATCCAAGTGAAGATGCTGTGGTATCCGGCGCAGCGGTTGAAATGATGAAATTATTATTCCCGACAGAAATAGCGTACATAGAGCAGAAAGCTGCCGAACAAAAAACTTACCGCATGCTGGCAGGTGCTAATGTGAGGGGCGAATTGGAAGCCGGAGAATTATTAGGTAAACAAGTCGCTGATGTTTTTGCAGCGCGCGCCCGTGCAGACCGCGCAGGAAAAGCAATTGGCACACCAGCATTATGGAAACAATTAGAAGTACAAACCTCGGCCAGAAACGAACAATATTGGACCAGCTTAGAATTACCAAAAAGGCCGCCCATGCTTCCTTTATTCTCTAAAGTTTTACCGTTTTTGTTTGATACGCTCACCGTTGTTTCTTTGCGGCCAGCTCCGCCCTATTCAACTAATTCTGTGGAATTTAAAAATGAAACCGACGAGGTTTTATACTACAGCAAAAACGCCACCCGCGAACGCCAGGCCATTGTTTCTTTTTGGGCTGATGGCGTTGGCACGTACACGCCTCCCGGTCATTGGAATTATATTGCAGCAACCGAATTCGTGAAAGAAAATTACAGCGAAGTACGCTGGGCACGCAACATGGCACTATTAAACATGGCCGAAATGGACGCCGCAATTGTTTGCTGGGATGCCAAGTATTTCTACTTCAACCCACGCCCTTGCCAAATGAACCCTGACATTAAAACTTTAACTGGCGTACCAAATTTCCCTTCCTATACTTCCGGCCACTCTAACTTTAGTGCTGCTGCTGCTACTTTTTTAACTTATTTGTTGCCAGACCGTGGAAGTATGTTTACCGATATGGCCAAAGAAGCCGCCATGTCGCGTTTGTACGGTGCCATCCATTATCGAAGCGATGTAGAAATGGGCTTAGTTACCGGTGCAAAAGTTGGGCAATTCGCTGTAAAAAGAGCACAGGCAGATGGAGCGGGGAATTAGGAAGGAGGGAAATAGTTAATGGGTAATGGTTGATAGATTATAGCTTCAAATACTTGCTAATTGATACTGAATATTTCTTCACTACCAAGCCTGATCGCCAACCAGCGGCACAAACCTAAAAGTATCTAAACTTACTTTTTCGTAGTCTTTTTCGCTTACGCGGAGGATGGTTGTCATTAGTTGAGATTTTTCATCTCCAACTGGAATCACCAATAAACCACCAATCCGTAGTTGTTTCAACAGAATTTCGGGGATAAAAGGAGCACCGGCCGTAACCAATATTTTATCATAAGGTGCATTTGCAGGAATGCCGTTAGAACCATCTCCGCAGAAAAAATGCGCATGGTAACCCATCAACGGCAGCACTTTGCAAGTACGTTCGTACAGTTTTACCTGGCGTTCGATGGTGAAAACTTCGGCACCTAATTCCAATAAAATGCATGTTTGGTAACCTGAACCTGTGCCAATTTCCAGCACGCGGTCTTTTTTCTGGATGTGCAATAATTCCGTTTGATAAGCAACAGTATAAGGCTGGGAAATCGTCTGCCCGTCGCCAATTGGGAAAGCAATATCGCGGTAAGCCTGTACCCAAAACGTTTCGTCGAAAAAATAATGGCGCGGCACTTTTGCCATGGCGTTGAGCACGCGCTTGTCGCCAATCTTTTTCACTTCTTCCAGAAACTTCACCAACTGTTTCCGCGCGCCTTTTTCCCGGTAATTATCCACAAACTTGTAAGCCATGCTTTGCAAAGATATTTTTTAGGAGAGAATATCAGGATTTTTATCCAAATTTAAATCGACCAAAAAACACTTCGTTTACAGGCATAATTTATATCCATGAAATCGGTCTTCCTTCAACATGAAATTCACCCAATAAAAACAGTATTGCTTTGCCTGGCTGTTTTATTGTTGCCAATTTTCGGTTCGGCACAAAGCTTAAAAGTTGCTGTTGCCGCCAATATGCAAGCCGTGATCAAAGTTTTGCAGGAAGATTTTGCCCGTAAAACAAGTATCCGGATCGAACCAATTATTGGTGCTTCAGGCAATTTGACCACGCAAATTAAAAACGGTGCGCCGTTTGATATTTTTTTATCTGCGGATATGGCTTTCCCGGAGGATTTGTACAAAACAGGTTTCAGCACCCAAAGACCTGTGATTTATGCTTTGGGAAGTTTGATTATCTGCAGCAGCCAAAATTTGAATTTTAATAATTTAGAACAGCTTTTGCAAAGTAATCCGATCAAAAAGATAGCAATTGCCAATCCAAGCACAGCTCCTTATGGAAAAGCTGCGGTGGAAGTTTTAAACCGAAAAGATGTCCTTCAAAAAATTCAGTCTAAAATAGTTTATGGCGAAAGCATTGCGCAAGTGAATATTTACCTCACCACCGGCGTTGCGAATGTTGGTTTTACTACCGAAGCTGTGATCAGCGATCCAACCAAAAAACAGCAATTGTACTGGAAAAAGATTGAGCCGAAATTGTATCAGCCCATTCAACAAGGCATGGTTATTTTAAAACACGCCGAAAAAAACAAGCAAGCCGAACAGTTTTTTCAATACATGCAAAGTACATCGGCACGAAATATTTTGAAGAAATACGGCTATCGCATTTAACTAAAACATAATTGACAGACTGGTCGCCGATTTGGCTCACATTAAAATTAGCTTTCACAGCAACAAGTATTTTGCTGGTTTTTGGTTTGCCTGTGGCTTATTGGCTTTCTAAAGGAAGTTCGATTTTCAAAGTTGTAATCGAAGCCATTTTCACCATGCCGCTGGTTTTGCCGCCGTCTGTGCTTGGTTTTTATTTGCTGTTGGCTTTTAGTCCGCAGCAAGGTTTGGGCAAGTGGTTGTTGCAGCATTTCGATGTGCAGTTTGTTTTTTCTTTTGAGGGATTAGTGCTCGCCTCGGTTATTTACAGTTTGCCGTTTATGATTAGTCCTGTAAAATCTGCTTTGCAGCAATTGCCCACTTCGTTGGCACATGCTTCTTTTACTATGGGAAAATCCGGCTGGCAAACGTTTATTCATGTTTTATTGCCGAATATCCGCGCATCGCTGCTAACCGCAACCGTGATGACTTTTGCGCATACTTTAGGCGAATTCGGCGTGGTGCTGATGATTGGCGGCAACATTCCCGGCGTTACACGCGTCGCTTCCATCGCCATTTACAACGCTGTGGAAGATACGGATTACCAAACGGCGAATATTTATTCGCTGGTTTTATTGGGCCTTACTTTTGTGCTGGTCCTTGCTGTTTTTATCATCAATAAATTTGCAGTTAAAAACCTGCCCGAATGATCAGCATCGACATAGAAAAAAAACTGGCAACTTACCAGGGCAAAAATTTACTGAAAGTTTTTCTGGAGATAGAAACCGGCAGCTTAGTTAAAATCTCCGGTCCTTCCGGTGCCGGGAAAACTACTTTTTTAAAGATTCTGGCTGGTTTAACTCATCCGGATCATGGGAAGATTATGGTTGATAACGAAACCTGGCTCGATACGTCCACCAAAACCAACCTTTCTCCGCAAAAAAGAAAAACCGGGTTTGTGTTCCAGCATTACGCGCTTTTTCCAAACATGACCGTGCAGCAGCAATTGGAATACGCTACTTCCGACCAAAACCTGATCCGTGAATTGTTAGAATTTGGAAGATTAGAACCGTTCATCAAACATAAACCAACGCAACTTTCAGGCGGACAACAGCAGCGTTTGGCCATTTTGCGTGCAC
>CAZZVO010000229.1:0-6545 GCA_964657505.1 uncultured Mucilaginibacter sp.
TTTTCCAACATCCTGGACAGTAGTCCATGCTTTTTCTCTGATGCTATAGTAGCTGGCTTTGCCTGGGATTTTACCTCTGCAACAGGTTGGGTTTCCTGGTCTTCCATTTTTTGGATCCCTTTAATTAATAAACCAATACCGGTAGCATACATCGGACTTTGCAGATCATCAAAAATGTTTTTTTGGAGTACTTCATTTTTAGCCAGATGTTCGCTTGGGTAACCAATACGGCAATCTAAACCGGTTACATATTCTACCAATTGCGGCAAGTGTTTTAAATCTGCGCCGCCACCGGTAACTACTATTCCTCCAATCATCTTTTTCTCGTAACCAGATGTTTTGATCTCGTAATACACGTGCTCGATAATCTCTTCCATCCTTGCCTGGATTACGTAAGCCAGGTTTTTTACAGATATTTCTTTGGATTCCCGTCCACGAAGACCGGGTACACAAACAATCTCATTATCCTTATTTTCTTCCGCTAAAGCAGAACCGAAACGCGTTTTCAACATCTCCGCAATATTTCGCATAACCGAACAGCCTTCGCGGATATCTTCGGTAACACTATTTCCACCAAAAGGAATAACTGCCGTATGGCGTATAATCCCTTCATGAAAAATAGCCAAATCGGTTGTACCGCCACCAATATCTACTAAAACTACACCGGCTTCTTTTTCCTCATCAGTTAACACTGCTTCTGATGATGCCAATGGTTCTAAAATCAGCTCGTGACTTTCTAAACCAGCTTTGGTAACACATTTTACAATGTTTTTCACAGCCGTAACTTGTCCGGATATGATGTGGAAGTTCGCTTCCAAACGTACGCCTGCCATGCCAATTGGGTCTTTAATACCAGGCTCATTATCCACCGTAAATTCCTGCGGTAAAACATGGATAATTTCTTCTCCCGGAGGCATTACAAGGTTGTACATATCCTCAATTAGTTTGTCGATATCCTTGCGGTTGATCTCGCGGTTTAAATCACGGCGGGTTATTAAACCACGGTGCTGCAAACTTTTAATATGCTGGCCAGCAATCCCTACGTTAACCACGCGGATTTCTACGTTTGATTGTGCTGCTGCTATTTCAATGGCTTGTGTAATGCCCTGTACAGTTTTATCAATATTAGATACTACGCCGCGGGTTACCCCTGCCGATTCGGCCTTTCCAATCCCCAGTATTTCTACAGTGTGATCTTTGCCCCTGCGGCCTACAATAGCGCAAATTTTTGTTGTACCAATGTCTAAACCTACCACAATTGGCGAGTTTTTGTCGTGACTGATAGAAACCTTTTCCATTTCTAATGTATGTTTTGAATTGTGTCTTGAATAATATGATTTGTGTCCTGTACTACTTTTGGTTTGGGCTTTAACGCCTCCATATTTAAAACCGAGTCGCTTTTAATAGCAACAATCTGGTTGGCGTATTTAATGTTAATTGCTTTGTACGTTCCCCAACCAACCCGAGGCAACGCTTTCTGGTAAAATATTAACAAGTTTTTAAATTTTTTATCTAAAGAGTCTGCACTGCCCAACAAAATCCGTTGGTTACCTACCCTTGGAATTAATTCTATTTCGTGGTTTGCAGTAATAAAAATCTGTTCAAACTGTGCATCCCACAAAGAATCCCTGCGGATATAATCTGCAGTTTTATATAAAGCCTTGGCCATTGCAGTGTGTAAAGTATCCACACGGTTGATAAAAATCTCATCAATATTGCCGGTTGCAACCAAAACAGGAGCGGTAAAATTGGCAGAAAGCGGGATTTTTAAACCGTACTGATCCACATAAAAATCCTGCGCAAAACGGTTTAATATGCGTAAAATTGGTTGCCGCTGGCGGATTTCTACATTCACCACGCCGTCCATATCTGCATAAACTTTAGCAAATTCTATAAATGGATTGGCCTGCAAAGTTTTTTCCAGTTGATGTATATTGATGTCTTCCAGTTTTTTTCCTACCAAAGTGTTGCTGCCGACGTGCAAAATGGCGTTAACTTCCTGCCTGTCGATAAAATACTCGTTGCCCGGAATGTAAACTTTTACTTCCCTGCATAGCATCGATGCTTTTTTTATGCCGATAAAACTCATGAGCACGAACAAACCGCCCAAGCAAACCAGCCAGATCGAACCGTATAAAATCGGCATCCAAATGCGTTTTTTAAACATCTTGCAAAGCAACTTTTAAAGGTTCAACCATCTTGTCAATATCGCCTGCGCCAACAGTTAATAATAATTCAGGCTTTTGTTGCTGCACATAATCCAATACTTCTTTTACCGTATATTTTTTTGCATTTGATGAAGATTTCATTCGCTCCAAAATCATTTCTGCATTTACGCCTGCAATCGGCAACTCTCTTGCCGGATAAATATCCAGTAAAACCAAATTATCTACTTTTGATAAAACTTCGGCAAATTCATCTGCAAAATCTCTTGTCCGCGTAAACAAATGTGGCTGGAAAATAATGGTTAATTTTTTCTGCGGATACAACTCTTTAACCGATGTTATCGCCGCCCGTAATTCTTCCGGGTGATGCGCGTAATCATCAATATAAACAGTTTTATCTGTGTTGATAATGTACTCAAACCGACGTTTAATGCCAAGAAAAGATTTTAAAGCAGTTTTAATTTCCTGAGGATCAACCTCTAAAAATAACGCAACTTGTATTGCAGCAACTGCATTTTCTACATTATGAATTCCCGCAATTCCTAATTGAATATCTTTAATTTCGACTTCATCATTTCTGAAATCAAAATAATAACTTCCGTTTTTAATGCTGATATTTTGTGCCGAAGCATCAGCGTTTCCATCGACAGCATAAGTTAAACCATGATTTAAAGCCAAACCTTTTTTATGGACTAATTTTCCATCAGCTTTTAACTGTGCTGCAAATTGTTGGAAAGCCTGCACCATACTGTTTTTATCACCGTAAATATCAAGGTGATCGGCATCCATGGAAGTAACAACGGCAATATCAGGGTGCAAAGTGAGAAAAGAACGGTCGTATTCATCAGCTTCAACAACCAGCATTTCATTACTTCCGAACAAAACGTTAGTTTGATAATTTGTTGCAATGCCACCCAAAAAAGCAGAACAATCATTCCCAGAAGCACGCAAAATATGTGCAATCATGCTGGAAGTCGTAGTTTTTCCATGCGTACCGGCAACCGCAATCGTGAACATGCCTTTGCTGATAATGCCTAAAACTTCCGACCGTTTTTTAAGGCTGAATTTTTTATCCTGAAAGAAACTTAAAATCAAAGAATTTGCCGGAACAGCAGGCGTGTAAATGACCAGCGTTCCATCTTCCGGTTCGTTAAAATCAAACGGAATATAATCGATCTCGTCGTGATATGAAATTTCGATATTTTCCTGCTCCAACGCCGTTGTTAAAGCAGTTTGCGTTTTATCGTAACCGGCAACCAAACAGCCGCGATGCTGAAAGTACCGCGCCAAACCGCTCATGCCGATCCCGCCGATGCCAATCAAATACACACGTTGGATGCTATTAAGTTCCATAGTTTTTATGCTGTAAAAACAGCATTTGCTTGAGTTTCTGTAATTTTTAATACTTCTTTTGCGATGTTTAAATCGGCATCAGGCATGGCCAGTTTGCCAATTTGTATGCTTAGTTTTTGTTGCTGGTTTTCATCTTTTAATAAATTCAATACTGTTTTTATCAAGGTATTTTCTGCGTCAATATCTTTCACCAAAACTGCTGCGTTTTGATTAACCAAAGCCAAAGCGTTTTTTGTTTGATGGTCTTCGGCCACGTTTGGCGAAGGCACCAAAATAACTGCTTTTTTTACCATGCATAATTCGGCAATAGTTCCGGCTCCGGCACGCGAGATGATTACATCTGCGGCAGCATAAGCCAAATCCATTCGGTTTAAAAACTCTAAAACACAAATATTTGGATGGATAGTTGAACCTAATTTCTCTATAATTCCTTTATAATAGTATTTACCGGTTTGCCAGATCAACTGTACATCCGCAGCAATTAACTGATCTAAACCAGCCAGCATGCATTTGTTTAAAGTTCCGGCGCCTAAACTTCCGCCAGTAACGAGAATTGTTTTTTTTGATGGAGAAAACTTGAAAAAGTCGAATGCTTCTTCCCTTTTTCCTTCGATCTCTACCGATTTTCTGCGGATTGGATTGCCGGTTTTGATAATCCGATCTGCCGGAAAAAACTGCTCCATTCCATCAAAAGCTACACATATTGTATTTGCTTTTTTTGCCAACCATTTATTGGTAATTCCCGCGTATGAATTTTGTTCCTGGATCAAAATCGGCAAGCTTTTAGTGGAAGCCGCGTACAAAAGCGGACCAGAAGCGTAACCGCCAACGCCAACCACAGCATCGGGTTCGAAGTTTTTGATAATGGTTTTTGCTTTGCTCACGCTACTTAAAACTTTAAACGGCAACGACAGATTTTTCAAGATCGAACCTCGCTGAAAACCAGCAATATCCAAACCTTTTATTTCGTATCCGGCAGCAGGAACTTTTTCCATTTCCATTCGTCCGTTAGCACCAACAAAAAGAATCTCCGTTTCCGGCTGCAGCCTTTTCAGCGCATCAGCAATAGCTATCGCCGGGAAGATGTGTCCTCCGGTTCCGCCGCCGCTAATGATGACCCTTTTTGCCATACTTCTTTTATCTACTTATTTTTTGCTTTCGGCAATCAGCTTTCAGCTTTCGGTCTTTGCAAACGCTAATTGCTGAAAGCCGACTACTGACAGCTTCACATTGCTTCTTCTTTTTCCCTGATTTCGCCTACCACTACTTTTAAATTCCCTTCGTATTCATCGATATGCCGGCTCACTGATAAAATAATGCCGAAAGCCACACTGGTAAACAGAATGGAAGTTCCGCCCATACTTACCAGCGGCAACGGCACACCCGTAACCGGCCCCAAACCAACCGCAACCGCCATATTTGCAAAAGCCTGAATGGTTAAACTGAAACTTAAACCTGCCGCCAATAAAGTGCCGAACGCTTTTGGTGCTTTACTTACAATTTTAATACATCGGTATAACAGGAAAAGATAAATTACAACGAGCGAAAAACCGCCAATCAATCCGTATTCTTCTATAATAGTTGCATAAATAAAATCGGAATATGGATGAGGCAGATAATTACGTTCGGTGCTGTTACCCGGGCCTTTGCCGAAAATACCGCCAGTTGCAATGGCAATTTTAGCGTGATCGGATTGGAAAGATTTATCGCGGTCTACTTTACTTGGGTGCATAAATGTTTGAATACGAGAAGCATAAGTTTTTCTTCTCGGCCCTAAAAAAACTACGCCAGCCAACAAAACTGCTCCTGCTAAACATACTACAGCAATTTGTTTAATGCTGATTCGGCCGATAATCAACAACAAAACGCTAACGCCAAAAAGCATTAGAGCGGTCGATAAATTGGCTAAAGCAATCAGGATAAAAACAACACAAACCGAACCCATAATCGGCAGAAAAGATTCTTTTACATCTTTAATATTTTCCTGCTTGCGCGATAAACTTCGGGCTAAAAAAGTAATTAAGGAGAGTTTTGCTAAATCTGAAGTTTGAAAAGTTAAACCAGTTCCGGGAATGGCAATCCACCTGCTGGCATCGTTTACATGGTTACCAAAAGCAAGCGTATAAAGTAATAACGGAATGGTTACGATCATCAAAATTTTTGATATGCCTGAATAGTAACGGTAATCCAGTTTGTGTGAAATATACATCAACGCCAATCCACCAAAAATCATGGCCATGTGCTTTACCAAAATAGATTCTGCACCAACGCCACGTTTGTAAGCCAACGTTCCGGTCGAACTGTAAACCGCCAACGCCGAAATAACCGACAACAGGATGACAATCAGCCAGATCCAGCGATCGCCTTTGGTTTGACTGAGGATTTTGTTAATACTTTGGTTCATTGTAAGTGGTTGATAGTTCATGGTTAATAGCTCATAGTTGCGCGTCCATCTTCTATGAACCATCAACTATTAACTAAAAGCTTCCTTTATAATTCCTTTACCGCTGCTTTAAATTGCTGGCCGCGGTCTTCATAATTTTTAAATAAATCAAAACTGGCACACGCTGGCGACAACAAAACGGTATCGCCTTTTTTTGCCAGGTGATATGCCATTTGCACCGCTTCTGCTGCCGAAAATGTGTTTACAATCATCTCCACATCATCTTCAAAAGCTTCATGGATACGTTTGTTATCTTTTCCCAAACACACAATGGCTTTCACTTTTTGCTTTACCAGTTCTTTCAGCATGGTATAATCGTTGCCTTTATCTACGCCACCCAGGATCAGCACCACATCAGTACTCATCGTTTCTAAAGCAAACCAAACCGAGTTAACGTTGGTGGCTTTAGAATCATTGATAAATTTGATGCCCGCAATCATGCCCGCAAACTCCAACCGGTGCTCAATATTTTTAAAATCGCCCATGCTTTCGCGAATGGTTTCGTTCCGCAGTTCCAAAACTTTTGCTGTAATGCCTGATGCCATGCTGTTATAAATATTGTGCTTTCCCTGCAATGCCAACTC
>CAZZVO010000230.1:0-6542 GCA_964657505.1 uncultured Mucilaginibacter sp.
ATATATACAAAATGGATTTTCAAGACCGCTTGACGTAGTTCTATCCAATTTCCCTGTAGAAATACTAAATTCTTTGCCAAAATATTTTCAAAGTTTAATCAATAAAGCAGCTGAGAGTATTAATTATATGCAATTAGAAATGGGTGAAGAATATGCAACTAAACTCAAAATATTGGATATTATTCGGCGATTGAATGTTGAAAGTATTACAAAGGCAACGTATGATAAAAATTACTTAATTGTCAAGGACCGACTTGAAAATAAATTAGAACAAGAAGCTAACGCACCAATTTTAAAAAACTGGGCATCGGTTCTTGAGCAGATTAGGATAATTGCTATAACTGTAGACAATAAATCAAAAAAAGCTAAATCATGTATTAAGACACTTAATTTATCAATTAATGTTATTGAGTTAAATGGACTACCCAAATTTGGCGATGAAATTAGAGACCAAATTGGCTACGCACTAAGAGGATTATCCATTTCTTGTTGGAACGCACAAAAGGATATTGACACTTCTTTACATATAATTAACCTTGCATTAAAAATAAAAGTATCGGAAGAAGCACGGAAAAAATTAGATGTTGATTTAAAAGAATTTTTAGAGTTAAAAAAACAACGCGACATAGAAGGTAAACCAATCGATTCAGCACCCACTTTAAAAACAATAAATGGCATTGGTACAACCATATATGGTAAAACATTGTACTTTGTATTTTTTGCGATACCCATATTACCATTATCAAGATATAATTGTTCACCGACATACAGTGGATATACTTTTTATGGAAAATTAGAATTACATAATTGGCAAAAGATATGGAAGTATGGATTTATAATTGGCTTAATTGCTTTTATATGTATTGGAATATACCAATCTAATGATGTTTCCGGGGGTTCTTCAAGTACATCTTATAATAATTCAACATCTACTACTACTGAAACACAGCCTTATACCGCGGGTAATTCAAATAATTCCACGGAAAGCAATTCAGCAGCTTCTCAAAACGACGAACTTTATAAATCTGTAATTATGCGAGATGGAAATGTTCCAGATTGCTCAACATTCAATCCGGAGTATGATTTTAAAGTAAAAAATAGGTTGTTGATAACAGCCGAGGCGACGGACGCTGCAGTCAAAATTTTCGATTATTCAACAGATAAATGCATACGTTTCATCTTTATAAATGATGGAACTACTTATGCTGTTAAAAATATTCCACAAGGAAAATACTATTTAAAGATTGCCTATGGCAACAATTGGTCGATTAAAGAGGGAGAAGCAAGTTGTAGTGGGCATTTTACCTCAAACGCCTTATATAAAAGAGATAATAGTATTTATGATTTCAATAAAGTGTATTATCCCGACGGTCGGGTATCTACGCCTTCTTATAGGTTGAAACTTTATACAGTAAGAAGTTCATATTCTGATACAACAAATACCTCATCAAATTCAATATCACAAACTGATTTTAATAATTAATGGAATAGCACTATGCAAGTACCAAATAAAACCGCAATAAGATTGCCACAACCCTACTTGGATTTGATTAATCAGATATTTGAAATTGAAAAGAAAGCGGCTCAATTAGAAGAAACAAATTCTATTCAGCGTAACATTAATAGAATCAACTCAATAATAGAAGACGAATTATTTAAAGGAAAAGAAGAAGATGTGTCATACCGTGTTACATATTACAATCCTATTAATGAAAATTTCAATGATACAAGAACCGACTGTGATGCAAAGATAGCGGGCTCTGGAACAGAGAATCTGCAAATAACAGAAGTCATTAAGCCAATAATTTATTGCTCATATTTAGACAACGGTAAAACTGTTAAAAGTATTTTACAAAAAGCTATTGTAATAGTTCAATCAAAATAAAATTTATATATGGAAAATACAATTAACTACGGAATAGATTTAGGAACAACAAACTCGGCTATTGCTAAATTTACCAGAGGGGAAGTGAAAGTTTTCAAGGACCCTAACGGGTGGAAAGATACAATTCCTTCGGTAGTTGGTTTTAGAAAGGATAAAATTTTAGTTGGAGAACAAGCAAAAGTATATTTGGAAAAAGAGCCGAAAAATGTTGTAGGTGTATTCAAAAGAAAGATGGGAACATCTGAAAGCTTAAAAATAAAGTCACTTAATGAGAGTAAAACGCCAATTGAACTTTCAGCCTTTGTCCTAAAGGAATTGAAAACATTTATAAATTCACCTGATCCAATTGAGGCTATTGTACTCACCATTCCTGCATCGTTCGACACAATTCAATCTAATGCAACCAAAGAAGCTGGTATTCAAGCAGGTTTTAAACAAGTTGTTTTATTACAAGAACCGATAGCGGCGAGTTTAGCATATGCTAATATGAAAAAGGATCGCGAAATGAAAGACGGGCAATGGCTCGTATATGATTTAGGTGGTGGTACTTTTGACGTAGCATTAATTAAAATAAAAGATAAGGAAATGAAAGTTCTCGACCACGAAGGGAACAATTTTTTAGGAGGTACTGATTTTGATAGACTTATTGTTGAAAAAATTATTATCCCTAAATTGGAGGAGAAGTATGTATTCGATAATTTAAAACATAGGTTACAAGATGGTGATTTAGACATTAAAATGAATGGGAAATACTATGGCTTAATTCACAAAGCTGAAAAGGCTAAAATCGGATTATCTTCTAAAACGGCAGAAGATATTGAAATTTCAGATTTTAAAGATGACAACGGCAATGATGTTGATATAGAAATCACAATGACGCGTTCGGAGTTTACCGACTTAATAAAACCCTACATCGACGAAACTATTGAAATGATAAAAAAAATCCTGACAAGGAACTCTTTAAATTCATCCGATGTTGATTTTACCCTTATGGTCGGTGGTTCTACTTACATACCTTTTGTTAGGTCAAGGGTAGGCGAGATTTTACAAATACCTATAAATATTGAAATCGACCCTACAACAGCTGTTGCAATAGGGGCAGCGTATTATGCAGGAACTAAACAGAAAGATGTTGTATCTGATAAAAAAAGCAATAATAATTTTAAGATAACGATAAGGGCAGTCTACGAAAAAGTATCAATAGAAAAAGAAGAATTATTTGCAGCGCGTATAACAGGTAACACTGACGGGTTGTATTATCGTATTACTCGTGAAGATGGTGGATATAATTCCGGTTTGAAAAAACTAACTGAAAAAATAAGTGAAGATTTACCGCTGGTAAGTGAGGCTTTTAATTTTTTTAAACTATCAGTATATGATAACGATAACAACTTAATTGATACTGATTTTGAATTAATAGGAATAAATAGTGGTTGGGGTAATAGTATTGTTCAACCGTTACCAGAAGACATTTGCTTAGAAGTAGATGACTACGATAATGAAGGAGATACGAAACTTGAAATGATTTTCCAAAAAAACAGCGGCCTTCCTAACAAAAAAATAATAACAAAACAGATTAATAAAAACATATTAAAAGGCAGTGAGGATGATTTAATCAGAATAAATGTTGTTGAGGGTTCGCAAAATGCATTACCTGGGGCGAATAAGCAAATTGGTTATCTTGAAATATCGGGCAAGAATGTTAAAAGAGATATTAACAAAGGGTCAGATATTGAATTAACTTTTTTAATGTCCGAATCACGGGATATTTCTGTATTCGCTTATTTAAATATGGCAGATCAAGAATTTAAAGGAATTTTTAATCCTCAGTATCGCACTACTTCGGTTAAGCTTCTTAAATATGAAGTGGAAGTTTTGTCTAATAAACTAAATGACGAAATTGAGGAGGCCTTAAAGATGGAGGAATACGAAACAGCCAATGCTTTATCTAAATTAAAAGATGAAATGTTGAATATAAGTAGCCAAACCGGTGATTTGACTGCTAACGATAGTACAGATAAACCATATCAAATTGAAGATAAAAAACGTAAACTCACACAAGAGATAGATTTAGCAACAAAAAATAAACGTATTCAAATAGCGAAAGAAATTTATACTAAGAAAAAAAAGGAATGCAAAGAATGGATAGATAATAATGGTAATGATTACGAAAGGAAAATTTATGAAAACATTGAAATCGATGAATCTTCTTTTTTATCTACAAATAGCCCTTTGAAAATCCAAGATAAAACCGATGAATTAAATAAAATTATTAGTGGCATTCGTTGGCGTACACCAAGTTTTCTATCCGATATTTTTGATTGGTTAAAAAACGAATTGCCAAAAATGAATAACCCTTCGCAAGCTAAAAGTTTAATAGATGCAGGTAAGTTTGCTATAGAAAGTAAAAATTGGGATAGGTTGAGAGAAATCGATAATGATCTAATTGATTTATTACCAGATGGGGAGAAATCAATTAAATCAACTTTTAAAATTGGTTTTTAGACACAATGAAAATAGCAATAAAAATCATTCTGACAATTTTGTTCTTTCTATGTCTGCGTAATATGCCATATGGCTTTTATCAGTTTGTAAGATTTGTTGCATTGGTCGGGTTTTTATTTTTAGCATATCAGGAAAAACAGGTAGGCAATAATAAAGCGATCTTTATTTACGGTGCCCTTGCTTTATTATTTCAACCGTTTTTTAAAATAGCATTAGGACGACAGATTTGGAATATAGTTGATGTAATAGTTGGAATTGGGTTAATAGTATCAATATTTATTGGTGATAATGACCTCAAAAAAAATGATTTACCCCGCCCGTAACAAGCAGACCATTACACACCAGGAACGCAAATTTAGCCCACCGCCGGGGTAAAAAGTAAAGGCTATATAAACAGCAAATTATGATTTTTTTGTTTTTCAGTGGTTTGCCTACAAATTTTATCTGGTTCGATTCGCGTACAATTTTATAATGCAAATCTAACCACTTTTGAAAAATCAGTTACGAATTTCGTGGGTTATAAATAATGTTATTGGAATTATTATTTACCCTTTAAAAGTGCATTTTTTTCTTTTTCAGCCTCTAACAAGCGTTCGTAGAGCTTTTTATTTTCCTCGACTAATTCCATTAACTTGTCAAGTGGGTTAAATGTGCAGGTATTATTATGCCCAAAATTGCTGCTGGATACTGATTGATTAAAGGTGTTGAAGTAGTTAACCACGGCTTCTTCAGAAAAGTTTTTGATAGCGTCCGTTGTTACTCCTAATATTTTTGCAATGTTTTCTAAAACATCTTCTTCTAAAACCTCGCTTTGTTCCATTCGGGATACGCTTTGTTGACTAACCCCTAGCTCGGATGCCAATGTTTCCTGCTTAATGCCACGTAATTCTCTGATTCGGCTAATTTTTCTACCGATGTGCGTGTTAGATGGTTTAGTTGATGTTTCCATAATCCAAATATACAAAAGTTTATTATCGGTAAATATAACGCCAATATAGGTAAAATACATGCCTGATGGGTTCAGTACCGCACTGCACATAATTTAATTTGTGTTGCCATCCGGTTTGGCGCACTAAAATAGTTTGTTATGAATAGGTTGTTATATGTCGCAAGGAAAGCAAAGGGTCTGACAGAAGCGCAGATTGCCAAAGTTTTGCAGATTGAAGAAAGTGAATACAAGGAATTGGAACATTCGATAGTAGATGTTACCGCCAAACAGGCTTTACAGCTGGCTAAACTTTACGAGATAGATGCCGAGCAGTTTATTTATACTGAAGGAGGCAAGGAAAGATTGCTTAAATATGCGATGGACGAAATATCGAGGTATAAGCAAAACGGTATGCTGGAAAACCTACCGCCAAGTTACTATTTCAATATTGTTAGTTTGGGTAATACAGCCTTAACCTTGCAGGCTGAACTTAACCACTCCACCTACCGCCAGTATGAACTGGAACAAGATAACCAGGCGTTAAGGCTATTATATGCTGAACTAAAGGAAAAGTACGAAGGCAAGGCGTAGAGCCTGCAGTTGCGGCAAGCGGTTCATTCATCACGCGTAATCACGCTACATTTCATTCTCCGCCAGCCTCCCTGCATTTGGCGGCAATGAAATTCGTACCTCATAACATAGCCGCCTTTGTTTTAAAAAGAAAAGGCAACACACCGCAGTCACAAAATTAGCACCACAGAAAACAGTAAAGGGCATGTAAATGGTGCGGTGTTTGTTTTTTTTTGGGCAGCACCACCCTTGACAGTGTTCTGCTTGCTGCTGCCGGTTGTTTAAGCGGTGCAATGCCAGTTTATGTGTATGGCTTAGACCAGCGCGGGAACTTATCTTATTTTAGCAACGTTTAATGCTGATCTACAACTATAGCGTATAATATAGAATAGTCATCTATCACTTTCAGATTGGCGGGAAAAATAGAAGCGAGCTTAGGGCTACTTTATCGTGATTTATGGTAGTTTATCGTACTGGTGATGTTACTTATTTGTTACTTCATGTTTTTAACTATTTGAAAATCAATGGTTAATTACATTCCGGCCATAGCCGCAAAGTTAGCAATAGCAGGATAACCTAAAACATGGTAAGGATTCCTTTAATATTCTTTAACTCTCCAACGATCAATTCGTTAAACTTGTGCTGCTGCTCCCA
>CAZZVO010000231.1:0-6527 GCA_964657505.1 uncultured Mucilaginibacter sp.
GGGATCGGGTTTGTCTTGATTTTTTGGTTCTTTTTCATCAAGGAAAAAGAACGTATTACAAGCAACCGCAGGTTTGCTTAAAACATCAACTGATGTTTTTAAACGGGTCTTCGCCCTGTTTTTAAGTTCTTTTGTCTTGAAGTTTAAAGGACGGAGTTACAAACTTAGACAGCAAAATAATTAAAAGAATTAGTCTAATTACCGTGCCTTAATTTTAATCAAATTCTTATATTTATATCATGACAACAATGATATTACAAGTTCCGGATGCGCTTGAAAAAGAACATGATGAAACCGTTCGTTTGATTGCAGCTAAGTTGTATGAATCAGGCAAACTATCTTTAGGTCAGGCGGCAGCAATGTGTGGCATGAAGAAGTGGGACTTTGCTGAAATCCTAATTAATTATGGTGTTCATTATTTTGATGTAAGTGCTGCTACAGATTTATATGACTTTAAACATTCCTTCGAAAAATAAAATTGTTATAACAGATACGAGCTATTTTATTTTGCTGGAGAAAATTAACGCACTTGATATACTGCATCAGTTGTTTTCAACTATATATACTACTCCAGAAATTGCAAAAGAATATGGTAACCCTTTACCAAAATGGGTAGTTATTCGAGCTGCAAACCAATCTTTACAAGAAGAATTTCATCAATATGTTGATTTAGGCGAAGCGAGTGCTATTGCTTTAGCTTCTGAAATTTCCTGTGATTACATTATTCTTGATGATTTGCTAGCGCGAAAATTAGCTAAAAAACTTGGCTTAACCATAATAGGTACTGTAGGCGTATTGTTAAGTGCTAAACAAAAAGGTATTGTACCTTTATTTCGTCCTTACCTTGATTTAATTCAACAATCCAATTTTAGGTTGTCTCAACAATTAGCTGAGAAATTTATTGCAGCAGCAGGCGAATAAACAGTACAATTAAACTGGCATTTTTAATGCAAACAAGCTAAGGGATTTAAATTTAATCGATAAAAGAAGCATCTTTCTTTTTGTAAACTGGATCGAAAAGTAAATGGTATTGCTTTGGTGGATGCGGTTGTGAAGGATTTGAATGAGTTGGCGGAGAAGTTGGGTGTGGAAAAATTAAATTAATACTGTTTTTAAAGGCATAAAAACAGTATTACGTAGTTTATAAAAAGTAGATTAAATGACAGATATACATTCTAAGGAAACCAGAAGTTATAATATGTCGCGCATCAAAAGTAAGGATACAAAGCCTGAAATGTTGGTTAGAAGATTTCTTCATAAAAATGGAATTCGTTACCGCTTACATGTAAAAAATTTCCCTGGTAAACCTGATATAGTGTTACCAAAATATAAAACTATTATTTTTATTCACGGGTGCTTTTGGCATGGACACGAAGGATGTACAAAAGCATCTTTGCCTAAAACAAGAACAGAATGGTGGGCAGATAAAATTAATAAAAATGCTGTCAATGATCAAAAATCAGAAGCAGCATTAATAAATTTAAACTGGAAAATAATTGTTTTATGGCAATGCCAATTGAAAAACAATGACTGGCAAAATCATTTAGTTGCTCAAATAATTGGAAAATAATTATCTAAATGGTTTTTTATATTTAATGATTGAACGTAACTAAATTTAGGAGGAAGTGCATTACCGATTAATAAAGCTAAAGCAGCTTTGGAAATATTTGTGGGGAATTTGTAATTAATAGGAAAGGATTGTAAAAGTGCTGCTTCTCTTGGACTAATTACCCTATTTTCTTCAGGATGTAAAAACCTTCCTTTTGAAGGATTTAAACATCCTCCGGTTATTGTTGTAGAATAATCGTCCCATCTTAATCTACCGTAAACATCATTAAATCCTATATTAGTTTTTTGATGGCATTTTAAATTATATTCTTGTGGGAGATCTTTTGCACTACCTCCATTTTTTGGAGTTAAGCTTATACGATTTAGAATTTTATCTGAATGTTGCATTTTAATTTTATGCAAATCATCAGTTGTCTTTTCAATGGATTCTAACCCTCCAATGGCATTCCGAACGGTTGTTTTTTCATTTGTACTCCTTGCTATTTTAATTGGCCCTAATAGTGAACCAACCATTACTAAACGTTTTCTTCTTTGCGGAACACCGTAATCTTTGACATTTACAACATCAACATCTATATTATACCCAATTTGTTCTAATGAAGAAACAACTTCTTTAAAAAGTATATAATCTTTTAAGGCAGGAACATTCTCCATCATTATAGTATAAGGTAAATGTTCCTTCACTAACCTTAAATATTCAAGTACAAGATCATTTCTGTGGTCACTAACACTTTCTCTGTTTAATCTGCGTATAGAAGAAAAACCCTGACATGGCGGGCATCCGGCTAAAAGATGAATACGATCGCCTTTTAGTAACTCTATAAGTTCTTCTTTTTTAATTAAACGAATATCTTTCTGTAAAACTTCGGTTTTAAGGTGATTTAATTTAAAGCCAACTACTGCTTCTTCCACAATTTCAATTGCTATTTTTGTCTGAAAACCAGCTTGATGCATACCTTCTGTCAAGCCCCCAACTCCGCTAAACAAGTCAATTGAATTATATACCATTTCTCAATTTAACTAATTAATCCTTTTAATCTGGAATCTTCTGGTGCTTTTGCCTTCAAAAGATCAAAATAATCTTTGTAATTTTCTTTTACAAGTTGGAATAAGCCGTCCCAAGTTATAGACTCTATGTTACTTCTTAAATCTTGTTTTGTGCTACCTAAAGATGAATCAGTAGATGAATAATCTGCGATTAATATTCCAAAAACGGTTTTACCTCTAAAATCAATATTAGTACCTAAATTATTTAAGTGAGATTGGATTCTAGTTACATACCTGTTAAGTCTCATAATGTGATCATAATCTTCATGTTGTCCAGGACGCATGAGTTCTAATATTACAATCTGCCAATCATTTTTAATACACAATAAGTCAAAACGTCTACCATCCCGCTCGTCAGCACGAGAATACTCAACTTTGTTTATTTGAACAATAACATCTTCAATCCATTTATCAACTCCTTTTTCATGATGAAAATCCGCTGGCTGTAATTGTTCATATTTATGTCCTAGTAGCCAAGGATAATCTTTAATAAATGTTTGCATATCTAATGCTCCTCTGGCTGACTTTTCCGCAAGCCTATCATCAATGTGTTTTTTGAATTGATTTATAATTTCAATTTTGCCTAAAATAATTTCTGCGGTTGAAACTGCACTTATAATATCCCATTCTTTAATTGCTTCAGTCAATTCCGGCAAAGCTTCTTCACTTGTAGAATTTATTCTTCGTATAACTTTTTTGACACTCTCCCTTTCAAAACCTGCTACCATAGAATTAGCAATTACTTGAAAATCTTCTGGAGTAATACGGTCAAGCCCAGCAACCTTTTCTAGCGCAGAAGTAATATCCTTTTTTTCTTGCAGAGATGATAACTTGTCTACTCTTAAATGCAGATCGCCAAGTTTGTGTTGAAATCTATCGATATTAATTTGATTACGCTTTTTCTTCCAATCCGCACAAAGCTCTTTAATCTTTCTTTGACCCCATTCTTCCAAAATGGGAGCCTTATCAAATTGCCAGTTAACTGTTTGCCTATCGGTAGCTATATAATCTACATCCTCATCTAAAATATCTGCTTTAACCTGTCCTGTTAGGTACTCAAGCGCCACTTGTCCGTTTATTCCGCCACTTAGGTTAAAAAAGAATGGCGTAAACTGTGCAACTCGTTCTCTTGCAAAAACTGATACACCTCTAAGTTCAGTATCTGTTATTGTTTGGTCTAAAAAACCAAACCAATATTCAATTTTACCAAAGCCAGGAATTTCTTCTGGTTGCCAAACACCTGCAGCTGGAGGATACCTATATTGTAACGTTAAATCTTCTTTGCTAATGGAAACTTCATTAACTATAATTTGCATTTCTTCGGAACCTAAAGCAAATCTCCTTGCCATACTTGTTCTAAAGCTATCTGCATTAATATTTCTCGAAAGTTTTAACCCTTTGAATGTAACAGTAACCCCACTTGGTAAATCTGTAGGTTCATCTTTATCCGGAAGAATAGGTAACCCTTGGGCAGAATCAGCATTGCGTAACTCATCGTGATTTAAAGTAAATTCCACTAAATTTCCATCTTTTACTGATGTCAATACGATATTATCCGCAATTCCAAATCCGGCTAACTTTCCAATTCCTTTTCGACCCATAACATATCTGCCCTTTTGTGTCCTGTTTCCCCGATAACGCCTTTCATAGCCGATGTGTAAATAAAAATCGTTTAGCTCATCAAATGTCATCCCTTCTCCGTAATCTTTTACTATTATCTCTGCATTAGGCACTTTAACATCTTGAGGAATTGTTATTTCGACTTTAGGAGCATCAGCATCCCAGGCATTAGCAACCAGCTCAGCAACAGATGGAACGGCTCCACCATACATTTGCTGACCAAGTAAATCAATCAATCTTCCTGCAAATCTTATTTTAAGTTCTCTAGATGATGACATATATAAATCTTAGGCTTTACAAGTATAATTAATAGGTATGACAAGACTTAGAGTATTGTTCATTTATATTACGTTCTGAAATACAAAAAGTGCAATCTATTCAATCGCACCTTTCCTATTTTACACCTATAAAAGAAGCATCTACTTAATTCCCATAAACAACCTGCTCCACCGAATCTTGTGCATAAAAGAAGCATTTTCATCCCAGCTCATCCACACAAAAAGTGCTTTGCCTACAATGTGATCTTCGGGCACAAAACCCCAGAAACGGCTATCCAGCGAATTGTGGCGGTTATCGCCCATCATCCAGTAATAATCCATTTTAAAAGTGTATTGGTTGGTTTTGGTGCCGTTGATGTAAATATCGTTGCCGCGTTTTTCCAGCTTGTTGTTTTCGTACAGTTTGATGGCGCGTTCGTAAATCATAAAGTTGGTCGAATCCAGTTTCACCGTCCAGCCTTTTTTTGGGATGATGATCGGACCGTAATTATCTACATTCCATTTCAGTTTTATATCGTGCGGAAAAATTTGCAAATCCGCTTGTCCGGCTGGCTGAATGTAAGGCGCAATGTAAGTGATGTTGGAGTAAGATTTTAAAGTCGGCACACTTTCGCGCGGCATAATCCATTCTAAATCCGTTGCATTTACTTGTCCGTGCGAAGGGTCAATGTGCAGATCATACAAAACGTCCGGGTTCAGTTCCTGTCCGTTAGTACGAACCAGGTAAGAAGTCTGACTTTCCGGCGGCGTTATTGCAGCTTTATTGTTGATGTAAACCTGCGTATTGATTAGTTTCAACGTATCTCCAGGCGTACCCTGGCAGCGTTTAATGTAGTTTTCGCGCTTATCAACCGGACGATATAAAGGCGAATCGGCATCCATCGGATAATTGAAAACCGAACTCAATCCCGGCAAACGGTAATAAGGCAATTTGATACCATCCCAGTAAGATTTAATATCAAAAATCGGCATGGTATGATGTGCAAAGGGAAAAGAAACCGGCGTCATCGGTGTGCGCGCGCCGTAGTTTACCTTACTTACAAAAAGGAAATCGCCAACTAAAAGCGAGCGTTCCATGGAAGGCGTTGGTATGGTAAAAGCTTCAATGAACAAACCGCGGATTAAAGTGGCGGCAACAACGGCAAATATGATGGCATCTACCCATTCACGTGTAGCACTTTTCTTTTTCTTGGGTGTAGCGGTAGATTTATTCCAGAATTTCCAACTCATTGTTTTTGTTTTGAACGGCGAAAGTACTGTTTTTACGACTAAAAATTAAACAGATCGGCGGCTGTAAAAAAACCTTTACGATCTTTAATCCACTCGGCAGCCAGCACCGCGCCCAAAGCAAAACCAGAACGGTTGTGTGCCGTATGTTTAAATTCGATGGTATCCACTTCTGAACCATAGATTACGGTATGTGTGCCGGGAACATTTTCGATGCGGTGCGATTCAATCAGCAATTGGTTTGGTGTGATTACTGCTGGTGAATTATCATCAACCTGACCCGAAACCACATTTACCCATGCTTCTTTTACCGGCATATTTTCGATAATGCCTTCGGCAATGGTAATGGCAGTTCCGCTTGGCGCATCTAACTTTTTGGTGTGATGTATTTCTTCAACCTGGACTTCGTAATCAGGAAATTGGTTCATCACCTTCGCCAGCATTTTATTAATGTGGAAGAAGATGTTTACGCCAACGCTAAAGTTGGAAGCATAAATCAGTGCAGCGTTTTGTTGTAAACACTCGTTTTTAACCGTTTCTAACTGATTGTACCAACCTGTTGCACCAACTACAACTGGAATTCCTGCTTCAAAACAAAGTTCAATATTAGCCAAAACGGTTCGCGGCGTGCTAAATTCAATTGCTACATCAGCCAGTTGTAGGTTGGCCAATGTTAAATCGTATAGGTTTTCCTGAGTAATTTTTAAAACAATTTCGTGTTTCCGTTCTAAGGCAATCTGCTCGATCATCTTGCCCATTTTTCCGTATCCGAGTAAAGCTATTTTC